>CADADV010000001.1 GCA_902786815.1 uncultured Eubacteriales bacterium
AGAGTACACAGTTAATGTATCTGATGCCGGAAGCGGAACACTGACCGTCAAGTATAACGGGTCCACAGAATTTGCCACACCTGAATTCAGCAATGATTATGATGCCAAAGGCTCGATCAGTCTTGAAGGTACGAAGAAGTTTACTCATGGTTCATTTGATGATGAAATCTTCACCTTCAGCGTCTACAAGAAGAGTGATTTTGAAGCAGCATCTTCCAAGCTTCTGGGCCTCAAAAAAGTGGAGCGCAACGAACTGGGATCCGACAAAGTCCTTCAGTCAAAGAAAGTTGCATCCGCAACGACAGAAGGCAAGACGCCTGATGAAAATGGCAAGATATCGTTCACATTTACACCAAACATCGAGTTCACTCTATCTGAACTCAAGCCTGAAGATAAGAAAGAGGACGGATCATATGAGTATCATTATGTAGTTGTAGAAGATATACCGGCAAGCGCTGTCAAGAAGACTGTAGGAGATGAAACCTTCTACTACGACAGCGAAAGGGATATCAAGTACGATGGTACTGTTTATGAAGTAACGATCACTGTCAGGGACAATGGCGATGGTACACTTGAAGTTACGGCTTCGGATAATAAGACTGAGTTCGGTTTCGAGAATGCTAAGGAGTACACCAAGCTGTTCCTGACCAAGTCGATAGACAAGTTCATCGGTGAGGATACGGACGGTGAGTATGTGAATGCCACACTCGTATTCAGACTCACATATGACGATCCTGTTACAGGTGAGAAGGGCAAGACGAGAGAGGTCAGCGTCCAGTTCGATAAGGACAATGTCACTTCACAGACGATAGAGGTGGACAAAATACCAATCGATACGACTGTAGAGGTCAAGGAGATCTACAGCAGCAATTACAAACCGGGCGCCACGGTCAACGCGACCAAGAAAACCGATAAAAACGGATATCCGATATGGACAGTATCGATAGATAACCAGCAGATCAACACCACCACCGGAAGCGGTATCATCAACAACGTCGACAAGAACGAAGCTGGTAAATACGAATGGAACGTCGGCGGAGAGTCGCCGGATGTGCCTAAGTGATAGGACGACAGAAAGGAGGACAAAACGATGAAGAAGAAGATCAGCAACAAGATTTTGGTAATACTCGCTTTGGTGCTCTGCCTGTCGGCCTCGGTGGGGATGACTCTGGCGTATTTCAACGATTATGAGGATGCGTCGGGCGGAGCCACCCTGAATCTCGGCGGCAAAACGGAGCTGAGTGAAGGCGAGGACCATGATCAGAAGGACATCGTGATAAAAAACACCGGCAAAACCAATATGATCGTCAGAGTGGCTATCATGGGCGAAGGTGTCAGGTATTTCAAGAATGCTCCGAAATACGACTCTGACGATTGGGCCCTGGACACAGACAGCAACGGCATAACCTGGTACTACTATAAGAAGGTGCTTGCGCCTGGGGAGTCGACCTCTGATATCCTTGCCAAGATGGAGTTCAGCTGGGAAGGCGATGAACCGGATTACAGCTTTGAAATAACGGTAGTGCATGAGAGCGCTCAGGCCGTATACAACGGCAGGACGCTGGCGTGCCCTGCCGGCTGGAAGCAGAGCATCGTGAAGAATATCAAAGTTCCGGCTGTAAACAGCGGAAAGGAGGGTGAGTGATATGAAATTCAGAAATACCAAGCTCTCCAAGAGAACTCTGGCCCTCTTCGCGGCGATGCTGGTCGCCCTGAGCGGCGGCCTGATCGGAACCCAGGCCAAACTGAGCATCTTCAGTGATTTTTACATCGCTGACTTCGAGCTGGATCACCTGCAGGTGCACCTGATCGAGAATGGCAAGGATGTCTGCCACGGGGAGAATGAAATGACTTCGGTCCACCGCTACGACAGCGGTGAAGCGAGGGACCAGAAGTACCACGGCAATCTGGTTGAATACCTGGGCTATAAAAATGATACCCACTACGGTGATACGCCGGCTTACGAGCTGGGAACGCCGGGAAACATTGAGCCGGGCCGCACCTATAAGGAAGAGATCAGCGCGAAGAACGGGCAGGACATCGATCAGTATGTACGTTTGACCGTGAAGAAATACTGGGTCGATCCGGACGGGAAAAAGGCAACTTACCTCGACCCGGCCCTGATCAGGCTGACCTACAATGGGAAGGCCTATAACAGCAGTGCCTGGCAGCGCAATAAAAAAGAGCACAGCGCAGAGTCTGAAACCTACTATCTGACGAGCATGCTCAAGGCCAACAAAAGATCCCCGCTTCTGTTCAATGAACTGACCATCGACAATTCCATCGTCAGTAAAGAGAATATGACTATAGAGACGAAGGAAAATAAAGAAGGCAACAAGATCACAAAAATCTACACCTACAGTTACGATTACGACAACTACACCTTCTATATCGAGGCCAGCGTCCAGGCGATCCAGACCCATAACGTCAACGACGCCATTGACAGCCTTTGGGGTGTAGAAAATGTATCAGCTAAGAACGGCAAGGTCACAGTGAAGTAAGGAGGCATGAAGATGAGAATGAAACACACAATGATGATCCTCACCATGTCAGTCCTGCTTTTGCTGGGAATGACCATGAGTGTGAGTGCAGAAAGCCAGACGGTCAACGGCCACTGCTGGTTCGACGGCGGCAGCACCATCGAATCAGACGACTTCGATTCCAATACCATAGCCACCAAGGTCCGGGGTCTGGAGCCGGGTGATGACGTCACCTTCCGGGTGGAATTCAAGAACGAGTATAAGGACACGACCTACTGGTATATGAAGAGTCAGGTCATGAAGACTCTGGAGCAGAGCTTTGACCGGAGCGAGAACGGCGGCTACACGTTTAAGCTGACTCATATCAAACCGAACGGCGACCGCCAGGTGCTCTTCAGTAACGAACAGGTCGGCGGTGACGCCAAGGTCGCGGGCATGGAAGGCCTGCACCAGGCCACCAACGCGACCAAAGAATGGTTCTTCATCCAGAAGCTGAAACCGGGTCAGAAGGGCTATACGGAGCTTTACGTCAAGTTTGACGGAGAGACAGAGGTCAACGACTACATGGATACCTACGGCAAGCTGGAGGTCGCCTATGCAGTTGAACTTGAAAAGGCAGGAACGACCACGAATAAGACGCACGCGTCCACAAGGACCGGGGATGACTCTGATCCCTGGATGGCCCTGCTTCTGATGACGCTGGCGGGGATCCTGGCGCTGCTGACGATCCTGAGCTGGCTAAAAGACAGGAAGGCAGGTGATCAGGAATGAAAAGAACTATGAGGATCGCAGCGATCGCGCTGTCGCTGATACTGACCTTCGGCACCATCTGTTCCTTCGGAACAGTTGATAAATCCTCAGGCTACGGCTATACCGTCACCTTCTACGCGGGTCTGCAGGGACACTTCGGATCTGATCCGGACAACAAGACGGTCACTAAGGAATGCAAGGCGGGTGAGGAGATCACGATCAGTCTGGACGACCTGGACTTCCACCTTGACAACAATGAATATTATGCCAAAGGACTTCGCCAGACAGGTCATGACAACGACGAATACAAAGACATCAACTCGAAGACCATTACAGTAGATGAGGACATGGCATTTGAGGTGGCCTACGGCATCAAGGGCGGTATGGTTGCGTATACCGTCAACTATGTTTCCGCGAAGGACGGAGAAGAGCTGCATGACAGCGACACCTATTACGGCATGGTAGGCGATAAGCCGGTCGTTTCCTATAAGTACGTCGAAAACTATCTGCCGGATGCCTACAACAAAGGCAAGACCCTCTCTGCGGATGAATCCCAGAACGTCTATACCTTTACCTATTCCTACACCGGAAGATCGGATAACGGCGGGGATAACGACGACAACGACAACAACGGGAACAATAATAACGGCAACAACGGAAACAACAACGGTGCAAATAATGGCGCTGCCAACGCAAATGCACCCGGCGGAAACGCTACAGCCAATGCCGACGGCACCAACATCGCGGACAACGATACGCCCCAGGCTGCCCCGAGTGATTTTGTCGATTTGGATGACCCGGACGCACCACTGGCTGACGGAAGCGATCAGGAAGGCAAAGACTCCGGCAGCAAACTTCCGTTCCTGATCGGCGGCGGTATAGGCGCTCTGCTGCTGGCGTGCATCGCGTACGCACTGGCCAGGAGAAGAAGAGAAGAGTAGCGATAATCGCATATGCGGGAATGGAGAGAGCAGGATTCGTACCTGCTCTTTTCTATTGGTGTAATACTGATGTAAAACAGCAGCCGTTCGAAGCCGCCCCGCCGGCACCAGCAAGCCCGTCCCATTCTTAAAATACTGTTAGAAAGCCCATTCCAGAGAGATTTCCTGTTATAATCACTGCGTATAATTGTACCCTTTTGTATTTGTGGTGCCTGTTTTACCGCAGGCACATGAAGGAAACACGAAAGAGAAAACTATGAAAACACTATATCTTGATTGCACCAACGGCGTCAGCGGGGACATGGTGCTTCGTGCGCTGGCGGAGCTTGCAGGATTCGACCATGACGCGTTAACACCCCTGCATATCCACGCCCATGAGCACAGCCATGGCGGTTACAGTCACAGCCACGAGCATATCCACGCGGATCACAATCACGACCATGCGGATCATGCCCACGCGGATCACGATCACGAGCATGCGCACGAGCACGGCCACACACACAGCCACAACGACCACGGCCGCAGCTACTCGGATGTCAAACACATCATCGATGCACAGGAAGCCTATACTGCAAAGGCAAGAGAGACTGCGAAGAACATCTATGCGGTGATCGCGAAGGCGGAAGCCACCGTGCACGGAGAAACCCTGGAGACAGTTCACTTCCATGAGGTGGGCAGAGATCAGGCGATCGCGAACGCGCTGGGGATCGGCGCCGCGCTGGATGTGATCGGACCCGGCAGGGTGATCGCATCGAAGATCAACGACGGCAGCGGATTCGTCGACTGCGCGCATGGGCGAATACCCGTACCTGTACCGGCCGTGCAGGCCATGATGGATGAGTGCGGCAGAATCTATCCTGCCCTCCGGTTCGATACCTGCACGGATGTGGATACGGAAATGGTGACCCCTTCCGGCCTTGCGGCGGTGATCGGCATCGGCGCTGCGCCGGCAGAAAGCGGGATGATGTTCATGAACGGACAGATCACCGGCGAGACAGAGGTCAAAGGAACCCGGGACACAGGCCGCGGAGGCCTTAGGGTTTACGTTATAGAAGATTAAGACAGAAGCATAAGTCATTAGCATCATTCGAATGTGAGGAATACCAATGAAAAAGAATTTAGCAAAGACATACGATCCGAAAGACTTTGAGGATAGGATATATGAGGCGTGGGAGAGCAGCGGTGCGTTCCGGGCGGAACGTGATCCGGACAAGACGCCTTATACGATCGTGATGCCGCCTCCAAACATCACGGGGCAGCTTCACATGGGCCATGCGCTCGACCAGACACTGCAGGATGTGCTTACCAGATTCAAGAGACTGCAGGGATACAGCGCGCTGTGGCTTCCGGGAAGCGACCATGCGAGCATCGCCACCGAAGTCAAAGTCGTTAATAAAATCAGAGAAGAAGAAGGCAAGGAGAAGGAAGACCTCGGACGTGAAGAATTCCTGAAGCGGGCCTGGGAGTGGAAGCGAGTCTACGGCGGCAAGATCACGAAGCAGTGCCGTAAGCTCGGCGACTCCTGCGACTGGGAACGCGAACGTTTCACCATGGATGAAGGCTGCAACAAGGCAGTCCGCCACTTCTTCGTACAGCTTTACAACAAGGGACTCATTTACAGAGGCAACCGGCTCATCAACTGGTGCCCGACCTGCGGAACATCCCTTTCCGATGCAGAAGTCGAACATGAGGATCAGACAGGATCCTACTGGTACTTCCGGTATCCGGGCGTGGATGGAGGAGACGGGATCGTCGTCGCAACATCCAGACCGGAGACCATGTTCGGCGACGTTGCCATAGCAGTACACCCAAGTGACGAAAGATACAAGGATCTGGTAGGAAAGAAAGTTATCCTGCCGCTGGTAGGAAGGGAAATACCTGTCATCACAGACATCTATCCTGACCCTGAGAAGGGTACCGGCGCGGTCAAGATCACGCCGGCCCACGACGAGAACGACTTCATGGTCGGGCAGAGAAACGATCTGCCGATTGTCTGCTGTATCAATGAAGACGCCACCATGAATGAGGTCGCCGGGAAGTATGCGGGTATGGACCGCTACGAATGCCGGAAGGCCTGGGTCAAGGATCTGGAAGAGGCCGGCTACCTTGTCAAAATCGAAGAGATGGTCATCCCGGCAGGAACCTGCTACAGATGCCATACGGTCGTCGAGCCGATGCTTTCCGACCAGTGGTTCGTCAAGATGGAAGACCTGGCGAAGCCGGCGATTGAGGCGGCGAAGAAGGGCGACCTGCGGCACGTGCCTGACAGATTCGAAAAGATCTACCTGCACTGGCTCGAAGAGATCAGAGACTGGTGCATTTCCCGGCAGCTGTGGTGGGGACACAGGATCCCTGCGTGGTACTGCCAGGACTGCGGCGAGCTGATCGTAGCAGAAGAGGATCCGACCAAGTGCCCGAAGTGCGGGAGCACGAATCTGAAACAGGACGAGGATGTTCTGGACACATGGTTCTCATCGGCACTGTGGCCGTTCTCCACATTAGGATGGCCTGAAGAAACAGAGGACTTCAAATACTTCTATCCGACGAATGTGTTGGTTACCGGATACGATATCATCTTCTTCTGGGTCGTCAGAATGGTGTTCTCAGCTTTGGAAACAACAGGCCACGTGCCCTTTGACGACGTATACGTACACGGACTGGTTCGTGACGCCCAGGGAAGAAAGATGAGCAAATCCCTCGGCAACGGCATTGATCCGCTGGAGGTCATCGACCAGTACGGCGCGGACGCGCTGCGGTTCATGCTCACAACGGGCATCACCCCGGGCAACGACATGCGGTTCAAGGAGGACAGACTGGAGGCAGCCAGGAATTTTGCCAATAAACTCTGGAACGCGTCCAGATTCGTCATTATGAATCTGCAGGACGAGGACGGGGAGTTTTTGCCTATGCTGAAATGCGGCGAGGACTGCTGCGGACACGCCTGCTGCAATGACGCGGCCCTGACAGGCAACCTGAAGGATGAGGACAAATGGATCCTAAGCAGAGTCAACGACGCGACGAAGTACATCACGGACACGATGGAGCGTTACGACCTGGCGCTGGCAGGACAGAGAGCATACGACCTGATCTGGAACGAGTTCTGCGACTGGTACATCGAGATCGTCAAAGGCAGACTCTACGGGGACGATGAAGAAGACAAGCAGGTCGCAAGATACATTCTTGTCAGAGTGCTCAAGAGCGTCCTCACGCTGCTCCATCCGTTCATGCCGTTCATCACAGAGGAAATCTGGAGCTACCTGCCTCAGGCTGAAGCGACGGAATACAATCCGCACAATTTCATCATCAGAACAGACTGGCCGCAGTTCGACGAACAGCTGACATATCCGGAAGAAACCGAAAAACTTGAAATGGCGATGTCCATCATCAAGGCCATCAGAAACATCCGGGCAGAGGCAGAGGCAGCGCCGAGCAAGAAACTGTCGGCAGTGATCCTCTCCGATGGAGAAAGAGAAGCGGTCGTCAAGGCAGGCGAACGGTATATCAAGAGCCTGGCCAATATCACGCAGATCACGTTCATCTCTGATAAGAAGGACGTGCCGGAAGAGACCATGTCAGCAGTCGTCGACGGAGCTGAGGTCTACATCCCGCTCGATGAACTCATGGACTACAGCGCTGAGCTCGACAGACTCACCAAGGAGAAGAAGCGCCTGGAGGGTGAGGTGAAGCGTGCAGCTGGCAAGCTCTCGAACGAAGGCTTCGTGAGCAAGGCTCCGGCTAAGGTCGTCGAAGAAGAAAAAGCTAAGAAGGCAATGTACGAAGAGATGCTGGCCAAGGTCGCAGACAGACTGGCGCTGGTGGAAGCGAAACTGAAATAAAACTATGACAACAGCAGTAGATAAGTTCCACGAATTCGACAGATTCGGAAGCGTTCTGGGTCTGGAGAGAGTTCGTGAACTCTTAAAACGCTTGGGCGACCCCCACGAAGGCATGAAATACATCCACGTGGCGGGCACCAACGGCAAAGGCTCCACATGCAAGTTTCTGGAGAAGGGACTTGCCGGATGCGGATACAAGGTAGGGCTTTATACATCGCCCTATATAGAAAAATTCAATGAGCGGATACAGTTTGACGGCCGGCAGATCACGGATGAAGAACTTGAGCTTTACGGAGATCAGGCGCTGGCGAAGGCTGCGGAGATGGTTGCTGACGGCCTGGATTCCCCGACGGAATTCGAGGTGGTCATGGCAACGGCATTCCTCTACTTCAAAAGCATGAATCCGGATATTGTCATCCTGGAAGTCGGCATGGGAGGGATCGGCGACGCGACCAACGTCATCGAGCAGCCCCTTGCCAGTGTGATCACAAGCATCGGTTTCGACCATATGCATGTGCTGGGAGACACATTGGCTGAGATCGCGGTCAACAAAGCCGGGATCATCAAGAAAGGCTGTCCGGTGATATCCAACGTGAAAGATCATGACGCGGCAGCCGTGATCGCACGGAAAGCATACGAAACCGGCAGCAGACTGTACGACGTCTCAAAAATCAGATGTTCAACTGACTGGATCTCACCGGAAGGCCAGCAGGTCAGCTGTGCGCTTTGGTACACAGACTACAGTGAGGTCGTGATCAGTATGATCGGACGACACCAGGCCGAAAATCTCAAGACGGCCTTGGCGACCATAGAAGTTTTAAGACAGAACAGAGAGATCAATATCGAAAGAAGCAGACTCTACGCAGGACTAAAGGAAGCTGTGCAGCCGGGACGCTTCGAGGTCATCTTCGGCCCGGAAAAGGGAGAAGACGGTCCGGAAGAAACGGCAGCCGACGACTGGTGCGGGGCGTACGTCGTACTTGACGGCGCGCACAACGACGCAGGTGCAGAGGCGGTTCGGCAGGCTATGGGAGACGTTTTCCCGGGCAAGAAGACGCTGATCGTTGCCGGGATGGTGGAGAAGAAAGAAACCGATAAGGTGCTGGCGCATCTTGCAGGCATCAGCAGAGACTTCATCGCCACCCAGCCTGACTATGAAGGACGCGCCATGGACGCAGAAGTGTTCGCGGAGCATATCAGGAAGGCAAGAGATGAGGCGGGGCAGCCGCTCAGCATACACAGGGTATGCGGCAGCCCGGCAGAGGCAGTCCGCGCGGCGCAGGAGGTGCTGCAGGAATCTGCGGAAACCGGAAACCGATACGATGTTGTTCTGTTCACAGGTTCGCTGTACCTGATCGGAGAAGTCAGGAGCATCCTCCGTGGGAGCACTGACTACGATTATTACCGTACGCTGAAGTACGGGGACAGCAGAGAGGGTGGAGACAAATGACCAAAATAGCAAAGAGCAAAGTGCTGCTCTTCTACAACGCCTATTCCGGGAACGGCATGTTCAAGAACAACCTGGACCACATGATCGAGAAGTGCCAGGCTAAGGGCCTGCAGGTCATGACGATCAGGGCGCAAATGGGCGTCCAGATCGACAGGGCGCTTGAGAGCATCGATCAGGAGGAGTACAGCAGGATCATCGCCTGCGGAGGAGACGGAACACTCAATATTTGCGTCAACAGCATGATGCGCAACGACATCCACCTGCCGCTGGGGATATTGCCCGCCGGAACAGCCAATGACTTCGCGTACTACTTCGAGCTGCCGTCCGACATTGAGAAGGCGATGGATATCGCTCTTGGTGAGAAGACCACCAAAGCAGATGTCGGGGTAGTCAACGACAAATATTTCATCAATGTAGCGGCGCTGGGGAACATGGTCGACGTGAGCCAGAAAACCGATCCATATGTCAAGAACGCCATCGGACCGCTTGCCTACTATCTGAAAGCAGCAACAGAGCTCAATCAGGTGCATCCGATCAACGTCAAACTGACTACACCTGAGAAGGAATATGAAGAAGAAATCTTCTTCATGACAGTGTGCAATGGTGAATCGGCAGGAGGATTCCGGAAACTGTCGCCGGCTTCGAAGATGAACGACGGGAAACTGGACGTGATCGCCTTCCGCAAGATGCCGTGGCTGGAGTTCGGGCCTTTGCTGATGGAAGTGATCAACGGCAGACACCCGGAGAACAAGAACGTTCTCTACTTCCAGACGCCGAAGCTGATCATCGAGTCTGACGAAGATATCCCGACAGATATCGACGGGGAACACGGCGAGAAACTGCCTCTGCATTTCGACGTCCTGAAGCAAAGGCTGGATATCTTCGTAGATGAAGAAACATGGGTATATGGCTGATGAAAAATTATCTGATCAACGAAACAAAAGAATATGAAAAACTCGTCCCGTTCTTTATTGAGAACGAACTTGAGTTTACAGAAGAAGATGCCGAGGAGGTCCCGACTGATCTTGTCAAGTGCTGGCAGATCACAGATGAGGACGGAAATCTCGCAGGAGCATTTGTGCTCGCCAAAAGAGAAGGCGAGTTCATCTGCGACGGCATCGCCATAGATGAGGAACTGAGGGGAACAGGACTGGGCAGCAAACTGCTCAGGCTTGGATTAGACGAAACGATCAATTCAGGCGGAACAAGAATGTACCTGGTTGCGAGAGCGCCGGAATTCTTCCGCAAAAACGGATTCGTCACAGTACCGCGTGAGGAAGCGCCGAATTTCTTCGAGTGTCTTACCTGCCCGCAGTACAGCGTGTCCTGTCATCCGGAGGTGATGCGGATTGAACTTACAGACAACTAAAAAAATCATTGCAGCGGTCCTGACAGCAGCCATGGCCATGTCGCCTGTCTTTGTGTCGCCCATTTCGGCGTCGGACGGACAGGATGTAGAAGAATCGGCCAGCAGCTGGAGATATCAGGACGGGGATATTATTGCCGAAGAAGACGTGGATCCCTATGACGCTGACGCGGCAGATTACGATCTGCAGGAGGACTTCAATTCCCAGATGGGAAGCAGCATGGAGGAGCAGCCGGAAGCAGACATCCAGCAGCCGGAAGCAGACATCCAGCAGCCGGACGAGAACTTATCGGACGGACAGTCTTTCGCTGCGCCGGATGAAGAACAAGCAGCGCCGGAAGGCGAAGAAGTGCAGCTCCTTCAGAATGACGAAAATCTTCAGGAAGACGCAGCAGTGCAGGAAGACGCAGCTGCACAGGATGAGGAACTTTCAGAGGAGCCGTCTGCTGAAGGCGGTACGCTGACGGCCCAGGCTCCTGACCAGACGCCGCAGGAAGTGCAGCAGGCGCCGGAAACATCGGTGCAGGATATGGACGATCCGACGGTCACTCTTATGTCTGCAACAACCAGAGACAGATACTGGACCTGGTCCAAGGGAAAAGAGCGCAGAGGCCCAGGATACCTGAAGGGCATCGATGTCAGCTACTGGCAGGGCAAGATCGACTGGAAAAAAGTCAAAGCAGCAGGTGTTGATTTTGCAATCATAAGATGCGGATACGGGTCGAACAAGTCGTCGCAGGACGACAGCAAATTCGCGGCGAACGTCAAAGGATGCATCGCGAACGGGATCCCGTACGGTGTATATCTCTACGCCCATGCCAACACGGTAGCAGAAGCGAAGAATGAAGCGGACCACGCCATCAGAGTGCTGAAGGCGAACAAATGCAAACTGGATTACCCGATTTATTACGATCTGGAAGACCGGGATGTTGCCAAGGCTTCAAACGCGACGATCTGCAAGATGGCGAACGCCTTCTGCAGCAAACTCAAGAACGCTGGCTATCCATCGGGCGTATACGCGAACCTGAACTGGTGGAACAACAAACTGTCAGGATTCAGCGGCTACGACAAGTGGGTCGCCCAGTGGGCGAAGAAATGCGACTACAAGAAGGCCTACAGCATCTGGCAGTGCACCAGCAGCACCACCGTCAGCGGCATCAGCGGCAGGGTCGACGCGAACCTGCTCATGTGCCCGCAGGCCAACATCGACAAATACATGAACAAGCCGGTCATTACGTACAAGTTCAAGACCATCGACGGCAAAGTCTATCTGGTCAGTTCCACCGGAAAGATCGTGAAGAACAAATACTTCAAACACGGCGTCTATCGCTACGTCTTTGATAAGGATGGCGTCATGCAGACCGGCAAGCTGTTCCGGATCGGTTATAAGAACTACAGGGTGGACAACAAAGGACGCGCGTATCTCTACATCGCGAAGACCACAGAGAAATCGCCATATTACGAAAAGCCGGGCAAATACAAGAAGGGAAGTCTGAAGAAGGGCAAACAATTCTATGTCCTCAGGCCAAGCGTGAGCGGCAAGTGGGTCCAGATGGCCAACGGATACTGGATCAAGAGAAGCAAAATCAAGAAAACCTTTATTTACCCTTCGATCACACCATCCGAGAAGGTCAAGTACAAAGCGAAGTTAAAGGAAAAGACAAGAAGCTATTCCGGTCCTTCGAAGAATTACCTCAAGAAGAAGAAATTCAAGAAGGGCAAGACCGTAACAGTTATTGGAACCTATGGGAGCTGGTCCAAGGTGAGCACAGGACAGTGGCTGCCATCCAAGAAACTGAAGAAAAAATAGAAGATATTATTCGTAAACAGAGGAAAAAGTCATGAAAAAAATCGCAACGATCATATTCGCGTGCATCATAGGATTGTCTATGACGCTTGCGCCAAACTTTTTGACCGGCAGCGCATTCGCTGACGATCAGGAAGGCGTCCAAGAGGAGGCGCAGGCTGTTGAAGACACAGACAGTGAAGAATCATCCGACGGCGACATTTCAGCTGCAGAAGGATCTGCGCTGGAAGGACTGGGCGGAATGAATATCAGCGACATCGAAAATGACTCTGAGATCAGCTGGGTCCTGGATGACCCGACGTTCTACAGATACTATGAAGTCGATGAAGACGGACTGATCTCCGAGAAGAAAGTCGATCTTGACGAGGTCGAAGAATTCCTGATGAACGCGGACGCCAATGCGGACGGAATCGATGATACTGACAATGTCGAGACAGACGGCGACATCACCGCTATGGGCGGCGGCGTCACAGGTCTCGGCAAAGCGCAGACACCATCCAAGTACAAGAGCTACACAAGATATCACTGCATCGACATTTCCTGGTGGCAGGGCAAGGTCAGCGACGCCAACTGGAAAAAGATCAAGGCTGCAGGCGTGACACACGCCATCATCAGATGCGGCTACAGTACGCTGAAGGGCGGCGATCACAATTCGGACTCCACTTTTTCGAACAACATCAACGGCGCCTATAAAGCAGGCATCAAGGTCGGCGTGTACTACTATTCCACTGCAATTTCTGCAGCAGAGGCAAAGTCCGAAGCCCAGTACACGGTTTCTTTGATCAAGAGCTACAAGAGCAAGATCACGCTTCCGGTCGTATTCGACTATGAGACAGGCGGCAGACTGACGGCAAAAGTCATGAAAAGCGTCGGAACAAAGTCCTGCATCGCATTCTGTGATACAATAAAGGCAGCAGGATATACCCCGATGGTATATGCGAACTACAATACACTCTGCAACTTCATCGACTATAAGACGCTGCAGAGCAAGTACAAGATGTGGCTCGCAAACTACACGACGAACGGCGTTGCAACAACGTATCCGGGTGATTACTGGATGTGGCAGTACAGTTCCTCCGGCAGAGTGAACGGACTGAGCGGAAATATTGATATCAACTATGTCTTCGAGCCGAAGAGCCAGTCATCAACACCTGCGCCGGCACCGGCAGCATCCCCATCATCCTCATCATCCTCTTCATCTTCGTCACAGTCATCTGCTGCGACAGCAAAACCCGCAGCAGCAGAACAGCACAAAGCCGTGACCACCTGCAAGATGAAGTACAGGAAGGGTCCAAGCAAGAAGAAAAAGAAAGTCGGCACCTATAAGAAGGGAACGACCATCTACATCAAGAGCTTCCACGGAAACTGGGCCAAGATGACTAACGGGTACTACATCAACAGAAGCCACCTGAAGTACAAGGCAGTCGTTGTGACGGATAAAGTGAACTACAGGAAAGGCCCGGGGAAAAAGTACAAGAAGAAGGGAAGCTACAAAGCCGGAAAGATCGTTACCATCGTGAAAGTCCATGACGGATGGGCCAAGATGGATAACGGCAGATGGCTGAAAGTAAAACACACGAAGATACTGTAAACGAATACGAACCACATAGTTATGGATGAGAGAGAAAGACAATATCGCGAATATCTGGCGCTGAGACAGCACGAACAGCAAGAGGAAATCAGCAGGGAGTACGAGAAGGAACAGGAAAGACTCCGCGAGGGAAGTCTGCGCAACAGCGGCGACGATAAGTACGGACAGTTTATGCCCGGCGAGAGATCGCACGTGCCCAACGTGAAACCGTATGTGCCCGACGAGAGGGAACAGACGAGAAGGATCTCCAACAAAGCCAAGAGAGTGTCTGCTGCAGAAAACCCATCCTACTCTGCTGACGGGATCCGTTCCCGAAGAGAGCGGGAAGCCCGGGACAGGGAGCTGCGGGACAGGCAGATGCAGGACTACATCGCAGCCAGAGAAGCGGACCGCAACGAGAGAGGTGTCAGGTCCGGTATCATACACGCTGATTACGATGAGTACGGCAGAGGCAGGAAAAAGCGCCGGCCGGGCAAGGGCCCTAACGGACACAGGAAGCGCAGGATCCCGGCACCGCTGCTGGCAGTACTGATCATACTGGTGCTCCTGGCGGCAACAGCACTTGGCGGTTTCGGAGTGGTGATGGCAACCGTTTCCAGCGCGCAGCACGTCGATCTGGATAAAGGCAATCTGGGAATCGATTCGACGGCAGCCGCCGCGATCGACAGTTACCGGAACATCGCGATCCTCGGAACCGACGCCAGAGCGGACGATGATGATTCGCAGGTCAGAAGCGACGCCATCATTGTTGCAAGCATCAACGAAGAGACGAACGAGGTCAAGCTGTTCTCCGTCTTCAGAGATACACTTCTGGATGTAGGGGAAGAGGGTCTGGATAAGATCACCCACGCGTATTTCTACGGCGGTGCGCAGCAGTCGCTGTACACGCTGAACAAGAATCTCGACCTGAATATCGATGAGGTAGTAGTCATCAACTGGAAGACGGTAGCGGATGTGATCGACTCTGTCGGCGGCATAGAGATCGACGTGCAGGAATCAGAACTGGATGAGCTGAACAAGTACATCCACGAGACCGGTGTGAATGTCGACGGACCGACAGACAAAGTCAAAGAGCCGGGCAAGCAGACGCTCAACGGCGTTCAGGCAGTTACATACGCCAGAATCAGAAAGGACGCTGTCACAGGCGACTACAGAAGAAATGAGAGAATGAAGATCGTCTTCAGCCAGACTTTCAAGGCAGTCAAGCAGGCAGGACCGCTCAAGATGCTTTCAGTAGCAAGAAACGCGATGCCCGAGGTGAAGACCAATCTCAGCTCCATGGATATCGTGAAGCTCATGGCGAATGTGAAATCCTTCGACATGACAGACTCGACCACAGGATTCCCATACGATGTGGGCAGCTGGACAGGCTATGCGGCAGCCGGCTATGCGTGGTACGGACCGCCAATCAACCTGACGAACAATGTCAGCAAACTGCACGAGCAGTTCTTTGATCAGAAAGAGTACACCCCGAGCGAAACGGTTCAGGAAATCAGCGACAATATTTCCGCACTTACGGGGCTGTATTAGGTAACTCAATTACTAGGTAACTCAATTACTAGGTAACGCAAATGGAAAAGAAGATTATCAAAATGATGCTCCTGTTCGGCGGGGTCTCTTCAGAACACGAGGTCTCGCGGGTCTCAGCCGCGTCCGTGCTGGAACATATCAACATGGACAAGTATGAGATCATCAAGGTAGGCATCACCAAAGAAGGCAAATGGATGCAGACAGAGGCGGATGCGGCAGCCATTGCGGACGGAAGCTGGGAGGAGATGGAGTCGAACAAAGACGTCTATCTGATGCCCGGCGCGGGATTCGCAGGACTCGATGTGGATGTTGTCTTCCCGCTCCTGCACGGAAGAAACGGAGAGGATGGCAGGATGCAGGGATTTCTGGCGATCGCCGGGATCCCCTTCGTAGGACCCGATTCCACTGCTTCTGCAGCCTGCATGGACAAGGCGGTCACAAAAGCCGTCATCGATCAGGCAGAAGCCTGTGACCAGGCGAAATGCTGCGTCGCACACAGAGGCTGTGATGTCGAGGATGCGGCAGGCGTCATCGACCAGTTTTTCGACGGGGAGTATCCGCTCTTCGTGAAGCCCGCCAACGCAGGATCCTCCGTAGGCATCAGCAAAGTCAAGAAAAAGGAAGGCATTCCCGAAGCACTGCAGGTTGCTTTTGCAGAAGATGATAAAGCGATCATCGAGGAAGCCATCGTGGGAAGAGAGATCGAAGTGGCTGTGCTGGGAAATGATGACCCCCAGGCCAGCTGCATCGGCGAGATCATATCAGCCAACGAATTCTATGACTACGTGGCGAAATACGACGATGTTGGATCTGTCACGTCGATCGTGACAGACATTCCGGAGCGGCTGCAGCAGCAAATCCGGCAGACGGCGGTGAGCATCTTCGAGATCATGGGCTGCAAAGGACTTTCCAGAGTGGATTTCTTCCTGCGGGAAGGCCCGGGCGGCGGATATGACGAAGGCGAGCTGGTTTTCAATGAGATCAACACCATGCCCGGCTTCACCAAAATCAGCATGTATCCCCAGCTTTGGGAGGCTTCGGGGATCCCATATGAAGACCTGATAGACAGACTTGTAGAACTGGCGCTGGAGTAACCGGCGCCTTTTTGTTTAAGAGCTTGTTTTCGTGGACTTGAAGTGGAGATTATTGTATAATAACTATGTATATGACCAAACAAAGGAAGGGGAAGATAATGGTGATGAAAAAGAGAATTATAAGCATATTTGCGAGCGTCGTTCTTGCTTTTGCATTCTGCGTATGCTTTACGGCCTGCGGCGGTTCCGATGAGGAGCAGGCTGCGGATACAGAAACAAAGCAGGAAGCGACAGAGGAAGTCAACAAGGAAGACGAGATCGAAGAGGACGCTGAGCTGGAAGCGAAAGAAGAGGCGATGATCGAGGCCGAGGAAAACGCCGAGGAAACGCCGGTCAAGACAGATACGAAATATGAAGATTTTGTCGGAACCTGGAAGACCGTAACGGAAATGGCAGATGACGCGTTCGGGGGATTCGAGATCACTTTCCATAAGAATAAGAAATTCGATGCAGTTATTACCGGAGAAGAAGAGAAGGGCAAATGCACCTTTGCAGACGGCGTGACGACAGCCCAGAACGAAGTAGTGAACGCGCAGTTCTGGTTCAATGACGAAGGGATCATGGTCGTCCTGGATGAGAACGGTGCTATGGCAATGCTGAAAAAGGTCAAATAAGAGACCATCAGGCGATCAGAGAACATGAAACAGAAAACGCTTCAGATCCTGAATATGATCGGACGTGCGGCAGCCGTTCTTTTACTGCTCTTTCTTGAAGCAGTTTTTCTGTTGATTATGATGGTGCTCGATGTGCTGCCGATGCAGTACTGGGTTGCCCTTCTGGCAGCTATGGCACTGGCCGATGTCTGTGGTATAATACTGATAAAGAGTTACAATATAACAAAGCAGTTGGCGGGCGCTGCAGTATGCATGGCAGTGTGCATTTTGCTATGCTCGGGATCCTATGTGATGGCCGAGACGTATGTGTCCCTGCAGAAGATCAGCGAGACCAGCGGGCTGCCGGAAGAAGAGCGGACTGCAGTGACAGAAGAGCCCTTCAATGTTTGCGTGACCGGAATCGATATATGGGGAGAGATCGACCAGGTCTCCAGGAGCGATGTCAACATGGTCGTCACAGTGAATCCAAAGACGAGGAGCGTGATGCTGACGTCTGTGCCGCGGGATTCCTATGTCATCCTCCACTCTTTTGGCGAGTATGACAAACTTACGCATTCAGGAGTGTGGGGCGTGGAGGAAACGGTCACGACCCTCGAGGACTGGCTGGATATCGACATCGACTATTACGTCAGAGTGAACTTCTCCATGCTGGTGGATATTGTCAATGCCATCGACGGGATCGACGTTTACTCGGATTACGCATTCAAGTCGGCGATCCACGACTGTTCCTATAAGAAGGGCTGGAACCATCTCAACGGGAAGCAGGCGCTGTACTTCGCCAGAGAGCGGAAGGCCTTCGAGGATCAGGATCAGCAGCGGATCAAGAATCAGCAGAAGGTCATGAAGGCCTGCCTGAAGAAAGTCATGAGCAGCAGAGTGCTGCTGACCAACTATACGAAGCTGCTGGATGCCGTAGACGATGAGATGCAGACAGACATGTCGCAGAAAGAGATGACAAGCCTGGTCAAGATGCAGCTCGCCGATATGGACAGGAAATGGACGATCAAGACCCAGTCGGTCAAAGGAGACCTGACGATGAAGGGTACTTATACAATGGGCATGGGACGGGACCTGCTTGTCTCGATCCCGCGCGAAGAGTCAGTGGAAAAAGTCAAGAAAGGAATCGACAAGACATATCATCCGGAAAACTATCCTGAAGAAGAAAAGTGAGATTATGAACGAATTATTAAACGAAAAATTCAAATTCAGGCTGATGCCGAGATCCCTGGGCCTGCGCATCGTAATGGGAATAGGACTGATCGCGGAAATCTTTTTCGTGGTCCTCCTGCTGGTGCTCGACATCCTGCCGGCAAGTTACACCTTCGCGATCCTGGCAGCGATCGTGGCAGTCGACATTGTACTGATCCTGCTGATCAACGGTTCGAAAAAGACCAACATGATGCGGGTGACCGGCCTAATCATCTTCATGCTGCTTATGAATTTGCTTTTGGTAGGTGATTTCTATATCTACAGCACCTATGACACCATGCAGAAAATCAGCAAATACAGAGCGACGTGGGAGATCTACAATGTCATCACGCTGCGCGGCGGCAAATACAACCAGATCGGCGACATCAACGGGCAGAAGGTCAAGGTCCTGGACATGGACTCGAAACAGCTGACGGAAGCAAAGGAGAGACTGGTCACGAAGGAAAACGTTTCTTATGAGAAGAGCAGCAACCTGATCGGCCTCGGACGGGAGATGCTTCCCGAAAAGGGCGACAAAAATGATGTGGTCATCATGGCTACGAATCCGCAGTATAAGACGCTGAACAAACAGATCGCAGGCTTCAAAGAAAGCACCCAGAGTATCTACAAGATCAAAGTCAGGAAGAGATCTGACGACAGTACGAAGCGGATCGACGTGCGTGTCGACTCCTTCAACGTACTCATCTCCGGCAAGGACATCTGGGGCAAGCTCAAGTCAGACAAGTCAGGACTTTCCGACGTCAATATGGTCATGACCGTCAATCCGAAGACGAAGCATGTACTCCTCACGTCCATCCCGAGAGACAGTTATGTGCCGCTCCACTCCTACGGGGCGAAGGACAAGCTGACACATACGGGTATCTACGGTGAAGAGGAGACGAAGAAGACCATCGAAGATTTCCTGGATATCGATATCAACTACGGGATCACCGTCAACTTCTCCATGCTGGTGGATCTGATCGACGCCATCGGCGGCATCGACGTGTATTCCGAGTATGAATTCGATTCTGCGATCCACGACTGCCACTATAAGAAAGGCTGGAACCACCTGAAGGGCAAGCCGGCACTGTACTTCGCCAGAGAGCGAAAAGCTTTCACCGACGGCGATATGCAGCGGAACAAGAACCAGCAGAAGGTCCTGAAGGCCACCATCGAGAAAGTCACGAGCAGCAAGGTCATCATGACCCGGTACAGCAGCATCCTCAATTCCGTCGAGGACAAGATGTACACAGACCTTTCGGACAAGGATCTGAGAATGCTGGCACGGCTCACCATACGGAGCATGCACACCGGATGGAAGGTCGACACGGTGAATATCACAGGCGGAACAGGCGGAGCACCGTGCTTCAGCATGGGTAACCAGAATCTGTCCTGCGTATTCCCAAGCGAGGAGTCCGTAGAAGAAGCAAAGACCGCGATCCACGACACCATGTATCCGGTCGACAACACGATTCAGAAACCATCAGAGGAAAACAATACAGAAAACAGTACAGATAAAGCCGCAACAGAGGAAACAAAAGCGGAAGAAACCAAAGCGGAGGAAACCACAAGTGATCAAGTTCAATAAAGCAAGTATAACGCAGCTCGAAGAGAAGTATCTGCTGGACGCGCTCCACGGAAACGTTCTGTCGGGGGACGGCAAATATACGGATATGGCCTACGAGGCGCTCGGCAAACGGTTCGGGTTTGAACGTATGCTGCTCACTACCTCCGGAACAGCGTCGCTGGAGATGGCTTCGATCCTCTCCAGGATCGAACCCGGAGATGAGGTCATCGTGCCGTCGTTTACATTTTCATCGACGGTAAACGCCTTTCTGCTCAGAGGCGCGCATCCGCTGTTCTGCGATATCCGCCCTGACACCTGCAACATAGATGAGATGCTGATCGAGGAACTGATCACGCCGAAGACAAAGGCCATCTGCGCAGTGGACTATGCAGGCGTAGCTGCCGAAATGGATACCATCAACCGGATCGCGAAAGAACACGGATTGATGGTGATCGAAGACGCGGCGCAGGCACTGGGATCCACCTACAAGGGCCGGTTTGCCGGAACGCTCAGTGAGCTGGGATGCTTCAGTTTCCATGAAACCAAGAATTACATCATGGGTGAAGGCGGCATGATCGTCGTGAATGATGAGAGCCTTATGGACAGGGCTGAGATCATCCGTGAGAAAGGGACCAACAGAAGGCAGCTGATCCGGGGCGTTGTGGATAAGTACTCGTGGCATGACATCGGATCATCCTTCCTGCCGTCGGACCTGCTGGCAGCGCTGCTGTACGCGCAGATACTGCGGTTCGATGAGATCATGGACAAGAGGATGCTTGTGTGGAACACATATATGGAAGAACTGAAAGATCTGGAACAGCAGGGTCTTATAGGCCTTCCGCAGATACCGGAGCACTGTACGCACAATGCGCACATGTTCAATCTGCTCCTGCCGACGCCCGAGGCGCGCAACGAATTCGGCGACAGGATGAGGGAGAAGGGCATCCAGGCCCACATCTGTTATGTGCCGCTGCACTCCGCACCGATGGGTCAGAGCCTGGGTTACCATGAGGGAATGCTTCCGGTCACGGAAAGCTACGGAAAGCGGCTCATCCGTCTGCCCCTGCACGCGGAACTGACAAAAGAAGACGCGCTGACCGTATGTGAGGAAGCCAGGAAGATCCTGTGCACGCTGGGATAAACAACTCCGATGCTCGCAGGAATAAGAAAACTATTAGAAAAAACAAATAATCCGGAGCGCAGCGCGTATCTCTGGAACGCCATCAACGCAGCGCTGGCCGCGGTGGAATGTCCGGTCATCCTTATGGTCATGACCAGGACCAACGGCATGTACGATGCGGGCGTGTTCAGCATCGCTTATGCAGTAGCCAGCCTGATGATGTATCTGGGGCAGTACGGGCTCAGAAGATACCAGTCCTCCGACGTGCTTGAGAAGTTCTCCTTCCGGGAGTATCACGGCGTAAGGTTCCTGACCTGTTCGGTGATGGTTCTGGCGAGTCTGGGATACTGCATATACGGAACACTGATGCTCCATTACAACCTCAGCAAGTTCCTGGTCATCATGATCGTGTGCATGCTGAAATATGTACAGGCGTATACAGATGTGTTCCACGGCAGGATGCAGCAAAAGGGGAGACTGGATGTTGCGACGAAGTGTTCGGCGGCCAGATATGTGCTGGAGATGCTGACCTGCTGCCTGTTCCTGGTGTTCACAAAGAATATGCTGCTGGCTGCAAGCGCCTGCCTGGCTGTATCCGTGGCAGAAGCCATGCTGACCAGCGTCAATGAAGGCAAACACTTCGGGGGCAGCCTGAAGCCCGCCTTCAGCGGAGAAAAAACGAAGATGCTGATGATCGAGGGTTTCCCGATCTTCGTCAGCCTTTTCCTGAACGTGTATATCGGCAACGCGCCGAAGTATGCGATCGACGCATGCCTGACAGAAGAGATACAGGCTTACTACAATTTCATATTCATGCCGGCTTTCGTCGTTGGGCTGATCGCGCACTTTATTTTCAACCCGATCATCACGACTTACGCAAAACTTTGGGTGGCAAATGAGAAGGATCAGTTCGTGAAGCTTGTCAAACTGATCCGCAAACAGTGCTATATCATACTGGGCATCACGGCCCTCGGCCTGGCGGTGGCGTTCACCATCGGGATCCCGCTGATCTCCTTTGTGTTCGGTGCGGATGTGTCGGACTACAAACGGGAACTCGTGATCATCATGGTGGGCGGCGGGATGCTCGCCTACGCGACCTTCTTCGCCACGGTGCTGACGATCATCAGAAAGCAGCGGGTGATGCTGATATGCTACGCTGTGGCAGCCGCATCAGCCTTCCTGGTTTCAAGGCCCATGGTCATCCGTTTCGGAATGACGGGCGCGGCCGTGCTGTACGCGATCATCATGACGGTGCTCGCGGTAATGCTGTTCATAACACTTTACGTTGGAATAAAGAAAGAGAGGAAAAAAGTCAAATGAAAAAGGTTCTTACAGTAGGTGTATTCGATTATTTCCACCTGGGACATCTGCGTCTCTTCAAGAACGCCAAGAAGCTGGGCGATTATCTCATCGTCGCCGTGCAGGACGGAGATTTCATCCTGAAATTCAAACCGGACGCCAAGGTACTCTACACGACAGAGCAGAGACTGGAGATCGTAAGTGCTTTAAAGCCGGTTGACGAAGTCATCACGTACACAGCGATCGACGAGGATATCAAGAAGGTGGACTTCGATGTATTCGCCATCGGCGGAGACCAGAACCACGCAGGATTCCAGAGAGCGGTAAAATGGTGTGAAGAGAACGGCAAAGAAGTCATTCGTCTTCCGAGAACGCCCGGCATCGCATCATCGGAGATCAAGAAAAACCTGTAATGGGAATCTCAGGCAAAATCAGGACTGCCTCACGTGTCCTGAAGTTCATAAGTGAATACAAACGTGCGGGAGCAGGATCGAAGATCGATCCGGATGCGGTGTTTTTCGTGACGGATGTCAGCGATACGCTGACGGGGAACTTAAAGTGCGTTTACGACCTTACGCCGGCGCGGTTCACGAAGCACGTTTATGCCAAAAACAAGCACATACATGCCCAGACCGATGAGGATATCCGCCTCATCGCGAGGGGCCTGGCTTGCTGCGGGCGAGTGTTCCTGGAAGATGTGCTGGACTTCACGGAGTTTATGAACGTTCCGGAAGGACAGCAGATCATCCAGCTCTGGCACGGCTGCGGCGCCTACAAGCAGTTCGGATTCGCACGGCCGGACGGACAGACCGGCGGCGTGCGGGTCAGCAAAGGCCACCGCAAGTATACGGGTGCCATCGTGAGCGCCGAGGAAATCCGGCAATGCTATGCGGACGCCTACGATATCCCTCTGGAGCGTGTGCATGCGACCGGGATCCCCCGGACGGATGTGTTCTTCGATGAGGCCTGCAGGGAGCAGGCAGCAGAGAGGATCCTGCGCAAGTTCCCGCAGCTTGAGGGCCGGAAGAAGATCCTGTTCGCCCCCACCTACAGGGGGACGAGGATCGCCGACGCGACCTATGATTTCAGCAGACTGGATCCTGAGCAGTTCATCAGGCAGCTGGGAGAAGGGTATACGCTGATGCTCAAATGGCATCCTGCCATGGCGGGCAATCTGAAAAAGGGCGCGCCGTATCCTTATGAAAAGAGTGTGGATGGCCTTTGCATCATCGATGTTTCAGAGGAGGACATCAATGATCTGATGATGGTGTCGGATATGATGATCACGGACTACTCCTCTGCCATATTCGAGTATCTGCTCACAGGAAAGCCTATCATATACTATGTGTATGATAGAGAAGAGTACGCGGATACGCGGGGGCTGTTCTACAGCTTTGAAGATTATGTATATGGAGAGACTGCCGTGGATCAGGACGAACTGATCCGGGCGGTGAAGAAGGAAAACTTGATGGCGGATAGGCGCGAGGTCTTCCGCAGCAGGTTTATGTCTGCCTGTGACGGACACGCAGGTGAGAGAGTGTGCGAACGCTTTCTCAGGTGATGAGGCAACTATGCTTGGAACACTGATAAAAATCGGCACAGGAGTGCTCAATGCTGTATACAGCATCATGAAGATCGCTCCGGTGAAAAACAGAATCGTATTCTTAAGCAGGCAGAGCAATAAGCCTTCCTATGATATCAGGGCCCTGGACGAATGGTTTCAGAAGCAGGGCTTCGAAACGGTCGTGCTTTGCAAAGAGATGGGGCACGGGCCTGCCGCCTACGCAGGGTACATGCTGCATATGCTCAAGCAGATGCGTTGCATGGCGACATCAAAGATGGTGATCCTGGATACCTACTGCATCGCGGCGTGCCTGCTCAGGCACAGGGACGAGCTGATCATCGCGCAGATGTGGCACGCGCTGGGATCCCTCAAGAAGTTCAGCCTGAGCATTCTGGACCAGGCCGGAGGACGCAGCAGCGGGACAGCAAATATCATGCATATGCATGAACAATATGATATCATATTCACAAGCAGCGAGGCGAGCCGCAGTGCTTTTGCGGAAGCCTTCGGATATGATGAAGAAGCGTTGACGGTCATGAGTCTGCCGCGGGTGGACGCGATCCTTGACCAGCAGCGAGACGAGAAAAACAAAGAGAAAATCAGGGACGCCTATCCCGGGATCGCAGAAGGCGGCAGGAAGGTGCTTCTTTACGCGCCGACCTTCCGCAAAGGAAAGGATATCTCAGAGGACGTCAGACGGCTGATCGACACGGTCGATTACAGCAGGTACGACCTGATCGTGAAACTGCATCCGCTGGATGCGGCGCTGATCGAAGGCGGGCAGGCTATCGTGGACAGGAAATTCTCCACGATGGATATGCTCAGTATCTGCGATGTGGTGATCACGGACTACTCTGCAGTGACCTATGAAGCGGCGCTCAAGGGAAGACCTCTGGTATTCTATGCGTTTGATATCGGGGAATACATAGCGGGAAGGGATTTTTATCTGGATTATAACAGCGAAATGCCGGGACCTGTGGTGACCAGTGCGGCGGATGTGATGAAAGTCATCGATGCGGAAGACTGGCAGCCGGACAGGGTGCGGCAGTTTGCTGAGAAGTATATTGAAAAACGTGAGCACTGTACGGAAGAGATGGGACAGTACCTTCTCGACCGAATCAATGATTGGAGGAGTTTATGAATTTCGGAGTAATACTGGCAGGCGGAGTTGGACACAGAATGGGCGCAGACAAGCCAAAGCAGTTTTTGCACATCGGCGAGAAACCGATCATTGTGCACACGGTAGAGAAGTTTGCGTTGTACAGAGGCTTTGAGAAGGTGATCGTGCTCACCCCGGAAGAATGGATCGAATACACAAAGGATGTGTTCGAAAAGTATCTTGGCAACATGGACAATATCGTTGTCATCCAGGGCGGCGCAGTCAGAAATGAAACGATCATGAACGCCGTCAGGTATATCGAAGAAAACTACGGTCTGGACGACGCAGTCATCGTAACGCATGACGCAGTGCGCCCCTTCGTTACATACAGGATCATCGAGGAGAACATAGCGGCGGCGACGGAGTTTGGCGCCTGCGACACTGTCATCCCGGCCACGGATACGATCGTAGAGTCCGATGACGGGCAGGCCCTCAGCTGCATTCCGGACAGAAGCAAGCTGTACCAGGGGCAGACCCCGCAGAGCTTTAAGGCAGCAGAGCTGAAGGCGACTTACGAAGCCCTGACCGAAGAGGAAAAAGAGATCCTCACGGACGCATGTAAGATCTACGTGATCAAAGGCAAGCCTGTGCATATCGTCAAGGGCGAGCCGTTCAATATCAAAGTGACGTATCCGTATGACCTTACTGTAGCAGAGACACTGATGAAAGGCGGAAGAGATGTTTAATACCATATACAGACTCGTCAAACCGAGAAAATTCGAAACAGAGTTTACCGACATTGACCTGAATCAGGACGTCGTGGTCGTCAGACCGACGCATCTTTCGATCTGCAATGCCGACCAGCGTTACTATCAGGGCAAGCGTGCTCCGGAAGTGCTGAAGAAAAAGCTGCCGATGGCGCTGATCCATGAAGGCATCGGCAAAGTCGTCTACGACAGCAAAGGCGAATTCACGGAGGGAGAGTGCGTTGTCATGATCCCGAATACGCCGGTGGAAGAAGACGATATCATAGCGGAGAACTATCTGCGCAGCAGCAAGTTCCGGGCAAGCGGGTTTGACGGATTCATGCAGGACAACGTTCCGATGAGACGGGACAGACTTGTTCGGCTGCCGGACGGCATCAACAAGGAAGTAGCTGCATTCACGGAGATCGCATCGGTCAGCTACCATGCCATTTCCAGATTCCAGAGGTTCTCCCACGAGAGGAGAAATCATATCGCCGTATGGGGCGACGGGAACCTGGCGTTCATCACATCCCTGTTCATCAAGTACAGGATCCCTGATGTGAAGCTGAGCATCTTCGGAATCGACGATGATAAAATGAGCGAGTTCACCTTCGCGGACGGAACCTATCATGTGGACGAGATCCCGGAGGATATGGCCTTTGACCACGCGTTCGAATGTGTCGGCAATATGGCGTCCGGCACAGCGATCAACCAGATCATCGATTACATCAATCCGGAAGGAACGATCTCGATCCTGGGCGTATCAGAGGATCCGGTCCCGATCAATACGAGAATGGTTCTGGAGAAGGGCCTCAGGATCTTCGGCAGCAGCAGAAGCGGCCGGAAGGATTTCGAGGAGATCGTGCAGTTCTATGCGGACAATCCGGAAGTCGTGAATTATCTGGAGCGTATCGTCGGCGAAGTCTTCGACGTTAGGGAAATCGAAGATTTCACAAAGGCGTTTGAAGCAGATATCCATAAAGCCGGTGGTAAAACCATCATGATCTGGAACAAGTAATGGAGATAGAGTAAAGTGGGTACAATAAAAACAATAGTGGGCGAACATGTCGAGTGGAGGTCACAGATATTAAAGCTCGCGAAAGCAGATATCATAAAAACATACAGCGGCGCGGCCCTCGGCTGGTCGTGGGCACTGGTCAGACCAGTGATCATGATCTCCGTATTCTGGTTTGCGTTCACCTACGGGCTGAGAGGCGGCAAACCGATCGAGGGATTCCCCTTCATCCTTTGGATGATCCCGGGATTCATCTCCTGGTTCTACATGAGCGATATGCTGACACAGGGAGCAGGCTGTATCCGGAAATATAAATTCCTCGTCACGAAGATGAAGTTCCCGGTATCGACGATCCCGACATTCATGAGTATGTCCAAGCTGGCGATCCACCTGGTCCTCATGTGTATCGTGGTGTTCATCTTCGTCATCACAGGGCATTTCCCGGATGTCTACTGGCTGCAGCTTCCGTTCTACATGCTGTGTATGATCGCGTTCTTTACAGCGTGGGCGCTGTTCGCGTCCCTGCTGGCAGCTATGAGCGTGGACTTCCTGAATCTGGTCAAGTCCGTGACCCAGGCGATCTTCTGGCTCTCGGGCATCATGTGGGATATCAACAGGATCAACAGCCCAAAAATCCAGTTTATCATGCATTTCAATCCGGTCACCTATGTAGCGACCGGATACAGGAACTGCTTCATCTACAAAGTGTGGTTCTGGGAACAGGCAGACAGGCTGGCGATCTTCGTGATCGTGCTGATCGTCATGATCATCCTGGCGCTTTGGGCCTACAAGAAACTAATCAAAGAAATCCCTGATGTACTGTAGGAGATATGTTAGTGCAATGGATAGTAATAAAGTTGTAATCGAATTCAAGAACGTAACAAAGAGATACAAACTCTACAAAAACGACAAACAGCGTTTGTTTGCGGTTTTTTCCAAGCGCGTCAAATATAAGGAAAAGCTTGCCGTCAACGATGTGAGCTTCCAGATCCGCCAGGGCGAATCTGTCGCATTCCTCGGCAAGAACGGAGCCGGCAAATCCACCATCCTCAAGATGATGACGGAGGTCGCATTCCCGACAAGCGGTGAGATCATGATCGACGGCAGAGTCAGCGCGCTGCTGGAGCTGAGCTCCGGATTCGACATGGAGATGACCGGCCGCGACAACATCTACCTCAAAGGACAGCTCTACGGCCTTAAAAACAGTGAGATCGCGGAGCTCGAGGATACTATTGTGGAGTTTGCGGAGCTCGACGAATACATCGACCAGCCGGTCAGGACCTATTCCAGCGGTATGCGTGCGAGATTGGGATTTGCAGTAAGCATCAACATCCGGCCGGAGATCCTCATCGTTGACGAGGCGCTCAGCGTCGGAGATAAAGAGTTCCGTAAGAAGTGCCGCCAGAAGGTGAACGAGATCATTGAGAAGAACAATGTCACCCTTGTTTTCGTAACACACTCTATCAGTATGGCAAAGGAGTTCTGCAAGCGGGGAATCGTCATGAAGAAGGGCAAGCTTGTGTACGACAGCGACATCAACGACGCCATCAAGTTCTACGATCCGCCAAAGACCGCAAAGAAGTAAGGAGACCGACCTGTGCCGAAAGTTTCAGTAATCATACCAATTGACAATCAAGCAAAGGAACTGGATCAGACACTGCAGTCTCTGCAAAGCCAGTCTTTCAGAGACCTGGAGGTCATCGCAGTTGAGAATGGAGTATCGGAGGAAGTCCGGTCCGCCATCGAAAAGTACTGTGCAGAGGACAAGCGGTTCACCTGCATCCATCAGGAAGAGCCGGGGTTTTATCTTGCCGGGAACGCGGGCCTGGAGAAGGCGGCCGGCGAGTTTGTCCTGTTCGCGGAAGCAGGCGACACGATGCCGGAGCGTGCCCTCACGGATCTGCACGGCGCTGCGAAGAAGCAGTTTGCCGATCTGGTCATAGGCCTTTCGGAGACCGAGCAGATCGACGGCGTTCACGTGCCGGCGTATCTGACAGCGCTCGCGGAGAAGGAAAAGATCGACAAGTATGATCCGGCTCTGCACCTGTCGACTGAACTCTGGGGAAAACTGTTCCGCAGAGAAGTCATTGAGAATGAAGGCATCCGCTTCCCTGAGATCACCCATATGGCGGATGCTGTATTTGTATATCGTTTTTCACAGAGCTGCCGGTCTATCGCAGGCTGCGGCAGTCCTGTGTACAGGCATTTCGAGCAGGCTGACTTCAAGGATCCGTCCATGAAGGAGACGATCGGGGAGGAGACTGTCAGGGAATTCTTCACTGCTTTTGATATGATCGAAGAGACGGTCGAAACATCATATGCAAACGAAGAAAACCAGCGCCGCTCCCAGGGTGCTCCCGATAATGAAATGGATGAACTGGCATGCCGGTACAGGCTGTTCCGTGAAGATATGTATGTCCGGTTTGTTCAGGACAGACTGCTGGGCGATCTGTACCGCCGTTTGTGGCGGCTGGACAGCAGGAGCCTGCAGGCGATCGAAGAGAAGATCCGTACATACCGGACCAGGATTTTCCCGTCCAATTGGGAAAAGACCATCGACGGGCTGAACGGGGATCTGGCGATCCACAAAAAAATCATGACGAGCCCGGAGGAGCTGGCGGAAGAGCCGATCCTCAGCGTCGTTATTTCATCGAAGGTGGCGCCGGATATGGCGGACGCCGTCGTTACGAGCCTGTACAATCAGAAGTACCCTTCCTTCGAAGCTGTTGTGGACGAGACGCTTTCTGACAGCATCGATGAAATCTGGAAGAGCAAAATCAATTATTCTGAAGTGAAACATATAGACAATCTGTCCCACTTCATCAGAGACACCGTGAAAGTGTTAAAGGGAAGATATGTCATCTTCGTGGATGAAACAGTTCTGTTCCCGGAGCATCTGATCAAGGGAATGTACGACGGGGTCATCAGCAAACCAAGAAATCTGGAGAATCACTTCGTGTCTGTTCCTCTGCGCCGACTGACGGAGCACGGGAGCATCCCTATCGAAGCGAACAGCACTCCCTTTATCAACGAGCTGGATAAAATCAGACTCAGATCCATCTACAATCAGCTGGATTATTTCTGGTGCAACAAGATGTTCAGCGTCGTGTACCTGCGGGGAAAGAAGGTCCTCTCAAGAGGAGACGCCGTAACGGATATCGCGAAGCTGTACAACAACTCAAACTATACGAAACTCCCGCATCTGGCACAGATCACCACTGCCGGAGAGAAAGACTCCCTGAGCCGCGTTTCAAATCCATGGGTCAAATGGAATTACAGGCGCAAAATCAGACAGGACGAGAAGATCAAAGAATTCATTGCCAAACAGGATATCCGCATCACGACCAACGCGCAGAAGTTCAAGAACTGGCGGCTGCAGAGAATGCGGTTCACATTCCGTTTCCTGACCCGGAAGATCCTTTATCCGCTCTGCTACCGCTGGTACGCGAGGAAACCGGTCGATGAGAAGAAGGTCATCTTCATCGAACCGAGACTGGATAAGCTGACCAACAGCATCATGGAAATCTATGATTACTTCAAGGAGTCCGGAGAGTATACGATCCATGAACATTATCTGCGCGACCGTTACGCGAGGTACCGCGTGCAGTACAAGAGATCCATGGACTTCATCAAGGATTTCGCCACGGCGAAGTATGCGGTGGTCGCAGAAGCGAACAACACTTTAGGTTGTCTTCCGAAGCGCCGGGAAACCATTGTCTGCAATACCTGGCACGGATGCGGCGCGTTCAAGCGGTTCGGCTTCAGCACTGCAGATAAGATATTCGGCGGAAGCATGAAAGAAAAGCTCAAGTATCCGCTGTACAAGAATCTCGATATCGTTACCGTAAGCAGCCCGGAAGCAGTCTGGGCCTTTGAAGAGGCGATGGGCCTCGAGGGAAAAGGCGTCGTGCAGCCTTTGGGCGTGAGCAGGACAGATGTGTTCTTCGATGAGGATTACATCAAGGCATCCGTGGATCGGGTCCACGAAGCCGTTCCCGCATCGAAGGATAAGAAAATCATATTCTATGCGCCGACCTTCCGCGGAAGGATCGCCACGGCAGTGGGACCGGATGCGCTGGATGTAGACAGGATGGCGCGGGAACTGTCTGATGAGTACGTACTCATCATCAAGCACCATCCGCTCGTGAAACGTCCGCCGCTGCTGTCGCCGGACATCAAGGATGTCTTTGCATTTGACCTGACGAGGAACGGCAGCATCGACGATCTGATCTGCGCCAGCGACATCTGCATATCGGATTATTCCTCGCTGGTATTTGAATACTCCCTGTTTGAGCGTCCGATGATATTCTTCGCCTACGACCTGGATGACTACTTCGACTGGAGAGGGTTCTACTATGATTACGAAGAACTCACGCCGGGACCGATCGTCACGGGCACAGAAGAAATCATCCACTATATCAAGAATATCGACACGCTCTTCGACCGGCAGCAGGTCATAGATTTCCGTCAGCGGTTCATGTCCTGCTGCGATGGACATGCAACAGAGCGGATCATTGAAAAAATGAAAGAAATGGGTGCATCGTGAAAGTAAAAGAACGAATCAGATATATCATCTTCAAACAGATCCTCATCAGGATCTACAATTTCATCACACTGAAAATGATCTATCCCCGCACGTACAGGAAGTATGCTAAGCGTCCTGTGAAAAAGGGCAAGGTCATTCTCCTGGAACCGAGATTTCCGGAGACAACAGACAGTCTGCTCAGAATCAAGGCAGAACTTGAGCGCAGAGGCGGATTTGAGATCAAAGAAATGTCTCTGGGGCTTGAGATGCTGCGCATCAAACAGCAGTACCGGAAGATCATGGCGTTTCTCAAGGAATTTGCGGATGCGGAGTTCGTGTTCACAACAGATTCCAACAAGACCGTCGGCGGTTTTGATAAACGTCCTGAGACGAAGGTCGTACAGGTCTGGCATGCGTGCGGCGCCTTCAAGCGCTTCGGTTTCAGCACTGCCAAGCAGGAATTCGGGCAGAGCAAATTCAAGCAGAATCTTTATCCGCTGCACCACAACTATGACATCGTGACAGTCAGCAGCCCCGAAGTCGTATGGGCCTATGAAGAGGCGATGGGACTGGAAGGGCAGGGCATCGTGCAGCCTCTCGGCGTGAGCAGGACAGACGCATTCTTCGATGAAGCCGTCATCTCTTCAGCCAGGGAGAAACTCCTGTCCGTATGTCCGCAGGCAGCCGGCCGTAAGGTCATTCTCTATGCGCCGACATTCCGCGGCCGCGTTCTGCAGGCGGAATCACCGGATGAGATGGATCTGCCGGAAATGATGCAGCAGCTGGGCGATGACTATGTGATCCTGATGAAGCATCATCCTTTCGTGAAGGAGAGACCTGTGATCGATGAACGGTGCAACCAGTTTGCTTTTGATGTAACAGATGAGATGGAAATCGAAGAGCTTCTCTGCACGGCAGACATCTGCATCTCCGATTACTCATCCCTGATTTTTGAGTACTCCCTCTTCCAGAAGCCGATGATCTTCTTCGCTTACGATCTGGACGAGTACTTTGACCACAGAGGTTTTTATTACGATTATGATGAGATGACGCCGGGACCGATCGTGAAGGATCCGCATGAGCTGATCCGCGCGATCAAGGAAATCGACGCAGACTTCGATCCGGCGGAAGTAGCCGCTTTTAGAGAGAAGTTTATGAGTGCCTGCGATGGCAATGCAACAGCGAGGATCATAGACACGATATGCAGTTAACAGAAGAAAGACTGGACCAAAAAAATACATTCTTCAGGAATCTCGCGATATACACCGTTCTGTTTGCGGTCATCGCTGCAGGCGCGTATATCCAGTACCTGTACTTCGGACGTACCCTGCTTGTGAACGGGCAGGGTAATATTGACGGATGGGCGCAGCAGTATCCGATCTATGTCCAGATCAAACAGACCATCGCAGAGATGACAGCCGGGCATGGCTTTTGTTTCTGGGCGTGGGACTTCGGCCTGGGCGATGATGTCTGGATGCTGCTCAAGAGCAGGTTCCTGGATCCCCTCTCATATATCGTGATCGCATTCCCGGTAGATAAGATCGACATCGGATACAGCATCATGGTCATCGTACGTCAGTATCTGACGGGCGTTTCATTCATGGCGTTTGCCGGTTATATCAGGTTCAGCAGAGAACAGATCGTCTTCGGAGCGCTTTGCTATGCTTTTTCGGGCTGGGCGATCGAGGCGACGAACACACAGGGGACATTTGCTACGGCGATGATCCTGTTCCCGCTTCTGGTTCTGGGCGTTGACAAGCTCCTCAAAGATCATTCCCCATGGGTATTCTCGATCTCGGTGGCACTGCTGCTGATCTTCAGCACGTTGTGGGCCTACATTTCCGGGATCGTTATCTTCCTGTACTTTATTGTCCGGTACTTCCACTACAGAAAGCCGGCAGTCAAAGAATTCCTCTGCCACTTCGCGTCATTTATCGTGTTCGGCATATTGGGATTCATGCTGTCCGCTTTTTCGTTCCTGCAGACGTTTATCAAAACGACAGGAGCCACGATGGAATCGACCGTTGAGGATCCTACCCTGTACAGCCTGATGGAATACCTGCGCATGCCGGCGGATCTGTTTACCCTGTCCAATGTCACGACAGGTTTCAGCCAGATCTTCCTGGCAAGCCTTCTGCTGGTCTTCCTTCCTGTCGCTGTTCTCAACATCAGGAAGAAGAGCACAGCTGCCATCATGATGACGCTCTTTCTCATTGCAGGTCTTTTCCCTATAACGGGCAGCATCTTCAACGGGTTCAGCTACACAACGGGCAGGTGGTATTTCGTCCTGACCTTCTTCATGGTCTGGGCAACGGTGGAATGCCTGAACCGGGAAACGCTGCAGAAAAAGAGCAACCTCATTCTGATGGCGCTTTTCCTCGCGGCGCTCTGCGCATGGAGCCTGTGGGCATGTTACGGCTATCTGCAGATCATCCCCAAAGTCACCGCAGTCAACGTGGTGATCGGCGGGACCATCGGGATCCTGGCCATTGCAGTCTACGCGATCCGGACAAAGCTGTTCGATCAGAAAATCTGGCGGGGGCTCTGCACATGCGTCCTTGCGGCCCTTCTGATCGCAAATGTCGTGCTTGTCGTCAATGCCAAACTCATGCCCGGACTGGGTGAAGAAATCTACAGATATCAGGAAACAGGCAAGACGTACAAAGATTATGAAGGATCCTGCCAGCGGGCCGCCAAGGAGATCCAGGCAGAGGACACTTCGTTCTTCAGAAGCGAGCGCATCGCTGAGACGAAGGTGCCGCCCAACAAGAACATCTACCACGATATGCGGTCCATCTATACCTACTTCTCCACGATCAAGAGATCCTGGCATATGTACAACAAGGTCATGGGGAACAATTGCGGATACTTTGACCGGACAGCCAGCTTCTCCAATGGAAACAGGGTAGGGCTGGACACGCTGATGGGCGTCAAATATTACCTGATCGATCCGTCGGATTCCGGCAGGAAGCAGGAAGAATACGTTCCGTTCGGATATGATTTCCTGGAGACAACGGTCGACGGCATTGATATCTATAAGAACAAGTACAGCATTGGGCTGGGCGCAGCCTATGATGGTTATATCACCGAGTCGGAGCTGATGGAGTATCCTTATCTGGAGCGGGAACAGGTCGTGATGCAGACTGCAGTCATTCCGGACGACCGTACAGATCAGGTAAAGGGGATCCGGCACTTCAGCCCTGACGAAATCAAAACAGGCATAGAAGACATCGATTATGAGATCGCAGGAACAGACGGCATCGACCTTGACGGAAATGACTTCGCCTGCAGAAGCGAAGAGGGGACCATCACCATCAGCATCCCGGAAGTCAAGGACAGAGAAATCGTGATTGCTTTTGAAAACCTGACAAGGAAAAAGTGCTCCTTTGACGATTATCACGAGCTGATGGGAACTGGTACGACCGCGAAGAACAGCAAGGCGGAATACCTGAAGCGGCAGGGCTTCGAAGATGACGAGAAGTTCAAGATCGCAGTGAAGAAAAACGGCATCAAGCAGATCGTATCCAACCGCAAAGGCAAGAACCAGGGCTTTGGAGACGTTGTCGATTTCAACGTGAATCTGGGATATTTCGATACTGTTTCGGGGGATATCAAGATCACTTTCGACAATATTGGATATTACAGTTTTGATGCACTCCACGTATATGCTGTTCCGATGGATCTCTATGAGCAATCGGCGAAGAAGCTTGCAAAGAGCCAGCTGAAGATCGACAGCTTTGACGATGATATGATCACCGGCACTGTGGATGCAAAGACAGACTCCTTGGTCTATATGTCGATTCTGGGAACGCCGGGATGGAATGTTTTCCTGGACGGCAAGCAGGTGAAAAAGCTTGACGATGTGAACATCTCGTTCATCGGATTCCCGGTAACTGCGGGCAGTCATCAGCTTGAAATGCACTACAAATCGCCGGGACTTGAGAAGGGCATTCTCGTATCTGCCGCAGGGCTTCTGATCCTGCTGATCCTGGCGACCGGCAGGCTGATCCAGGTCCTCAGGCACAAGCGGAGAAAGCCGGAAGAAGCGGGTGAAAAGACAGAACATTAATAAATTTTAACAAACACCTAAATCCACGTTAATTGACACAAAAAATACGCACCGATATAATTTTTGTGTACCGTTGTATGCACTTTTTCTGCATATTTTTTCGGAACAGATTTGTGAGGTAGCGTATGTTTAGTAAGACAAAAGGAATCATAGTAGTTTTATGTATTACAGCGTTGGTTGCTGTATCTATGACACCATTGTATCTGGATAAAACCTACAGTGCGTCTCTGCCATCGCTGTCGGATAAATCCATCTACTATCTGGGAGACAATGTGGCCGGCCACCAATGCCTGATCGCATCGAATTTCTTCATGCTCAGGCGTATCGCAGTCATTGTTGGATCATCGAAATGGAAAACCGTTACGTTCAGCAATGTGAGATCCAAGGGCATCAAGTATAAAGAGTACCGCTATACCAATGACGGGTATACGTACCATGTGAACAAGTACAAGAAGTTTTCCAACACAACCGTGGCCGGTGTGAAGAAACAGCTGATACAGCTCCTGAGTGACAGACCGGAGGGCGTGATCATATACGGCGACAAAGCCCAGGATAAGGACAGGGCAGCAGGCAAGGCTTCCGATCACGGCATCCTGATCACGGAGTACAAGAACGGTACGTTCTACGGGATCGATCCGTCCCACAACAGGAACGGCAAGAGCAAAGGCATCGAAAAGCTATCGGCGACAACGATCGTGACGCTTAAGGGAGTCACCCACTACATGTGCATTCAGGATATCACCTACACGGAGCCGACGCCGACGCAGGCGACGACGAAACCTGCAAGCACGACCACAACAAAGCCTGCAGGTACGACGACGAAGCCTGCGGGTACGACGACGAAAACGACAACCAAGACAACGACCAAGCCAACGACCAAGACGACTACAAAAGCAACAACAGCAGCTGCTTCAACTCTGAAGATCAAGAGCTATTCCTATCCGAAACTCATCTATCAGGGTGCGATGTTCGATGTCAAGGGAGTGATCTCGTCGAACTATAAAATCACGAAGGTCACGGTCAGCATCATCAGCTCCAAGGGCAAGACTGCGATCAGCAAGTCTGCCAAACCGAACGCGAAGAAGTACAATCTGTTAAAGATCGATAACGACATCAAGTTCGGCAAGCTGAAGGCCGGCAAGTACACATATAAGATCGTAGCCAAAGACGGGAAGAAAACAAAGACACTGGTCAGCAAGAAGTTCACGGTAAGCCCGTCATCGAAGATCACGATTTCAGGCGCCACCTATCCAAAAGAACTGAAACAGGGTCAGATGTTCACCATCAGAGGCAAGATCACATCGAACTACAGTCTGAAGAAGGTAACGGCAGGTGTCTATACAACTTCCGGCAAAGCGAAGACAACGGGCACCAAGACACTGAAGACTGCGAAAACATACGACGTGTACGGACTCGACGATGATGTCCTGTTCGGGACTCTGGCCAAGGGAACTTATTATTACAAAGTGACAGCCAAGAATTCGAAGAAGACCGTGACACTGCTGAACAAGAAGTTTGTCGTGAAATAACAGAGGAGTTTTCTGATGAAACTATCCGAAGTATGCGTAGCTGATCTGCGGCTTTCTGCAGAGCAGCTCAATGAGCTGATTTACGGGACGGATCTTCCCTACATCGTGTTTGCGGAAGATCCGGAGGACAAGACCGGACTGGAGCATTTTCTTGCGGCCATTCCGCCGGAGGCAGTGAAGGACAATGTGCCGCGGATCTCCGGCAAGTCCAAATTCCTGGACGGGGGGAACAAGGTCCGGGATCTGTCGCTGTACCGGAAATTCCCCGATAAGAGCGGCATGGTCGATATGACCAAAGACTTCCACTGCGTTCCCGTGGTTTTCCAGGCGTCTGTATTCAGCACAGCTGCAATCAGAGAAGCAGGCTTGAAATTTGACAGTAGATTTGAGTTCCTGAAAGAGGAACTCTTTTCTGTACAGTTTTCAATAAAATATCCGAAGTATTATTTCATCAGTAAGCATATATATCAGTCTAAGAGAAAGCCGGACGAGAATCTGTCCCCGCCGCAGGCTTATGAGGCAGGATGGTATCTGGAAGCGGCCAGACCACTTTGGAATGAGATCTGCAATACAGAAGAAGGAGGGGCAGCTTCCAAGAGAGCGCAGTATGCCTATCTGTATCTGAATATGCAGCGCTTCCAGTCCAACAGGAAAGAAGCCGGCAAACAGATCTTCGAAAGCGGCGAGGATCTGCAGAGCTATCTCGCCGAGGTCAAAGATGTGATGAGCCGTTTGGACGGCGACGTCATCGCAAAAGCAGGCAGAAGCCTCAATCTGACCCTGGGCGACCTCGAATTCATGACGGGCAAACGCGCGCAGACCGTGGATGATATCGACACGGTCCATGTCAAATCGCTGCGGTATGTCGAAGATGGAGAGGCGGGTCCGTGTCTGGAATTCTTCCTGTACACCAGAGACTCTGCGGAAGAGACATTCGAATTCTATATCCGGGAAGAAGAAGGCGGAAAGAAGCTGGACATCAAAGCGGAGCTTACGCCGGTCATGACGGATATGATCACCTTCTTTTCGAAGGACGCTTATGAGCTCCACGCTTACCACGTGTTCGTTCCGATGCCGAAAGGCTGCCGCAAGCAGCTTGCATTTGTGATCAAAGACCCGAATGGGAAGACGAAGATCTGCAAGATGGGATTCGATGGAAACTGGCAGAGCAGACTGCTCAAAAACAGCAAGGGCGCTTACTGGGCAGCCGGAGGAAATCTGCTCCGTTGCAGCAAGGACCGGATCCTTATCGAACCGGGCGGGGGACTGAAACACTTCGCTGCGGAGATCCGGATGCTCCTGTATCTCGCATATAAGAAATATGCGAAAAAGGATCTGCCGCCTAATGTCCTCAAGTGGAGAATCAACTACTGGCTTACAAGGCCGAAATACAGGAACCGCCGCATCTGGCTCTACTATGATAAACTCAACGATGCGGGCGACAACGCGGAGTACGCATTCCGGTACGCCCACGCTCAAAATGACGGCATTGAGAAGTACTACTTCCAGAACGAGGGGACCCGTGACTACAAGCGGCTGTCTGCAGAAGGCTACAAACTGCTCAAGAGAGGGTCCAAGGAAGCTGTTATGCTGGCCCTCAACTCGGAGGCGCTGTATATGACGCATCTTCCGCCGTTTAAGAAGACGGGCATCAGCTGGCAGCAGCTCCAGTATCTGAAGGGTCTGATCAATACGAAGATCATCCGCCTGTATCATGGATTCGCGGGGACAAAGCAGGGCAACTACACCCAGATCAAGGATGATGTTATCTGCGTCGTCGTCGGCTCCACATGGGAGAGAGATTTCTATCTGCAGCCGGAATACGGATATACAGAGGACATGATCACTTCCAGCGGCATGCCGCGCTACGATGAACTGGTCGACCGAAGCAAGAAGCAGATCATGTTCGCGCCGACATGGACACCTGCACTGCGGGACGCCGGCAAGAACTTCAAATACACCAGTTACTTCGAGACTTATTCCAGGATCCTGACGGATGAACGTCTGCAGGAAACAGCGCGTAAGGGCGGTTATAAGCTCGCCATGTTCCTCCATCCGATGCTGGCAACGCGCACGAAGGATTTTGAACCCATAACAAACGACGTTGTGATCGCGGTCAACAGCCTGAAAGACAGCAACTATGTGACGATGATGTCAGAGAGCAATCTGATGGTCACGGACTACAGCAGCGTGCACTTCGACTTCGCCTACATGCGCAAGCCGGTCGTCTACTATCAGGATCCACGTCTGACGCCTTGGAGAGAACATTCCTTCAAGTATGAGGAATGGGGATTCGGAGAAGTATGCTACGATCCTGAAACTCTGGTCGACATCCTGTGCAAGTACATCGAAAACGACTGCCGGATGGGCGAGGAGTACAAGCAGCGCGCCAACAGCTTCTTCCTCCATGATGATGGGTTTGCGTCGAAGAGGCTGTATGAGGATGTACGGAAACGTTTAGGATAGAATAATGACAAAGACGGTATTGATTCCCGGGGCGGGGTGGCCTCAGATCGATGCAATTGAATACTGTAAGGGCAAAGGCTGCAAGGTCGCGGGCTGCAGCTATACGTCCGGGGATCCGGGCGAGCATCTGCTGGACGAGTTCAAACTGGTCGACATCAAGGATGCGGACGGTATGACACAGTGGGCCGCAGAGTGCGGGGCGGCGCTGATCTATACGGCCGGATCGGATCTGGCTGTGCCGACGGTGATGGAGGCCAGCGAGCGGCTGGGTCTGCCGCACTTCATTTCACCGGAGACTGCACACATCTGCCACGCCAAGCACAGGATGCGGCAGGCGCTGGGAGAAGACTTTCAGGGGAATGTTCCCTTCGGCGTGTATGAGACCCTTGAAGACGCACTTCAGTTTACGGACTTTCCGGGAATGATGAAGCCGGTGGACTCTCAGGGGCAGCGCGGATGCTTCCGTGTGGACAGCGCGGACGACATCGCGGAGCACTTTGATGTTTCCTTGGACTATTCCATCGAAGGGAAGGTCATCATCGAAGCGTTCATCACAGGCGAGGAGATATCCGTAAACGGATATATGGCAGGGGGCGAGCTTGTCTTCGCAGCCATCTCCGACCGCTATGCATTTGATGAATATCCGGGCGGGATCATCAAGGAACATATTCTGCCGAGCCGGCGCGCAACCGGACAGATCGCCGTTGAAGTGAGAGATCTGGTGAAGCGCGCATCGCAGAAGCTGGGCGTCACAGACGGACCTTGCTACTGCCAGATCATGATCGGTACGGATGGACATCCCTATATGATCGAGATCGCGCCCAGGCTCGACGGCTGCCACATGTGGCGGCTGATCAGATACAGCTGCGGCGTGGATCTGCTGGACTGGTGTTTTTCGCATCTGGCGGAAGGCGCCTGGCCGGGCAAGGCCGGGGAAGCAGAGGCTGCGGAGGCGGCAATGAAGGATTGCCGTCTGACCTTCATGAGCGGTCTGACCGGCAGCAGGGTCGACAGATCTGCCTTCGACTGTTCCGGTGCGGACTATGTCTGCTGGTACTATGAAACGGGAGATACAGTGAGAAAACTGAACGGATATATTGAGAAGTGCGGCTACATGATATGCCCACGCTAAAAAAGGAGACAGAGAAGTGAGTCTACAGAAGAAACTGAAAAATGTGTATACGACCTGGTATTTGATGACTTTGCGCAAGGATCTCGGCGGAGACCCGGCGAAGATCAAGAAGGACCAGAACAAAAAGATCCACAAGCTCATGAAACGGGCGTATGAGATCCCGTTCTACAGAGCGAAGTTCGAGGAATCGGGGACCACGCCTGACGATTATCACTGCAGTGAGGATCTGGTGAAATTCCCGACGACGACCAAGGCGGAACTCAGAAAGTGGATGATGCAGACCTGGCAGGACAATCCGGACAAACAGAAGGACTGGAATGTGCTCAGCACAAGCGGTTCCTCCGGCGTGCCCCTGAAGATCCTGTACACCCAGAGAGAGCAGGCGTTCTCGGACGCCAACTGGGCCAGATCCCTGATGGCCGGCGGATACGATGCGCTCCGCGGCAAGATGTATTCCTTCCAGACGAGCCACAAGGATCCGAACCCGAAGGGATATGACTCCATTGTGCAGAAATTCGGACTCATGCGCCGCAAGGTCATGTCCGAGGACTACTGCGTGGGAGACGGCATCGCCGACTACATCCGGGACATCAACGAGTACAAACCTGACATGCTCTGCTTCCGCCGGAACTGTCTGGTGCGTATCGTTGCCTACGCCCGTCAGCACGACATGGAACTGTGGAAACCGAAATACTACGTGCCCGTCAGCGAGATGGTCGATGACGTGACCCGTCAGATGCTCACCGAAGCGCTGGGACCGGGACTCATCGATTCCTACGGCGTCACGGAAATGGGCAGCTGCATGTACAAATATCCGGGAGACGACTTCTTCCATGTCTGCAATGACATGTCTGTCGTGAACATCTACGATGACAACGATCAGCTGGCAGACAACGGGCGCATCATTCTGACCGCCCTCTACAAGCTGGACTTCCCGATCATCAACTATGAGATCCTCGACCTGGCCAAATCCTATGTCAAGGACGGCATCCGGTACGTGACGGAGATCGAGGGCAGGATGAACGACCTGATCAAGCACGAGGACGGCGTGGAATCGTCAGCCCTCATGCTCATGCGGATCGCCAACCATACGACGGGGCTGTCTCAGTTCCGGTTCATCGAGGAGACTTACCACGATATGCTCATCCAGCTGGCACCGGATCCGTACAACACGGAAAAGTCCAGGGAAGAAATCGAACAGCATTTTATCCACGAAGTAGAGAAACTCTTCGGGGACGAGTTCCGTATCCGCATCGAGTGGATGGATATCCTCCCGCCGGACAAGACAGGCAAGCAGCGCTGCTTCGTGTGCAACGTTGAGTAGGAACGGATATGAAGATCGCAGTGACCGGCGCGAGCGGATTTGTCGGAAGATCCGTCGCGGAGAAGTTAATAGAAAGCGGCATTGAAGTCATTCCGGTGTCCCGCAGCAATACGGATTATTCCGTGGAGAGCCTGGTGCAGATCCTGCAGGGAGCAGATAAAGTGATCCACCTGGCGGCTGTGCGGGGCGGCGACGGCTCCATGTCTGACTACCATGATAACGAACGTATTACAGAGAATCTGCTGAACGCTATGGCGGAAGGGGATGCGGACCGGATCATCTACGCGTCCAGCCGGATGGTCTACTCCGGGGAGGATGCGATCCCGTGGAAGGAGACGGATATCCCCGCGCCGAACAGCCTGTACGGCGTATCCAAGCTGGAAGGCGAGAATCTGTGCAGCTACTACAGCAGGAAACACGGATTTGGGAGCACCTGTGTCAGGATCGCCCAGGTCATGGGGACCGGCGAGAAGGTCCGGAACATGATGAGTGTATTTCTGGAGAAGGCAGCACGCGGCGAGCAGCTGAAAGTCGTCGGCAAAAGCCAGGCAAAGCGGCAGTACATCTATGTGAAAGATCTGGCGGAAGTCATTTGCCGGCTGGCACTGGACAGCAGCGTGGCAGCAGGAAGCGCAGTTCAGGAAGTGATCAACGCCGGCATGGAGCAGGCGTACACGAACCTCGAGATCGCGCAGGCGTTCAGCGAAGTGTTCGGCCTTCCGGCGCCGGAATATGATGACAGCAAGCCGGAGACTATCACGCCATCCATCATGGATGTAAGCAAGATGTTCGAACGGACCGGCTTCAAACCGCGGGATATGCATGCGGCACTTGAAGCGATCCATCAGGAAATCAATCAGGAAATCCAGCAGGAACAAGTGAGGTAGGACTATGAAAGGAATCATACTGGCAGGAGGGAAGGGTACAAGACTGTACCCGATCACAAAGGCGATATCAAAGCAGCTTTTGCCCATCTATGATAAACCGCTGATCTATTATCCGATCTCGGTGCTTTTGCTTGCCGGGATCCGGGAGATCCTGATCATTTCCACACCGGAAGATATCGGGGATTACGAAGATCTGCTGGGAAGCGGTGAGGACTGGGGCGTCAGCTTCAGCTACAAGATCCAGGAGCAGCCGAGAGGACTTGCGGAAGCATTCATCCTCGGGGAAGAGTTCATCGGCGATGATGATGTCTGCCTGGTGCTGGGAGACAATGTGTTCTTCGGACAGGACCTGTCGGGCGTGCTCGCGAGGGCGATGGACCGGATCGAAACGAACAGGGGCGCCTGCATCTTCGGCTATCCGGTCAGAGACGCCAGGTCGTTCGGAGTCGTTGAATTTGATGATGAAAGAAACGTTGTATCGATAGAAGAAAAACCGGAAAAGCCAAAGTCCAATTATGCGGTTCCGGGACTGTACTTCTACGACAACGATGTCATAGAGATCTCGAAAAATGTGGAGCCTTCCGCCAGAGGAGAGCTGGAGATCACCTCTGTCAACAATGCGTATCTTGACCGGAAGAAACTGAAGGTCGTGCTCATGGGCCGTGGAATGGCATGGCTCGACACCGGTACGCCGGAAGGAATGCTCAAAGCGGCAGAATTCGTTGAGACCGTGCAGGCCAGACAGGGATTCTACATTTCCTGTCCGGAGGAGATCTGCTGGAGAAAAGGCTTCATCGATGACGCGCAGCTGAAGAAGCTGGGTGAAAGCCTCAGGAATACAGACTACGGCAGCTATCTGCTGTCACTGCTGGAGGGATAAGACATGAAACTACTAGTGACCGGCGGAGCCGGATTTATCGGAGCGAACTTTATATTCCACATGCTGGACGCACATCCGGACGACGAGATCGTATGTCTGGATGCGCTGACCTATGCGGGCAATCTGGAGACGCTGGAGCCGGCCGCAGATAATCCGAACTTCACCTTCGTGAAAGCTGATGTTGCGGACCGGGAGGCGGTCTACGGCATATTCGAGAAGGAGAAGCCGGATGTAGTGGTGAACTTCGCAGCGGAGTCTCATGTGGACCGTTCCATCGAAGACCCGGGTGTGTTCCTGCGGACGAACATCATCGGCACACAGGTGCTCATGGACGCCTGCAATAAATTCGGGATCAGCAGATTCCATCAGGTGGGCACAGACGAGGTCTATGGGGATCTGCCACTGGACAGACCGGACCTGTTCTTTACAGAAGAAACGCCGATCACAGCTTCCAGTCCGTATTCCGCATCAAAAGCATCGGCGGATCTGTTGGCGATGGCTTATCACAGGACATACGGACTGCCGGTGACCATCAGCAGATGCTCCAACAACTACGGACCGTATCAGTTCCCGGAGAAACTGATCCCGCTGATGATCGCAAACGCGCTGGCGGACAAGGAACTGCCTGTGTACGGAACCGGCGAAAACGTCAGAGACTGGCTCTATGTGGAAGACCACTGCAGAGCCATTGACATGATACTTCAAAACGGCAGAGTGGGTGAGGTGTACAACATCGGCGGCCATAATGAGAAAAACAATCTCCAGGTCGTGAAGATCATTCTGGAGAAGCTCGGAAAGCCCGAAAGCCTCATCAGATTCGTCACAGACCGGAAGGGGCACGATCTGCGGTACGCCATCGATCCTGCCAAGATCCACGCAGAACTTGGATGGCTTCCGGAGACGAAGTTCGAAGATGGGATCAGGAAGACCATCGACTGGTACCTGGATAACAAACCGTGGTGGGAGAATATTATTTCAGGAGAGTACAGGGATTACTATGAGAAGATGTATGCTAACAGATAGGAGAGTGGTCGCACTCATCATATCCTTCGCTATGCTGGCCTCGACATTTTATGTAGGGCCTGCTTTTGCTGCCGAAAACACCGACAGCACCGATTCAGATGTGAATGCGGAATATACAGTTCCGGAGGAAGGACTGCAGGAAGAGCCGGCTGGGGACGGCGAGGAGGTTCTCGAGCCCGAGGAGGGACCGGATCAGGATGCGCAGGGTATGGAAGAAAGCACTGAGCCTGAAACTGAGCCGGAAGCAGAGCCTGAAGCAGAAGAAACGGAGGCAGTGCAGGAAGAAACCGAAGCTGAAGATCCTACGGTCCAGCTGATGGCATCAGCGAAGTCACGCCAGACGATCAGGGTCGTTGTGGCACTGAGTTCAACAAAGCGTGTTCTGCTCAAACCGGATGCCAGCGGAACATACACATTGAAGACAAGCGTTTCCAAAATCAGAAACAGCAAAAAAATCAGGATCATGATTTCCAATCCTGCGGAATGCCCGCTGACCTATTCCAAACAGAGCGTCGCATCGAATATAGGCGGCTCATTCCTGGATACTTCATTTGTCGGATGTACGATCAACTCGCCCGGGAAGATCAAGCTGATGAGTGACACCATGGAAGAGGCCGGCGTGGAGATGGTTGAAGCGGAGCCGATTCTCGAAGGCGAAGGCGGAGAAGGCGGTGAAGAACCGGGCAGCGGAGATGAACCGGGCGTTGAGCCGGGCGATGAACCGGGCGGCGGCGATGAACCGGGCGTTGAACCGGGCGGCGGTGATGATCCGGATCCCGGACAGGATGAGCCTGTCATCGGACCTGATGATGTGCAGGTGACAGAGGTCGCGGTCAGAGTGAACGGGACCGGCGAGGCGAAATTCTATTTCAGCGCAAAGGCCGGAACAGACTTTACTTCAGCGAAGGGAAGAATCGTGATCAAGCAGACACGGCCTACATCTGTGCTCAGCAGAACGGCCAAGGTCAGGACAAAGACCGGCAAGCCAAAGACGATTCCGAGAAAATATAAAGAGAGATACTTCAAGATCGTCAAAAAAGGAGATAACGAAAAGGCATTATACAAGTACAGAAAAGTCACCGCGCCATTTGAGATCAAGCGTGCATCCGGCATCAGCGAATCCGGTTACCGGGCCAACCAGGGCGGAGGAACGGACGGAACGTACAGCTACAATTGCCTCTGCAAAATAGGGAGCAAAACCTACGTGAAGATCGTTAAAACGAGGCTCAGGGATATGAAAGTCGTCAAAGTATCCAAGGACCTCAAGCTCAACCATGCGAACGATGTGACCTATGATCCTGTGCACAAGAGACTGGTGGTCACCCACAACGATGTGAAGAGAAAGAGAGTGACCTTTGTCAATACCAGGACACTTAAATCGATGGGGTACAAAGACATCAAGATTCCGAGCACTCTGAAGGGAGCGACGAAGAAACAGCTGTCTGCAATCAAAGGCTTCGCCAGCGTCACCTACATGAGGGGCGGAAAGTATGCCGGGAACTATATTGGCGTTATCAGCGGCAACCACAATTTCCTGGTGCTTAATAAGAAATTCAAGCCGATCGAATACATAACCGTAGACAAGAAGATCAACGGCGCACAGATCTACTACCAGGGTGCGGACAATATCGGCGACAAACTGTATATCGCAGTATACCCGAGAAAAAAGAGCCGCAGGGATTTCATCGTCGCCTATGACATGGATGGCAATTTCCTCGGCAAGATCAACCTGCGCAAGGGATATGAAACGGAGAACATCTTCCATACGAAGAAGTATATGTACATGACACTGTACAAACCGGTCACGAAGGTCTGGTACACAGCGGAGCCTGTGGAGAAAAAGGTCAAGCTCACGAAGAAAGAGCGGCTGCTTGCCAAGAAGAACAAGGACGGCAAGAAACCGAAATACAAGACTGTGATCAAAATCGTCAAGGTCAAGCACACGAAGAGTGTGAAACGCAGTTTTATCTTCAGAATGAACAAGGTGACACTATGAGAGAAGAAGTAATGGCAATACTGACAGAGATCAGGAAAGACGTCGATTTCGAGAATGAAACGAAACTGATCGATGACAGCATATTAGCGTCTTTGGATATCGTGGCGATCGTCGGTGAGTTCAACGATACGTTCGATGTTGAAATCTCTGTTGAGGATCTCATTCCGGAGAACTTTAACTCCGTCGACGCGATGGTCGCACTGATCGAAAGCGCGCAGGAATAAGTTGCTGAAGAGGTTACCGGCAAATGGCGTTTACATCATTGTACTTCTTAATATTTGCCGCGGTAACCGTAGGCGTCTACTACATCATACCGTCGGGCTTCCGGTGGATCTGGCTGCTGATCGCCAGCTACGCCTTTTATCTGCTGTCCAGCCCGGCGACGTTCATTTTTCTCCTGCTTACGACTGCAACGACTTTTCTGGGAGGGCTGTATATCGGCGGCGTGAACCGCAGCCATAAGGCTTACATGGACGCCCATAAACAGGAGATGTCCCGCGAGGAAAAGAAAGCGGCTAAGGCTGCTTCCCAGTCCAAGAAAAAAAGAATGACTGCCCTGATCCTGGTGCTTGATTTTGGTGTGCTGGCAGTCCTCAAATACTTCCGATACTACCTGCAGGCAGCAGGTATTTTTGATACAGGAGAACTTCTGATCCCGCTGGGAATCTCATTTTATACGTTCCAGTCTGCCGCATATATATTTGACCTGTACAGGAACAAGATCGAGCCGGATCGGAACATCGCGAAGTTCGCCCTGTTCACATCCTTCTTCCCGCAGATCATTCAAGGGCCGATCAGCCGGTATGACCAGCTGGCAGGACAGCTCTATGAAGGGCATCGGTTCGAATATGAGAATCTGACCCACGGAGCGCAGCTCATTCTGTGGGGATTCTTCAAGAAACTGATCATCGCAGACCGGGCAGCGGTGCTTGTAAATGAAGTTTACGGCAATTACACGGAGTATACAGGGGGCGTGGTATTCATAGGGGTGCTGTTCTATATGATCCAGATCTACGCGGACTTCAGCGGCGGCATCGACATCGCCAGAGGCGTCGCCCGGTGCATGGGCATCCGCATGACGCACAACTTCCTGCGGCCGTATTTCGCCCATGACTTGTCAGAATTCTGGAACAGATGGCATATCTCATTAAGCCACTGGTGCCGCGACTATATCTTCTATCCGGTTGCCATGTCCAAATTCTTCGGCAAGGCAGGCAAAAGCCTCCGGTCCGTTCTGGGCGACAGGGTGGGGAAACTCTTCCCGGTGATCATCGCCCAGTACTGCACATTCCTGACCATCGGAATGTGGCACGGCGCGGAATTCAAATACATCGCATTCGGACTCTACAATGGCACGGTCATTGTGCTGGGGCTTTTGCTTGAGCCCGTGCTGAAGAAGATGACAGGCGCAATCACAGGCGCGCTGCATATCGAGAAGCAGGGGCGGCTGTGGCAGGGCTTTCGGATCGTGCGCACCTTTTTTGTTGTATTGGCAGGAAGAGTATTCCCGAAGGCAGTCTCTTTCACTGCAGCAGTGAGCATGTTTTTCTCCATGTTCGTGCCCAACAGAGGGACGCCGTTTATGGAGACCGTCCTGAGCCTGGGATTAACGGGGGCGGATTATCTGATCATCGCAGGCGGATGCGCGGTCTGGTTCATCATCAGTTTCTGTGAAGAACGATACGCTGCCGCGGCAGGAACAGGAGGGATCGCTGCAGGAGCGGAAGCTGTCCGCAACCGGCTGGACGAGAAGCCGCTCGCTGTCAGATGGGCCCTGCTTCTGGCGGCCTTTGCATTCGTGCTGACATTCGGCATTTACGGGCCGGGATATGATGCTGCGGCATTTATTTACAGGGGTTTTTAGGAGAATCAAAGAAACTGTGTTATCATAGAACAAATGGCATTATATAGAATGGGAGACTGAAAAATGATATTTGGTAAGAAAAAAAGATATCCGGGACCAATTCTGCAGGCCTGCAGAGCACTTGAATTGCAGTTGCCAAAGAACGCCAGTCCGGAGAACCCTCCTTCATACTATGTTCAGTTAGGGGGAAAAGAGAATTATAAAGGCTATCGAAAACACCTGGCAGTGGAAGTTCCCGATGTTCCGGAGGAGGAAATCAGAGAATCATTTTTTTACTTTAAGTCTTTGTTTTTGGATCATGAACCGGCAGAGTATACTTTCACGGATCAGGCAGTCTACTTTACTGACTGGCTGCTGTTTGCCAGAAGGAAGGGGTTCAGCGTTGATGACTATTTTGATTATGAACTCTATGCAAAAGACGTAAAGGCTCGAAATGATTTTTTCAATCATGAGCAGCGTTTTTTGATTATGTATGCGACGTCCGTGACAAGCGGACGTGTCTATATGAACAATAAGGCTATTTTTTATAGCCAGTTTCATAAATATGTCCACAGAGATTGGATCAATACATATACTTGTGAGTTTGATGAGTTCGAGGCATTTCTCAGGAAGCATTCAAACGAACGAGTCTTTGCCAAACCTGTCATTGGGGGAGGAGGAAGTGGTTCCGGTGCGTTACAGCTTAGTGATTACAAACCAGGAGAGTTGTTTGAAATATGCAAGGACAATAAATATGTGCTGGAAGAGTTCATCCACCAGCATGAAACGATGGCTAAGTTTAACAGGGATTCTGTGAATACGGTACGAATCGTGACGTTTCTTCCTTCGGATAACAAGCCCAGAGTCATGGCGGCCTGTGTCCGCTTTGGTACACCGGGCAGTGTAGTGGACAACTATATTGCCGGGGGCGTCTGTACGGTCCTTGACACTGAAACCGGCAAACCAACAGTTCCGCTGATCAATAAAAGGCATCAAAGAACAATGATTCACCCGTATTCAGGAGAGAGCATTGAAAACTTCCAGGTACCATATTGGGATAAAGTGAGAGAAGCTGTTCTGGAGTGTCAGGCTTTGATGACAGAATGCAGACATGTCGGATGGGATGTCACGATCACCGACAAAGGCGAAGTAGAGTTTGTGGAGGGAAATTGCGGCCCTGACTTTGATGTGGTGCAGGCGGCGGATTCTATTGGAAAGTTTCCGCTGTACGAACCGTTTCTCAGAGATATTCCGGAAGCGGAAAAGTTACTTGCGCTGCATGATGAACCATGGGATTCGAACTACTATGAACTGCCGGAACTGAAAACGCATCAGTCGGGCGGGATCATCGATCGCTTGATGCGTTAAATGAAAGGAGACTAGAAATGATAAGTAAGAACCGTATGTTGTCAGAGGACTGTAAAGAAGTGTGCAGATCGTTGGGATATGATGTTTCCGGCAACGATAACGATAAGCAGATGCCGTCATCCTATGCGTCCGGCGAAACGCTCCCCTATGACAAGGCATATATCTTTGTTTTAAATAAACTTGGTCTGAAGGCAAATCCGCAATTCGAACAGTTATTTGAATTATTCCAATCAAGGTATGAGAGATTTGTTGATCAAAATCAGAATGCTGCAGATCTGTCAGTCCTTTTCATGGATTGGTATCAGCATGCAAATACAGAAGGGTTTACACCCGGAGAGTACTTTTATTATGAACTCTTCAATAAGGATGCAGAAGAACGCAGGACCTTTATCAGCAGCCGGGATAAGGCGGCGCTGAAAAAATTGAATGATCCTTTACGTTTTGCATACCTCAGCAACAGGGCGATATTCAATGAGCATTTTTCCGATCAGATAACAAGAGAATGGGTCAATGGGGTTACACGAGGAAGACAGGAAATACAGGAATTTATCGCGAAACATCAGGTTTTCTTCGTCAAGGCATCCAACGCAAACTACAAATACAAGCCGGCAATCATCGACAGCAGCAAGTACCAGGAAAATGTACTGTTTGAACTGATGCATTACAAAGGCCTGCTGGCGGAGACGATCATTGAGCAGCATGAGCAGCTTGCAGAGATCAACCCATCTTCACTCAACACCGTACGGGCAGTTGTTCGTTCTGATGGACAGGAGGCAAAAGTGGTGGCAGCCGCTGCGTCCTTTGGTAAAGATGGGGATGTGTATGACAGTTTTACCAGAACAGGTTTGGCTGCATCAGTAGATGTTGAGAGTGGCACGATCAATTCGCCGCTTGTGGACAAGTACAATAATGTATATGAGAAACATCCTGACACAAATGCATCGATTATAGGAATGGTTTATCCGGCGTGGAATCAGATATGTGATGTGGTCTGCAAAGCAATGCTTGATTTCCCGGAACTAGTCAATGCCGGATGGGATGTCGCAGTCAGAAAAGACGGAGGCGTTGAGCTGATGGGAGGTGTGGCAGGCAACAACTACATTGCCATGCAGATGCCGAATCAGCGGGGAATTCGAAACCTGTACGAAGATGTTCTGGAGTAGTCCGCGATTATATGGAACCGCACACAGAAAGCAGGGATGTGAAGGACTGTTCCATTATAAATCTATGTTTAGAATAATTGAAATAAACAGTGAAATATGGTATTATTATGCCAAATATCAAAAGTTCTTTTTTAAAGGACTTACTTTTGTTATTAGTAAATAACCTTCAATAGTTTAAAGCGTGTTAATTCGAGGAGGTAAGAATGGATATCAAAGAAAAAATCGCGAAGATTGAAGAGCTGCTTGATGTTGATGAAGGCACCCTTACAGAGGATACAGTGCTTGCGGAACTGGATGAATGGGATTCCATGTCGATTCTCTCCCTGATCGTCTATTTTGATGAAGAATGCGGGAAGAATATCTCCGGCGAAGAAATCAAGGATTTCGAGATAGTTAAGGACATTATGGATTTGATGTAATCAGAAATAAGGCCAAACAGAGGAGAGTTTTATGTACACCAGTTATATTGATTATTTTGAAGCAACGTTGCAGCGATGCCCTGACAAAACGGCGATCGTTGAAGAAGGAGTCAAATACGATTTTAAGACGACTGCGGAGAACGCCCGCAAATTAGCGGCGGCGATCATCGGCAAAGTCGGAGAGACCAGGAACGAGCCGATTGCTGTATTTATGAAAAAGTCTGCGAATACTGCGTTCTCAGATATCGGGATCCTGTACAGTGCCAACGCATTTATGAATCTTGATATCAAAACGCCGATCGACCGTATCGGAGCGATCATAGATCTGATCCAGCCGGCGTTGATCATCACAGACAAGTCGCAGTTTGAAAAGATCAGCGGCGAGGCAGGAGACCGCGTCGGCGTTCTGTGCGTCGAAGACGTATTTGACGGGGCACCTGCTTCAGATGAAGATATGGAGTGCATCCGTGCCCGTCTGGCGATGCAGATCGACACCGATCCGTCATGTGTCATCAACACATCCGGTTCAACAGGAGTTCCGAAGGGCGTCGTGCTCAATCACAAGAGCTTCTTTGATTTTCTCGACTGGTCGGTCATCACATTCGGTCTTGACGAGACAGCCAATATGGGAAGCCTTTCACCGGCAGTCTTTGACATATTTGTTTATGAGCTGTGGCTGATGGCAGGAAAAGGCGCGACCATCACGCTTCTGAATGATGCGATGTCGATGTTCCCGGCGAGACTTCTCGAACAGCTGCGCGACGAGCATGTCAACTTTATCTTCTGGGTTCCGTCGATCATGGTCAATATCGCGAATATGGATCTTCTGTCGAAAATCCAGCTGCCTGATCTGAGGCTGGTCTGGTTCGCCGGAGAAGTATTCCCGACGAAGCAGTTCAACTACTGGAGAAAAATGCTTCCGCAGACGAAGTTTGCGAACCTGTACGGACCGATTGAAATCACACTGGACTGCACGTTCTATGTTGTGGAGAGAGAGTTCGAGGACAGCGAGCCGCTGCCGATCGGATATGCCTGCAAGAATACAGATGTGCTGATCCTCAACGAGGACGACCAGCTGTGCAAACCGGGAGAGGAAGGCGAACTTTGCGTCAGAGGAACCTCTCTGGCAATGGGATATTACAACAATCCGGAAAAGACTGCAGCAGCGTTCACACAGAACCCGCTCAACACGAAGTATCCGGAACTGATCTACAGGACCGGGGATGTCGTATTCGTCAACGAATTGGGCGAGATCGTGTTCAAGGGCCGCAAGGACAGCCTGATCAAGCACATGGGCTACAGGATCGAGCTTGGCGAGATCGAACATGCGGTCATCAATAAACTGAAGATCGTAGAGTACTGCTGCGTTGTATATAACAAGCAGAAGAAGGAAATCACACTGATCTATGAATCACCGGATGACGTTTCTCCGGGCACGATCAGAAAAGAACTCACGAAACTGTTCCCGAAGTATATGATCCCTGTGAAATACATCCGCAAGGATCAGCTTCCGAGAAATACGAACGGAAAGATCGACAGGAACAAGCTCAGTGAGGAGGTCAATCAGAATGACTGATCAGGCGGAAAGAAAATATGTCCTTATCACGGGGGCGGCATCAGATGTCGGTCGTGTGCTGGCACTGGATCTTTCCTCTGAGTATGACCTTCTGCTGACGGATTATGATGTAGAAGAATTGGAGAACACTGCGAAGGCGATCCGTGAGCATTCATCAGCGAATGTGATCCTTTGGGAACAGGATCTGCTGGATGGAGAGACCATTGAGACTTCTTTAGCAGAGGTCCTGAAAGATCATGGCATCACTGTCAGCAAGTTCATCCATCTGGCGGGCTTTTGCAGGAAAGCGCCGCTCAAAATGATGCGCCATTCTGACTATAATGACGCATTCAAGCTTATGGTTACGTCGGCTGCGATGATCATCAAGAGCCTGACAAGCAGAAAAATCAATGCGCGGGCACTGGACGCTGCACTTCTGGTCTCGAGCAGTTCTGCGATCAGAGGCGTGAAGACGTTCAGTGCTTACGGTGCTGCAAAAGCTGCAATGAACGGGCTGATGCGCAATCTTGCTATTGAACTCGCGCCGAGGGTCAGAGTGAATTCGATTCTTCCGGGTGGGATGATCACACGGGCTACCGAAGCTCTGTACGAAGATGAGGCGTTTCGCTCCCGGGCTGAAAAGCTGTATCCGCTCGGGATCGGCACACCGGATAAACTTAAGGGCATGGTAAGGCTGCTGCTTTCGGATGATGCGGACTGGATCACCGGTCAGGAGATCGTCATCGACGGCGGCCGCACAACAGATGGCACTGAGTAATTTGATAACAATAAAGGAGAGTTGCAATGGAGAATAAACTACTGGAAATGCTGACCGAGATCAGACCGGAATTCGATTTTAATGAAAGTGATGATTATGTAGCGGATGGATATCTGGATTCTTTTGATATCGTTACATTGATCAGCATGATAGAAGAAGAGCTTGGCGTCTCGATCGATGGCCTGGATATCGTTCCGGAAAACTTCAAAAATCTTGAGTCCATCACTGCAATGATTCAGAGGAGCAAATAAATAATGAAGACGATATTCAAGGGGAAAAAGATCTCCGGCATTCTGGGCATCCTGCCGGAGACCGTGTCATATTTCGATGATGAGGTCAACAACTACACTTTCCCGGTAAAGCAGACAAAAAGACTGAAGAAAATCATGGGCTTCGAGTCGCACAGACTTTCCAAGCCTGAAAGTTTTGCTTCGGATTTTTGCATGTTTGGGGTTCGTTATCTGCTGGATAACGAACTTATCAAAAAAGAAGAGATCGGAGCAGTACTGGTAGTCACTCTTTCTCCGGATTATTATCTGCCGCAGATCAGCAATACGATCCAGGGAGAATTAGAACTTCCGCAGGATGTGATCTGCATGGATATCCCGCAGGGATGCTGCGGATATCTGCTGGGATTGATGCAGTCGTTTATGCTCCTTGATCATATGCCGGACAAAAAGATCGTTCTGTGCAATGTAGATGTTCTGAGTAAAAAAGTATCAAAGCAGGATCGGAACGATTTCCCGCTGATCGGAGACGGTGCGTCCGTATCTGTCATTGAGAACGATCCGTCTGCACCGGATATTTACTACACGATGTATACGGACGGAACAAGAAGGGATGCGCTCAGGATACCTGCCGGCGGATTCCGCATGCCTTGTTCTGAAGAAACAGGGAAGGTCGTTGATATCGGAGACGGAAACCTTCGTGCACTCGACCATATGCACATGGATGGAAGTGCTGTATTCTCTTTCGTACAGGAGGAAGTTCCTCCGTGTATCGAGGAGATCCTGGAGTATGCGGGACAGACCAAAGAGTCGATCGACTATTATATGTTCCACCAGCCAAACCGCTTTATGGTTCGGAAACTCCGCGAAAAGATCGAGGTACCAGCAGAGAAGATGCCGGACGATCTTGTAACGAAATACGGCAACCCGAGCGGTGTTTCCATTCCTCTGGTGATTACAGATTCAGTAGGCGAAGCTTTAGAGAAAGATAAATATACATGCTGCCTTTCAGCCTTTGGCTCAGGACTGGCATGGGGTGCAATGATCATGGAATTGGGTGATCTGGGATTTTGCAAACTGGTAGAATCCGATCTCTAAGGAGGCATGCATGGATCATTCAAAAGAATATATTCTGGAAAAAGCGGGTCAGATCAGGAAGAGCAAGCAGGATTTTTACTTCTCGAATCTCTACACTTTGACGCAGGATCCGATCGTCGTTGCTGAAACGGAACAGGCGATTGCGTTTGCAGTGCAGGACAGAGATGTCAAGAGAGTATTCTTCTCTGCGGCGTCTCCCGAAGCACTGACGGAAGTGCTGAAACAGATGCCGGAGAAATCAGGTATCGAGATCATGGGCCGCACACTCGATGAGAGGGCAAAGCAGGCCATCCTGGATGCAGGGTATGGTCTGTTTGCCACGTATTTGCGTGCAACAAATGCGAAATTAAAAGACACTTACAGCAGCAACATCCCGGATCGGTTCAAAGGCATCGATTTGGATTCATATGTTTCTGAACCGACAGAGGAGCAGATCGACGAGATCCGCGCGCTGCTTTACAGCAAGTTCAGGCCGCTGACAAGCCACATCCAGACAAAGGAAGAGCTTGCGCAGCAGAACCGTGAAAAGTGTGTTCTGGTATCAGTTCGGGACGGGGAGATCGTCACATTGCTCACCCATTTCAGGCAGGGAAAGAAACTGTACATGGAGCATATGATCAACGTCGGCGAAAGCGAACGGATGCACGCCTTGTATTTCAAGGTGCTGCAGGATGCGGTCGATGACGGGATCAATTATGCTTACACATGGATGAGAACGGACAACACAAGAGCGCATGCTTTTGCAGGAAGATACGGGCTTGTCGATGACAAAATGAGAAATTTCGTCTTTGAAAAGGCATAAGGCATAAAACCGGGGCTTAAAAGGAAAGATAGATGCAAATACGCACTTATACATACGAACTGATCGACTCCAAGATGTACATAATGATAGAAGGCAGCGAGGCGTTGATCATCGATCCGTGCATTTCTGAGGAAGCGGTCACAATGCTGAGATCCGAGGAAGTGGACAATGTTTTGATACTCCTGACACATGAGCATTATGATCATATGTCAGGGCTGGAGCTGTTCAGAGATGCATTCAGCTCCTGCCGTGTATTAGTATCAGAGATATGTAATACGTATATGCAAAAGCCGACCAGAAACGGTTCCAAATACTTCAAGGCATTGTTTATAGACAAAGAGAGTGACCGTATCGAGGAGGCAGGACAAGTACCTGCGGTTTCCTATACGGGAGATGAGTTCTTTACCGGGGAGACACAGTTCGACTGGCAGGAGCATAAGATTTTTATCCGTGAAACACCGGGTCATTCTCCGGGCAGTGTGTGCATCATCATCGATGACAGCATCCTGTTTACAGGGGATTCCCTGCTCAAAGATGATCCCGTGGTGGTCAAACTTCCGGGCGGCAACCGGAAAGATTACAATGAATATACTGTGCCGTATCTCCAATCGCTGGACGAAGAACTGATGGTTTATCCCGGCCATGGAGAAAGCGGTGTTCTGAAGGAGTTTAAGATAGGAGAGGTTTAAATTGAAAAAAGTAACAGACAAAGCAACAGAAGCGAGAATACTTGATTACATCAGACCGCATCTGGGAGAATGCATCTATCTGTATATCGATGTTTCGGTTTATGGGATAGACAGTCCGTTTTTGGATCTTTGGTATGATGAAGACGAGGATGGTATCTGTTTCGTCGTTATGAGATATCATGATTCTCTCCAGATCTACAGTCACAAGGACGACTGGGATAAAGGCGCCCTGATGGACATTATCCGTGAATACGATATCCAGGCGGTCAATGCGAAGGGAAGTATGCTTGACGCACTTGACGAAGAGCTGGGCGACAGCTATGAGAAGCGGACAGGCTGGATCCTGAAAGGCAAGTCAATGGCCGATCTTAAAGTTGACGGTCTGATGGAAGTCGAAGTAGCAGGCGTAGAGGATACAGAAGAAATCGCTGAACTGATGCAGTCCCACCAGCACTGGAAAAAGATGTATCCGAACAAAGAAAAACTTGCAGGTCAGCTTGCCGAAAGAATCGAGAGCGGGATGGGCCGCAGCCTGGTGATCAGAGATAAGGGAAGAATCGTTGCGCATGATGCGACATTCGCAGAAACGGATGATATAGCAATGGGTTCCGGCTTGATCGTTCTGGATGAATATGTCGACCGGATGTGCAATGTTGCACTGGCTGTCGCTATGGATAAGATGATGCGGGAGGAAGGAAAAGAAAAGTATTTCCATCTCTCAGATCCCCATCGCATGAAAGCATTTAAGAAAATAGGAAATACTGTTGTTGCAGAAACAGGAAAGTGGATGAAGAAAAATGGCTAACATACAGGAGAGAATCGCTGAACTGATGAGTGAGATCCATGCGATCTGCGTGGCAAACGGGATCACATATTATCTGGATGAACAACTTGCCGTACAAGCGGAGGTCAATCATGCCCTTGACGCGAATGTGACTACCGGAAGAGTTTTGATGACGGCAGAGGATCTGAAAAAGTTCATTGCGGCTTTTGAAGAATCTCCGGCAGAGAACAGGGAAATAGAATATCTGAAAACCAACGGATTCTATCCGGCCTTTAATGTGAAATACGTGGATGCGAGTTCTGTATTTTACAATATGAGGAGACTGGCATGTGAACGCTGCATGGGGCTGTATGTCATCATCAGCGTGCTCAAACCTGTCGGCCTGAAGAGCAAGGTTCACCAGACGATCGAACAGACATGGGAAAGTCTGTCACATGATGAGAAAATCATCGGCAGAAGACTCGGCCCTGTTGTAGCGTACAGATTCAGACGCAGTATCGTGAAACAGGGACGGAACAAGACAGCCTCGGATCTGTTCGATTATCTTCTTGAAGAGTATTCCGGAGAATCCCGCAGGAATGAATACTGGACCGTCAAGAAGACCGGCAAGAAGGTGGCAAAGCGCAGTATGGTCATTCCCGCCAAACGTACTATGGTGGAACTATACGGGCATCAGTTATATACATTTGAAACTGATACAGAACTGTTCCAGGAACTGAAAGAAAAGTACATGCGCAAGAAGAAAAAAGAGTTTATCAACAGTGAGATGCACTTTGCGGATGCGGACGTTTCTTATAAAGATCTGGATCTGGACCAGTTCAGAGATATCATACGCCCGATGAGCGCGGAGAGCGTCGACATCAGAAGACCGGCGGTGCGTATCCGCAAGAAGAGGCGTAAATACTTTAACAAACTGCGCAAGACCCACTTAAGGTATTATTACGGACTGTTGTTTGAGGATCAGATCGACGACCTTGAACGAATGCTGAAAGAGGGACAGTTCGAACAGCTGGAAGAGATCATGGATCCTTATGTGGAAGATCTCCGGAAGTTAAAGAACATCTATATCAGTGAACGTATCAATAACATACTAAGGGAACACTATGATATTGATACGGAAGAGATGTTTTCTGATTACCAGGAGTTTTATAAGGAAGGCATCAAAATCTACGATTACAAAGGCAACTATATTAGAACAGTAGCGGGGACGAAAGATGAGTGAACTTCAATTGATTTTATACGGGTTACTGTGCCGCTTTGATGATATATGCCGGAAGAACGGTATCAAATACTATCTGAGCGGCGGCACGAACTTAGGAGCGCTGCGACACAAAGGATTTATTCCATGGGATGACGATGTTGATGTCAGAATGCCGCGGAAAGAATACGAAAAGCTGGAAGCGGTTTTTGACGAGGCGAAAGAAGACGACTCGATTGAACTCGTCAGCCGCATCAGGTATCCCGGACAGTACTGCAGCCCGATTCCGCGTGTGATGGATATGCATACGACTTCTGTTACGAAAGGAAGAATGGCAGATGGCACGCCCCATGGTGTTTTCCTTGACATTCTGATTCTGGATCCGATTCCGCGTGATGAGGAGCGCCTGTTACAGTGGAAAAAAGACCATTATGTTTATTGCGAACTTCTGGAACAGCCGCTTCAGGTCGCTGCGCGCGCGGCTAACTGGGAAGGTATCGATATCCCGTATTACCGCGAGATCAAAGAAAGAGCTGACATAGAAGGCAGGGAACCGGTCTTAAAGGAACTGGAAGAGAGGCTGTTCTGCATTGACGAGGAAGATGCAGATAAATACTGCATGCGTTTCGGAGCGACCTGGCTGGGCATCACGCCGATCGAGTGGTACGGAGAACCAAGAGACGTCCAGTTCGAGGACAGAGTATTCTATGCAGCAAGCAAGGCGGAATTCTGCGCCTACACCAATTATGGATATGAGTGGAGATATATCCCGAATATCGAGAAAAGGACAGGCCATACGACATTCAAGCTCCTCGATGTTGATTCCGGGAACCTTGAACGTGAGTATTCGCAGTTCGTAGACTTTGAGAAGCTTTATGCGACGCATGTCAGGTATAAAAATGCGAGAATCAATTATTACGAACTGAAGCATCGGATCTGTGCCGACAGAGTCAAACCTTATGTGCACTATATCAACTTCAAACTCGATCGGGACATCCGGAAGCTGGGTGAGGATTATATCAGGCAGAATACAGCAGAAGGCCTGGCTCTGTTTGCTGAATACACTAAGCTCCAGATGCGTATGGAGTTCTTCCGCAATAAGATATATATCGATTTGTCAGACCGTAACGCGGATCTGTTATCCTATCTGTGTTATCATGAGAATAAACTGACAGTACTTGAGGCGATCCTGAACATTCGAAACCATGAACTGGGAGGCCTCAGCGAGTACCAGAAATCGATCTTTGATTTCTGCACAGACGCCATCGCCATGATGATGAATATCGACGTCAAGGAATTCGATGCCGCCGATGCTCTGTACAGGAAACAGGAAGAGGAACATCGTGATCAGCTGACGATGGTCAAAGCCAGGATCCAGATCGATTTGGCAAAAGCAGAAAACCCGGAAGATTATGAAAAGATCAAAGCCTTCGCGGAGCACGCATTGACCCTTTATCCGGGCAATGGGGAACTGCTGAAGTATTACGGGGATGCATATGAAGGAACCGGTGATACAGCAAAGGCAGCAGAACTGTACGATGAAGCCCTTGACACGATCAACAATGGACTTCTCCTTGTCGAATTAATGGAAAAAGGTGTTCAGAAAGCGTTCGACAGGATGGAAGATCTGTGTAACATAACGGAAGATATGGGTGAAGATGATGCCGACGACGCAGAGATGACGCAGGAGGATGAACTCATCGCAACAACCGAGAGGGAATCCGGAGGCGAAGCCGAAACGGAAACGGAAACTGAATCCGAGGCAGAATCCGAAGCAGACGAAACAGAAACTGAAAAAGAAACCGAGTAACTGGGAGGTTTGAGTATGGGCGATGTCTTATCTAACAAGATGGATGATTATGTGATCGGTATCGTTGGCGGCATGGGGTCCTATGCAACGGTCAAATTTTTTGAACGTATCATAGATTCCTATCCTGTCGAAAGAGAATGGGAGCGTCCGAGAATCGTGATCGACAATAAATGCACGATGCCGAGCCGCGTTAGGTCTATTCTCTATGATGAGAATACAGAGCTGCTGATCAGTGAGCTGACAGATTCTGTCCGCGGACTGATGGATATGGGCGCGACAAAGATCGTGCTGGCGTGCAACACGTCACATTGTTTCCTGCCGGAGGTTTTGAAGAATGTCCCGGAAGCGGAAGACAAGATCGTTCATATTATCACTTCCTGTGCGGAAATGATAAAGCGTGATGGGCTGAACAAGGTGTTCCTGATGGCTACCGAGGGGACGCTGCTATCGAAGATCTATGAGAACACCTTTGAGCCGTACGGCATCGAGTGTGTTGCGGCGACAGAAGATGATTTCCCGATCATGCGGGAATATATCGAAGCAGTAAAGCAGAAGCAAATCACCGATGAGATGAAAGACGATTTCGTCAATTACATCAATAATGCTGAAACCGATGCTGTGATCCTGGGATGTACAGAGCTTCCGATCCTGTATGCGGAACTGGGAGACAAAAAAGCTGAAATCACCAAGAAAATCTATGATCCGCTGGATGCAGCACTGCTTAAGATCAAGAACGGAACGGTATAGCAAGACTAGAGGACAGTGAAGTGCGGAGGACAGTTCATGCTGCCTCCGCTTTTTGTGTGAGGGCATAGAAAACAGTTGCTATTCTTGTAATGTAATTGTAAAATATACTATGTATATTGATGATTATTATGGTTTTGAAAAGAGGTTAGAGAAACATGAAAGCAAACAAAAAGAAGTTATTAAGCATCCTGACAGCATTTGTCATGGCATTCACGGTGTTCGGATGCACGGGGTGGGCGTTTGCTGAAGAGACGACGGGCGATGATCCCGAGGTCCAGCTGATGGATGAAGGGGAACCTGCTGTTGTTTATACAGAGGAACCTGCAGAGGAGCCTGCAGAGGCTGCAGCCCCCGAAGAGGAAGGCAATGTTGAGCTGATGGGTGTGCTGAACCCGGAAGGTTCTGCAGCGGCAAAAACCGCTACACTGACATGGACTGCCGTTGATCCGTCACTGGTTACAGAAGGATGGACCGCATTCTATGTTGTGAAAAACGGATCAAAGACTGTTGCTGAGCCAGAGGAAACGACCTACGAGGTGACAGGCCTGAAGCCAAACAGAGAGTATACGTTCACGATCGAAGCCTGGGAAAAGAAGGATGATCAGAAGCAGAAGATCGAAGGTGTTGATCCTGAAACAGTTACTGTAAAAACAGAAGTCGCCCAGGTTGCTGCGCCGGCAGCAAAAACAACAACAAAAGCTTACAGGGCGCTCACATTCAACTGGGCGAAGGTTTCACCGGTCAACGGCGGAACGCTGTACTATGAGATCTACACTTCCGATGAAGAAACTGCTAAGCCGATCAAAACACTGAGTGCAAAGACACTCACCTGGAAAAGGTCAGGCCTTTCACCAAGAGCCAAGAAGTATACGTATTACGTCAAGGCGGTCGAAAAAGATGCCAGCGGCGCGGTTATTGAAGGCTCAAGATCAGAGGCTACTAAGCTCACAGGCACACCGCTTGGTTTCCAGACCCGTAAACTGACAGGTCTCGTATCCGACCCTGGTTACAAGGCAGTGCTTCTGCAGTGGAACAAGATCGATGGAGCGACAGGATATAAGATCTACTGGAGAAAAGGCGGCGAGAGAGGCAATATCGACACTGTCGGCAGAGACTCTGACGGTCACTGGATGAAGACCTTCAGATCCAGCAAGACAAAGAAGTATGTCATGCCGAAAAAGCCGGGCAAGTATACTTACCTGACAACGGTCAAGCAGCCGACAAGCGGCAAGCTGGTCAAATTTGATAAGCGCAACCTGGATATCATGAACCACACCTATGTATACTTCTATCAGTTCATGATCATCCCGTACTATGATGATGATGAAGGAGATGCGATCTATACGAGTGCAGTTCCTGAAAATACGTACAAATCAGCGGCGCTCAATAAGACCACGAACGCAGCCGCAGCCAAATCAAATCTGAAGTACAACATTGTCAGAAACAACACGGTTCTGCCGATGTATGTATATGAAACAGCGAAGTACAACAAGCCGATCTACAAGACCAGCAGCATGAATGACGGCAAGAAGAGAGGCAGACTGCACAAAGGCCATAAGTTCATCTGTTGGGATAAGGCAAACGGAAGAGTCAAGTTCTACGGAAAGAAGGACGGCTCAGGACAGCCGGGTGAAACCTACTGGTTCGCTCAGAAGAACGCCCACACGATCCAGGGATACTACATGGACAACTGCAGATACGGCGGAAAGACCAATCTCAAGAGAAAAGACTGGCAGACAGGCTACTCCAAGAAGACTGTACTGGACTATGTAAACCACTGCGGAATCAAGAGCAAGACGAAGTATTTCGTCTGGGCCAGCAAGTATGCGCAGCACGTATACATTCTGAAGAAGGGTTCCGATGGTAAGTGGGCGCTGCTGGACGGCGGCAAGAACAGAATCCCGACGAACACAAAGGGATGCTGGTCAAATCTGTGTGCTACCGGCAAGGTATCCATCCAGTCCAGAAACGGACATTATGTGATCTTCGGAAAGCAGTACAAGGCCAACAGAAGCGCATATGACTACTTCTGCCTGTCCAAGCTGCACAAGACAGTCAGACTGCATTCGCTCCTTTACAAGAACGGAAAGAAGTTCAGTTCCTTCCAGTTCAAGAACAAGGTACTCGGCAATCCGATCTCAAAGGGATGCATCAGACTCAGACCATATGCAGCACAGTGGATCTACAAGAATGTACCTAAGAAGACAAGAACATTAGTCTACTAGAAATAAAAGATACCAGAAATAAGAAAGAAGACTCCGATCAACCGATGATCGGAGTCTTCTGGCTATCCATAGTCTTTTTTGTTGTTTATTTTTTGTTGTCCAGATATTCTTTTATTACATATTGCGGGTAATTGCCCATTCCCAGGAACATTCGGCCGATGTACTCTCCGATCAGCCCAAGGAAGATCATGATCACCCCTGAGAAGAACCAGATGGAGACCATGACGGACGCCCATCCAATGGCCATGGTCGGCACGAGCAGTTTGCGGATGAACACGACCAGAGCGCCGATCAGTCCGGCGATGGAAAGTATGATTCCCAGATTTCGTGCGATGCGCAGAGGCACGATACTGAATCCCATGATGTTGGACCACAGACTCACCAGACTCTTGAAGGTGTAGCCGGACTGGCCGTAGACCCGGTCGAAGTGCTTGACCGGAACGCAGGCGATGTCTTTGGTCGTCCGCAGGAAGAGCCCCTGCAGATGCGTGTACTGGCTTTTGTATTGCACGACATAGTCTCTGACGAACTTCTTGATGATCCAGAAACTGGAGGTCTTGAGATCCTTTGGCTTGCCGATGAGGATGCGCACGGAAATATAGTTCACCCAGCTGCCGAAGTTCCGGAAGGGGCTGTGCTTCTTGTCCGGATAGTATCCGTAGACGATATCGTGTCCCTCATCGAAGGCGTCAAAGAGCAGATGAAGCTGCGAAGGATGCGTCTGGCCGTCGTCATCCATGGCGATGATGGCATCGCCCTCTGTGTAGTTCAGACCTGCCATGATGGCGTTGTGCTGGCCGCCGTTGCGGGCCAGGGAGATGACCTTGACATAATCGTGATCCTCATAGAGCGACTTCAGGGCTGCCAGGGTCTTTCCTTCGTCCGGAGAGCAATCGTCTACGAGTACGAATTCATAGGGCGTCCTTCCCAGACGCTCGAGCTCTTCGGCGGTGCTTTCCACTACCATTCTGATGGATTCTGATGATTTGTAACACGGTATAACAACGGAATAAAGCATAGATCATCCTCCTGCGCTTCTATGTAATAATTATAGCTTTTGGGAGGGGGTATTACAAGGGTATTACAACTTCAAAAAAATGATAATGGGGGTGGTCAGGGAGTGAAAATATGATATAATCATGTGTACATATAAACGGATATTAAGATTTTACATACAGGGAGAGATTTCATGAAGAGATTGAAGTTCATAATGGGATTGATGCTTTCGCTGATGCTGGCGTTTACTTTGTTTACGCCTGTTTCGGCTTTTGCGGAAGACGAGGAGCCGGTGGGAACGCCGCTGCCGTCCCTGAGCGACAGATCTGTCTACAAAATTCCGAAGTCCATCAGCCATCACGGATGGTGCGTGACATACTCCAACTACTACATGCTGAAGCGCAAATCCATTCTGATGGGTTCCGGCAAGTGGGATACCATCGGCCCGGTTGAACTGCGGGGAAGAACGAAGCACGCCAAGAGGTACTCCTTCAACAGAGACGGCGTGACATATTCTGTCGGCATCAACTGGAAGACCCTGAAGGGCAAGTCCACAGCGGCCAAGGGCGAGTTCCTCAGAGGGCTGCTCAAGGATCACCCGGAAGGCATCGTCATATACGGCCACCATTCCCAGAAGGACCATGACGCCCATGCGGTCCTGGCAGTCAGCTATGACTACGACAGAGGCACATTCATGGTCATAGACCCCGTCAGAAACAGATCCGGTAAGAACGTCGGTATCGAGACGATCGGTTCATCCTCCATCGGGAGCCTGGCCAGGATCACCATGTATATGTTCATCAGCGGCACGTCCGGCGAGGTGCAGACCCAGATGATCGAGAAGCTCAAGCCGAAGCACCCGATCGCATCAGAGTTCAATTATCCTGTACTCATGACGGAGGGATCGAGCTACAGCATCAAGGGCGAGGTCACCTCAGAGAACAAGATGAGTGAAGTCAAGGTGGAGATCCTCAACGAAAAAGGTAAGGCAGTGCAGTCTGAGAAAGTCAAGCCAAAATCCGGAAGCTATGACATCGGGCAGCTGGACGACAAATTCAGGTTCGGAGATCTGGAGGCAGGCAAGTACACCTACAAGATCACAGCAAAGGATAAGAACGGCAAGGAGACTGTCCTCGAGAAGAAATTCACTGTGACCAACAAATCCGAGATGAAGATCAAGGATGAAGCTGTTCCGAAGAAGATCAAGCAGGGCAAATCCTACACTGTCGCAGGCAAGATCTACTCCAACTACGCCCTTAAGAACGTTACAGCCAAGGTCATTGGCGAAGACGGCAAGGCGGTGTTCGGTTCGACTGCAAGGCTTGCCAACATCTATTTCTACAATCTCCAGAACATGGATAAAGACCTGAAGTTCAGCGAGCTTGAAAAGGGCAAGTACCACTATGTGGTCACAGCCACAAATAAAAAAGGTAAAGAGACTCTTGTCGACAAGGAGTTCACAGTCAAATAGGCATAGGGACCCTCAGACAGACTGTGCGAAGCAGAGCCGGTTTGAGGGTTTTTGCATGTATAGAATTATTGTGAATGGGAATATTAATCAAAGGCAACAAATTAAATAAAAAACTGGTTATCATTGAAATCACCGTCGCAGCAGTGATTTGTTTTGGCTTGTTTGCGTTCATCCTGTTTGCCCACTCCAACAGCATGCTCGACCACGTGACGGGTCTTACCCTCAAGCAGGAGGGGGAGACGATCGTCGCCAAATGGGATAAGATGAAGTGCAAAGGCTATAATATTACAGTGCTGATCGATGAGCGCAGAGCCGGGAAATTGCACACCCAGAAGAATTATTATGTGCTGCGGAATGTGAAGTACAATCATGAATACCAGATCAAGGTCGAAGCCCGGATGAGGCAGGGCACCACATCTGTCGCAGCGGAAGAGACGATCTATACTCTCCAGCCGCAGGATATCCAGACCTCAACGGATGTCGGGGAAGGATTCCCGAGAGAACGTTTCAGCCTGGATGCAAAAGCAGAGGGCGAGCTGACCTATTTCTCCTCCAACGAAGAGGTCGCTTCAGTGGACGAGACAGGCGAAGTGTATCTGCACAGAGAAGGTTCGGCAGTGATCAGGGTGAAGGCGGCGGCAACAGAGGACAACATGGAGACGGTCAAGAAGATCCCGGTCACCGTCTACCCCGAGCAGCTCAGCACCATCGTCATCGATAAGGAATACAAATCGGACACAAAAGTTGAGATCAAATGGAGCAAGGTGGCTTTTGCAGATAAATACATCCTGAAGAAGTACAGCGTCCATGATGACAAATATAAGAAGATCAAGACCTGCGAGGCGGCCATGACGAGCGTGAAGCTTCCCCGGGAGAACGGGAAATATAAGGTCGAAGCAAAGGCCGATGTGCACGGCACTGTCCTCAAAAGCATCAGTGAGGAGCCTGTGGAGGTCAGTTCTGTTTCGGCAGATGCGAAGTCGTACGGAGACATCAATATCATCGGCACCATCGGCGCCAGCGATGTTGAGACCGTCACGACGATCAGAGGCATGGGCGGCATGAACAACCCGCAGTCCATGTGCTGCACAAAGGACAGCTACGTTGTCGCCTTTGTAACCAAAAGCAATTCGGGTGGGGTGCTCAAATCTTACAGCAAGGACGGCGAGCTGCAGGCGTCCAGGAAAGTAGGCAACATGCATCATGCCAACGGATGCACGTACAATCCGTATGCGGATCGCATCTACGTATGTCCGACCTATGCCGGGCACAAGGAGAGGTCTCTGGAAGCCTATGATCCGGAGACGCTGGAGCACACGGGGACCATCGGTCTGCACAATGCTCCTTCCGGCGTGGCCTACGACGATTCCAACAACGAGTATTACATGTCGGCGTCATGGCGCCTGTACGTGACTGACAGTGACTTCAACGTCCTGAAGGTCATCAAGCGGAAGCGCCACAACAGATCGCAGGATATGGGAGCTTACAACGGCGTCGGACTCTCCTGCATCTGGACCGGCGGCGTACACAGCTACATCGATATGTACCGGGCATCCGACAGCGCGTACATCGGGAGTTACAGCGTGCCTCTCGGCGAGATCGAGAGCGTGTGCGTTGACGACGGGCATCTGGTGATCCTCATCAACAAAGGCACGGATGTCATTTACAGAACCAAAGACAGGGTAGGAATATAGGAATGACTATGATTAGAGACAAGGCAACAGGGATGATTCAAATCAGAAGATGCTTTGCGATGGTGATCGCAGCGGTCATGGCACTGACCATGTTCACAGGCATGACCAGTATTTCGCATGCTGCCACTGTCTCCGGTGCAAAAGCAACAAACTACGGATTCAGAATGGTGCGTGTGAGCTGGAGCGCGGTGAAAGTTGAGATACCGCAGGAACCTGCGGAGCCTGAAGAACCAGCTGATCCTGTTGATCCGGCGACGGACCCGACCACTGATCCGACCACTGATCCGGCGACGGACCCGACCACTGATCCGGCGACGGACCCGACCACCGATCCGGTGACGGACCCGACTACCGATCCGGTGACGGATCCGGCTACTGACCCGAACGCGCAGGGCGGCGAGCCTGCTGCGGACCCGAATGGGGAACCGACGTCAGATCCGGCCGCGGATCCGAACGGCGTCCCGGCAGTGCAGAGCAGCGGCGGGCTGGTGCTGGATAGTGACGGTGTTCAGACCGAGCCTTCTGCGGACCCGAATGGGGAGCCGGCTGTGCAGGGCAGCAGTGAACCTGTGGCGGAGGGTGACGGCGTTCAGACCGAACCTTCTGCTGATTCGAATGGCGCCCCGGCAGTGCAGAGCAGCGGTGAACCTGTGGCGGAGGGTGACGGCGTTCAGGCCGAGCCTGCTGACGATTCTGGTCTGACTCTGATGACGCAGACAGCTCCGAAGCCTGTGTACGATGTCATCACTTATAAGGTCTACAGGTCTACAGCGAAGAGCGGCAAGTATTCACTGATCAAAAAAACAAAGGCAACGTCCTTCATAAACAAAGGCGTTAAGGTAGGAAAAAGGTATTACTACAAGGTCATTGCTTACAGAAGCAACGGCAAGAAATACGGGACTTCTGCGATCGTCAGCATCAAGGTCGCGAAAAAGGTCACAGCGAAAATGACGCTGCTCAAGAAGGGAAATGCGGCTTTCAATTTCCGGATCGCGGCGAAACAGAAACTGTATCGGTATGACACGCTGCAGGGGGCATGTGCCAACGGCGGCTACGCCTACCTGACTCTGTACAACAGAAACGTCGAGAGATGCAAGATCGTGAAGGTGAAACTGTCAAATCTGAGTGTCGTCAAGGTGTCGGCTTCGCTGCCGATCTACCACGGCAATAACCTGACTTTCAATACAAGGAAGAATCGGATCGTCGCAACATGCTGCACGACAAGCAAGAAGGCGAAGAACAGGGTGGTCCTGATCAATCCGTCAACGCTCAAGGTCACATCCATAAAGAACATCAAACTGACGAAAAAAGTGAAGAAGCTTCCGAAGAAAGTCAGAAAGAAGAACAAAGGTTACACGGCGGTCGCGTACAATGAGAAGCACAATTGCTATGTGGCCAGACTGCGGCAGAATGGCAACGTCGTGATTTTGAATAAGAATCTGAAGCCTGTGCGGTATGTGAAACTAAAAAAGAAGAAGACCGGACTTCTGGTCCAGGGGATCGAGACGGTCGGCGATTACATCTACGATGTACGGAGTTTCAAGGGAAGGCATCATTACTGTATGGTGACGGTGCACACCATGTCCGGCAAGTATGTGGGGCAGATGAAGTTCCCGTACGGAACAGCGCCGGGCAAAGAACTGCAGTGCCTCTTCCATAACGGGAGACAGTTCTACGCGGGATTCTACTATTCCACCAGCCAGATGGACGACACGAAGAAGAATCATGTGAACAGAGTCAATCTGATCCAGCGGCTGAACAACCTGTGATAAACAGGAGGTGACGAACATGCAAGACAAGTTATATGCAGCGATCGACAACAGAAAAGTCGCGATCATCGGTGCCGGCTTCGTAGGCGCCTCGATCGCTTATGCGCTGACGATCCGGGATCTGGCCAGCGAGATCGTACTGGTGGATGTCGATCAGGACAAGGCCTATGGTGAGGCGTTGGACATCCAGCACGGGATCCCGTATATGGGTACATCCTCTGTCAGGGCAGGGGATTATTCGGACTGCAAGAACTGCGATCTGATCATCATTACAGCCGGCCGTAACAGGCGTGTGGGCGAAGAACGTCTCGACATGATCAATGACAATGTCATCACGATCAAGAATGTTGTCGACAGAATCAAACCGTACTACACTCACGGCGTGATCATGATGGTCTCCAACCCGGTGGATATCCTCACGTACAAGTGCGCTGAGTGGATGGATCTGCCCAACGGGAAAGTCTTTGGCACCGGATGCATCCTCGACACATCCAGACTGGTGCGCTGCATTGCCGATTATACGAATCTGAACACGGAAGCAATCAAATGCAACATCGTCGGGGAGCACGGAAGCTCCGGGTTCCCGGTCTGGAGCAGACTGTCGATCGCAGGCCTGCCTATGTGGGAATACTGCGCCAACATAGGACTTCCCTGGGAAGATGAACAGAGAAAGCAGATCCACAGTCAGGTCAAAAACATGGGCGCAGAGATCATCCGGACGAAGGAGCGGACCCACTACGGGATCGCCACTTGCGTGTGCTCCCTGGCGGACGCGGTGCTGAATCAGCGCCTGACAGTCGCGCCGGTCACCTCGCCGCTGGAAGGCGAGTACGGCATCGAAGGAGTGGCGCTGAGCATCCCTTCCATCGTCGGCGTCAACGGCGTAGAGCACAGGCTCGAAGAGAAATGGCTCAAGGAAGAGCGGGCCAAACTCAAGAACTGCGCGAACATACTGAAAGAGAAACTCGCGGAACTGAAATAAGAACAACCCGGCCGTGAGGCCGGGTTCGTTTGTTCTGCATTTGTTTATTCTACAATCGGCAGGGTCGAGCCGCCGTACGGCATGATGATCACGCTTGGCTCTCCGCCGATGCGTTCGCGCTGCTCGGCAAAGGCATCCTCTACGGCTGACTGCAGGCCGCTGTAAGGCTCCATGAAAATCTGCCGGACAGTTTCATCGTCCATGTCAGAGACCAGTTTGATATTGGCTTTCTCCATCACCATTGCAATGGCTGCTGCCTTGTGGCCGCCCAGTTTGAAATCCTTTCTGATCCGGTCCGTCAGGTCAGAAGGTTTTTTCGCGCTTTCGATCCATTCTCCGAAGGTCTTGTTGCCGAACCCCTCACGGCAGGAACCAACCAGAATGATCGTGCCGCCGTCCTTGACGGCGTGCTTGGAATTGTCCAGGGCCTTCTGGGTCTGGTAGAGATTCAGATCCTTAGGCGCGCCGCCCTGGGAGACGATGACGATATCAGCTTTCTCAGGAACCTTGACGGAGTAGAGCCCGTCGAGAAAAGCGCAGCCCTGACGGTGGGCTTTTGTCAGATCGCCGCAGACAGTGTAGATGATCTCTTTCTTCTCGTTCAGCACGACATTCACGAGGAAGTCCACAGGACAAAGCGGTGCCGCCTCCTCCAGATCTTCCCTGAGCGGGTTGCCGTCCAGTTTGCCTGTGTGGGCATCCGGAAGAATCATCATGGAGTGGTTCGCCTGGATGGCGGCCGGCGTCGAGGACCCCGGCATGATCGCTTTGATGCCGCCGGAGTAGCCTGCGAAATAGTGATACTCGATGTTCCCCAGACAGATGCGACGGTCCGCTTCCGCGACCGAGCGGGTGATGTCGATGGGGGTGCCGTTGCTCGTTTCGCCCAGGTGGATGCAGTCCTCCGGATCGCTGTCGATGCACTTGATCCGGCTGTACGCGAAATCCCCGGCGAGTTTACGCCGTTCTTCCTCCGTCTGATGCCGGTGGCTGCCCAAAGCGAACACGAGGGTGATGTCGTCTGCGTTTACGCCCGCGTCAAACAGTTCCTCGAGCAGCGGGGGCATGGCCACCCACGTGGGCATGGGCCGGCTGATATCGCTGGTGATAATCGCAATTTTCTCCCCGGGGCGAATGATCTCGCCCAGACGCGGGGAGCCGATCGGGTTCGCCAGAGCTTCCCGGACCGAGTCCGCGCCGGTCGGCGCACCGCCGAGGTCGACTTTGTTTGGTGTTAAGATTTGTAAGATGTTTTTATCCGGCACGATTGCGGCCTGTTTGCCGGTGCCGTATCCAAGTTCGATATTCATAACTGCATGATAGCATCTGCGCGGAAAAAAGTAAATGATATCAGATGTGTGTGCTATAATCGTTTTATGAAGAAGTTGAACGATCGCGGCCTTGCCCACGCGCTGATGATTTTCCTTGTGATCGCGTGGGGATTCGATTATGTAGCGGCCAAATGGGCGCTGGAGCTTTTGCCTCCGGGGAGCTTGATGTTTTTCAAGTTCGCCCTGGGGCTTATTTTCGTGTGGCTGATCAAGGTCGTTCTTCATAAGAAGTGGTTCGTGCGGAAGAAGGATATTCCGATCTTCATCGCCTGTGCGATCTTCGGGCAGGTCTGCTACTATGAGTGCGAATACAACGCCATGGCCCTCATGCCGGTGGCGCTGATCTCCATCGTGCTCGCCTTCGTGCCTGCGGTCTCAATCGTTCTGGAACGGATCATCTACAAACGCAAGGCGAACAGCAAAATCTATGCAGGCATTTTAATATGCCTTGTGGGGATCGCGCTGGTAGTCGGCGCGGACTTCAGCATCATCACACAGGGCAGGGGCACAGGATACCTGCTGGCCATCGGGGCGGTGTTCTGCTGGAACATCTATAATTTCATCACTGCGGGACTGAAAGGGTATGACAGCCTGATCCTGTCGCTGAATCAGCTGGCCTGTGCGACGCTGCTTCTTTTGCCGGGGGTCTTTCACTCCCTGCCGCCTGCAAGGGAATTCACACTGCCGGTGATTTTCGGCATCCTGTGGGTCGGTCTTGTGGACAGCGGGCTGGGATATATGATTGTCGTCTACGCACTGCAAAAGCTGGGGCCGACAACCAACGCTGTGTACTCCAATTTCCTGCCGGTCACGACGGCATTCTTTGGGGCAGTGCTGCTGGGCGAGCATCTCACCTGGATGCAGATCCTGGGCGGGATCATCGTCATCGCGGCCGGGTTCCTTGTGATATGGGAGAAAGGAAAAATCGACGAACAAGCGGAGTCTCTTTAACAGTCGCGTCTGTGGCTGTTTTTTGTTATAATAAATTCTGTATGGATGTAAATGAGAAAGCCGTGAACAGAACAGATGAGATGAGTTCCGCAGGAACCCACAAGGTCCGGCGGGTTTTGCTGTGTGCGATCGGATTCCTGCTGTGCGCGGGGCTTTTGTTCTGCTACCTGAACAAGGTCTTCAGCATGGGAGATGCAGACGGAAACCGGCAGACCTTCAAGGCGTTTTACGCGGAGCCTGCAGGCACCATCGATGTTATGTATCTGGGCACCAGCGCCTCCAACAGGTACTTCATCAACCCGCTTGCCTACAAGGAAGAGGGGATGACGTGCTTCACGCTGGCGACCATGGGAATGCCCATGTTCTTCGTGCCGGATCTGATCGACGAAGTGGCGAAGACCCAGGACCCGCAGCTGTATATCATCGAACTGCGGTGGCTGCAGAAAGACCGGGACATGATCACGGACGCGCACATCCGCAGGGTCACGGACAACCTGAAACTGTCAGGAATCAAAAAGCACGCTATCGATCTGGCCTTCGAACAGATGGACGGAAGCAAAGGCATGCTGGGCGACATTTCAGACAAGAAGATCGACTATTACATTCCGATCCTCAAGTACCATGACCGCCTGCAGCAGGGTCAGATGTCGCCGGGCGACTTCAAGCTGACGGCTTCGAAGAATCGGACCAAGGGCTACATCATGAGCAAAAACACCACAACGCAGGTGAACCAGTTTCCGGAGGAACTGACAGATAAGCGGGCGCCGCTGTCTGATCTGGCGGAAACGGCTCTCACGGCCACCCTCGATAAGTGCGATGCGCTGACGGCGCAGGCAGACAAGCAGATCATGTTCGTCCTGTCGCCCTTCTGCTGTCATGAGAAGCAGAAGCAGATTTTCAACACTGCCATGGACACGGTGCGCGAGCGGGGCTATCCGGTGCTGGATTTCAACACGCCGGAGATGTACGAAGAACTGGGACTGGATTTCGACAAGGATTTCTACAACAGCAAGCATGTCAACTTCATCGGCGCTGAGAAGTACACCAAATATCTGACCGACTACATAGCAGCCCATTACGAGCTGCCCGATCACAGAGGTCAGGAAGGCTGCGAAAGCTGGGAGGAAGCTTATGAGACGTATGAAGAGTATGTCAGCGGCGGTATCGATACTATACAAGTCAAAGAAAAGAATCAATAAAAACAAACAAGTAGTAAGGAGCAGTGAAATGTCAAACAACATGAATGTCTTTAAGGGAAGTGACAACTACGTCGTAACGGAAGAGCTGATGAACGCTGTCAACGTGTCCATCGCGCTCAAGAAGCCCCTGTTGATCAAGGGCGAGCCGGGAACCGGCAAAACCATGCTGGCGGAGGCGATCGCCGAGTCGCTGGATATGCCGCTGATCATCTGGAGCATCAAGTCCACCACAAAAGCCCAGGACGGACTGTACGTCTACGACACAGTGCAAAGGCTGTACGACTCACAGTTCGGCGAAGGGGATGTCAAGAACATCGGCCAGTACATCAAGCTGGGAAAGCTGGGCGAGGCATTCACATCCGAGAAACAGGTAGTACTGCTGATCGACGAGATCGACAAGGCAGATCTGGAATTCCCGAACGACCTGCTCTGGGAACTGGATAAGATGGAGTTCTACATCAACGAGACGAAGGAGACCATCACGGCGAAGCACCGCCCGATCGTTATCATCACATCCAACGCAGAGAAAGAGCTGCCGGACGCGTTTCTGCGCCGGTGCATCTTCCACTATATCGAATTCCCGGACGAGGAGAAGATGAAGGAGATCATCCACGTCCACTATGGCGACATCGACCAGCATCTGATATCAGAAGCGCTGAACGCCTTCTACAAGATCCGCGAGATGAAGGATCTGCAGAAACGGCCGTCCACGTCGGAACTGCTCGACTGGATCCAGGCGCTCATGATCAGCGGCGTGAGCATCACCGATCTCTATGAGAGCATGCCGTTCCTGGGCGTGCTCCTGAAGAAGAACCAGGATATCGATACATTTGAGGAAATCAAGACGAAGGGATACTCACTGAGGAACTGGTAAGAAGCACCGGGAGACTGAGAAATGTTTTTGCAATTCTTTTATCTGCTCCGGGCGCGGGGACTGGAGGTATCCATTAATGAATGGATGACTCTGGTGGAAGCGCTGGACAAGGGGCTGGCAAATTCCTCTCTCATGGGGTTCTACCAGCTGTGTAGGAGCATACTTATAAAAACCGAATCAGAATACGACAAGTTCGACCAGATCTTCGCCGAGTACTTCGAGGGCATCGAAACGCCGGAAGACCTCCCGGAGGAGTTTTGGCGTTGGCTCGAGGAAAGCGACAGGGAGCGGGATCTGGATGACTTTGGCGACAAGGAACTCTTCGCCAAGGAGCTGGACGAACTGCTCAAGATGTTCGAAGAGCGCATCAAAGAACAGAAGGAAAAGCACGACGGGGGCAATTACTGGATCGGCACCGGCGGAACCTCGCCGATGGGCCGCGGCGGTTATCACCCCAGCGGAATCAGGGTCGGCGGCAAAAGCCGTCACAAGACTGCGCTGCAGGTTGCCGGCGAGCGGAACTTCAAAGACTTCCGCGAGGACACGATCCTGGATATCCGCCAGTTCCAGATGGCCTTCCGGAAACTGCGTCAGTACTCCTCCCGCGTAGATACCAACGAGAAGGAACTGGACATCGACAAGACCATCGACGAGACCTGCGAGAACGGCGGGATGCTGAAACTGGCCTATGAAAAGCCGCGTAAGAACACAGTCAAGGTTTTGCTGCTGATCGATTCAGAAGGGAGCATGCTCCCTTACAGCAGGCTTTGCAACAGGCTATTTCAGGCAGTGAGCCGGTCCAACCACTTCAAGGATCTGAAGATCTACTACTTCCACAACGCGATCTACGACCAGCTCTACACCACGCCGCGGTGCAAGCTGTACGACTCCGTGGAGACGACCTGGGTCTTCAACCGCCTCGACTCCGACTACAAGGTCATCTTCGTGGGCGACGCAGCCATGGCGCCGTCGGAGCTCTACCGCAAAGGCGGCAACGCCATCATCGGGCTCTTCAACCGGGAAACAGGCATGGAGTGGTTCATGAAGTTCAAGAAACGCTTCAAGAAGCAGATCTGGCTCAACCCGATCGAGAAGAAAGCGTGGGAGTACACCTACGGTTCCGCGACCATCCACGACATTGGCGAAGTGTTCCCCATGTTTGAGCTGACCCTCAGCGGCCTCGAAGCCGGGATCAAGAAACTGTTGGTGAAATAAAATGAAAAAACAGGTTTTATTTATATGTGTCCTTGTTGCTTTTGCATTGGTGTTTATGGCGGGGTGCGGAGATGATTCGTCCGACGAGGCTGTGAAGGATACAAAGGCAAAGGCGAAAGCCGCTCAGATGCCGACGAAGGCGACAGAAGAGACAAAGGCGAAAGCCGAGAAGAAGGACAAGAAGGAGAACAAAAAAGAATACACGGGCGTGGTCCAGGACCGGATCTACGAGAAGTTTGTGCTTGGAACCGATGCGGGATCGATAGAATTCACCACCAATGACGATACGTTGTTCTATTTTGAGGATAACAAGTATATGTTCGTGGGCGATGTGGTCCGTGTGGAATATGAAGAGGCAGGCGGCGTCAAGCTGGCGAAGAAGATCGAATTGCTGGAGGAACCGGAACCGGGAGCGATCCTGGGCGATTATGCTGCCAATATGTGCTGGCCTCACGACCAGAACAGCAACGGGAAATACGGCAGCGGCCGGCCGAATGACGCCTACGGAAATCTTTACGACAGACTGCAGCCTCAGGCAGAGTCCGGCATCAGCAGCCCGCAGTGGAGAGCGGGAGCATCCTGCGACCTGTTCGTAGCGACCGCGCTCAGAGGATTCGGACTGACAGACTTCCCAGTGACTCTCAGCAATCAGTGCGGCTATTTCTTTGGGAGCGACGACTATAAAGAAGCCTTCGAAAAGATCGATACCGGCGGCGATATTTCGAAGATGAAACACGGCGACGTGGGCATCTACATCCGTGCCGGTTCAACGAACAACGGGCAGGGACACATCTTCATTGTGAACAAGGCCGGCGGCCACAACTGGAAGTCCAACGCCCACTACAGAAAGGGTCCCGGATACTACGGCGTGATCGATGACCTGAAAGGACATTACGATCCGGGCAAATACAAATACTTCGGCGTGTTCCGTCTGAAGTAGGCATATCAAAAGTGAAAGCCCCTCAGATTCCGAGGGGTCTTTTGTTGCAGTGGGTCGCTTACCGTGATGCGGGAGCATCGCGAAGCAGATGCTCCATATCCTGCTCCAGGGTGTCGGGGTCGACGACAAGGGTCGGTTTGCCTTCGCCTTCGAAGGCACTGATCAGGGAACTGCTGTCTTCCTCCCCTGTAACGATGAGCGCATCATAATCTGCAGGATCTGTGCTCACAGGATCATCAGCTCCTATCAGCTCGATCGTATAGTTGTTGTCGCCTTCGTTATACGCTGCGGCGAATTCTTCTACGCGGCTGCGATCCGAGCCATAAAGCAAAATCCTGACAGTCTGTCTGTCAGCAGTTTGTGTGCCTGTCTGGTTCGTATCAGAACTGCCTGCTGTCGGGTCAGTCTGGCCGGTTTGCCCGGTTCCTGCAGGTGCGCTTGTGGGCTGCTGCGCCGGTTTGGCTGCGGGCTTGGCAGGTTTCGCGGAAGCGGACTTTTTGGCGGGCCGCTTGCTGTAGCAGACGTCAAAGAAGTAGGTCATGACTTTCTTCCCATTCCTTCGGACGATAGGGCTTGCCTTCACGTACATTCTGTCCGGATGGTACTGGATGCCATAGACAGGCAAAGTCTTGTGCTGTACACCTTCGATCGTGCCGTCCTTAGCGTCGACCATGGTCACTTTAAGAGGTTTGGCGAGCCTTTTGATGGCCTGGTGGTGGTAGTGAAGGGTGTGCACAGATGCTCCGTAGAGCCTGCGCATGTCAGTGCCTTTTGTTGTCTTTGTATTGCGGCTTTTGTCGTTGTAGTGGCCTTTGCCGATGTCCTGCTTCAGCGTCCCGCCGAGGGTGACGTTGATGAGCTGGCAGCCGCGGCAGATACCGAGGATCGGTTTTTTCTTTTTGATGAATTTTTTGACGAGGGCGATCTCGAGCCGGTCAAGGGACTTCACGAATTTGTGCTTTTTGCATTTGACTTTGGCGTGATAAAAGGATGGGTGAACGTGCTTGCCGCCGGGGATGATCAGGCCGTCGTACTTGGTCGGATCGATGCCTTTGGCCGTACCCGTCTTCACGATTTTGATGATGTATGGGTTGTCTGTCGCATTGTAGCGCTTGACGAACTTACCGACATTCTTGTCTTCAGATTTCGGAACCAGGATTTTCAGAACTTTTTTCTTCATGGTGCGCTTGCCTTTTGTGGCAGCGACTTTCATGGAGCTGTATGGACCGTAGATATATTTGGTTTTGCCATTCTTCCGGACAATCTTGTAAGCCCGGACGACATAGGTGTATTTCAGGCCGGGTTTTAGTTTCTTGTCAGTAAAGCTTCTGACGTTGCCTTTCTTGATCAGGGTCTCGTTCCGGAACAGCTGATAGCCCGTGGCTTTCCTGGCTTTGCTCCAGCTGATCCTGACGCTGGTCTTTGACAGTGTCTTGACCGTGACATTCTTGACAGCGCCGGGTTTTCCGGCAGCAAAAGCCGGCTGCACGTCGGCCATGGTGAATGCCACTCCGACCATCAGCGCCAAAAGCACTGCAATGAACTTGTTCCCCGCCCGGTGTCTTCTCATGATCAGCCTCCTGTAGTGATTTGTAACCATTGTAGAACCTGCATGGAAGGGAAGCAATTGTTTTTTTATAGTATGTATCGTTGAGCCCTTTCTTAATGTATGTTAAGATTCTCATAACGTTCAGTTTATTCAGTTGAGAGTGGGCAACAGGAGGTAGACATGAAAAAGTATAAGTTATTGAGTTGGGTGCTGTCTCTGGTGATGGCATTTACTGTTTTCAGCATCCCGACAGGGGCTTTTGCTAACGATGACCCGGGGAATGAAGGGCCGGAGTATGGTCTGTGCTATTGGAATGCAGATGGAGACTCAGTTTTCTCTGATGATGTGAACATCAATTTCAGTCAACTTGAAAAAAATTGCTGGATTTACATTTACAAAGATAGCGAAGGCTATTGTGAAGAATACCAGGCAAGCAAACTCGTATGGCACAATCCGTATTCTGATTCTGCAGTTTTAAGCATCGAATATTTTGATGAAAGTGAGGAGGAGTATTTTGAGACAACAGATAACGAAGTGGTAGTAACCGGTTCAGATCAGTCGATTCGACTCATCCCTCTGAGCGTGGGAACAGCACAGCTGAGTGTGGATGTTTATGATGAAGATGACATAGTGGCCACACTCTACTTTACGGTTAATGTCTCGCAGGACGAATTTGATAATTATTGGAGTCCGGATGAATACATCGGAAACATAGCGCTTGAAGGAGAACCATTCAATTGGCCGGGAAGCGATGAGGAAGACGATTGTTGGAGATATATTTCAATCGACCCATTGAGTTCTGACATCGTAGCAAGACTGTCAGTAGAGGCAGATGGTTATGCAACGGCATATTTGTATGAGGTCGGAGTTGCTGATGAATCTATTGCATCAGCACGTAGGAACGATGATGGCGAATTGTATTCGGAAGCTGTGACACTGAAGGCAGGGAAGAAATACTTTATTGAGATTGGCAGGGACGATGCTGCAACAACGGCCAAATTCTCCCTGACGGTCAATCCGGTCCAGGAAATCCGCTATCATTCCGACAAGGTTCTCTTTGAAAATACCGGCGGATGGTGGGAACCTGAATATAAGACTGGTGACGATGGTGATGATATTCCAACAGGGAATCGGTATTATGAGTATGACTATGGATGGAATGAAGGCGATACGCTGACACTTGTAGACGCTGAAGGGAATCTGGATGTGTATACTTGCAAGTCTACTGAAGACATGGACGATTATGATTATTCTACTGCCTTCATCAATGAAAGTGGTACTCTGATCGGCAGAGATGATATCGAAATCTATCCGTCCGGTGCGCAGAGGGAAAAACACTGGACTGTTGGATCAGACAATTCGTTTGAGATCGAGTATCAGGGGCTGAAGGCAGAGGTCAAAGTAACGATTGAGGAAAGCCCTGTCGCCAGTCTGACCGTAACCCCTGTCGGAAAATACACGGTTGCGGAAGATGAGTATGAAATCATAGAAGACTTAAACGAGAAGGACTATTGCAGATTCTTCCTTCCATACTGGAATGAAGGCGATAAGATCACGATAGAGTATAAAGATGGAACAACCAAGACATATGTATTCTCCTATAAAGAAGGAGAAGATGTCTGGACACTGGAAGGCGGAACGGAAGTATTAGACGCAGACGAACTGTATTTAGACAGTGACCAGGCAACAAAAAACTGGAGCAAAACAGTTGGTGCGACAAATACATTCTATGCTGTCTTTATGGGCAAAAAATCAAATGACCTTGAGGCAAAAGTAATCAGATCCCTGGGTAAAGCGAAAGTTACACTCCGTGCAACATCACTTGTATATACAGGCAAAGCCAGAAAGCCTGCTGTCAAGACAATGAAGTACGGAAAAACAACCCTGAAGTATGGAACACATTATACAATTGATTATTGCGACAAAGCGATTGGCGTCGGTAAATACTACATTGGTTATTTGGGAATAGGCAGCTATGGCGGCTTTAAGGAAGCGACATTCAAAGTCATCCCGAAGGGTGCCTCGATCTTAAAACCAAAAGCAGCAAAGAAGGCAATCACTGTTAGATGGAAGAAGCAGGGCACAAAGATGAAGTATCAGAATGCAAATTATGATACGAAATCTGCTTACATTACAGGATATCAGGTTCAGTATGGTCTGAATAGCAGCTTCAAGGGTGCTAAGACCAAGACGGTCAAGGGCTATAAGAAAACAGCCCTTAAGATCAAAAAGCTCAAAGGCAAGAAAAAGTACTATGTAAGAGTTCGTACCTACATGAAGATCAAAGGCGTAGGAACGTTCTACTCCAACTGGAGTGCTAAGAAGGCTGTAACAACTAAGAAATAAGTGAGAGCCTTCAGCGAACAACGATTTAATAACGAACGGTAATAACGAACGTTTCACATCCCGGGAAATTGCAAACAAATGTTTGCAATTTCCTTTTTTGTGTGATACTATGTTCGCAGAAGGGGAGAACAGATTTTCTATCAGTTGTTTCTGACGAATACTGGAGGACGAACACTGAAGGACGAATACTGGAGGACAAACAAATGAAAGATCGTGAGAAGAAAATACTTGAATATATGAAGACGGAGATCCGGGAAAAGGGCTATCCGCCTACAGTCAGAGAAATCTGCGCGGCCCTCGGGATCAAGTCGACTTCGACCGTGCATAAGGATATAGCGAATCTTGAGAAAGAAGGCTATCTGAAGAAGGACCCGGCAAGGCCGCGGGCGCTGCTGGTGGTTGATGAAGATTTCGATCAGCTCGCAGCGGTCAAGGCAGCTTCCGGCGCAGGCTTTGGCGCAGGTGCCCCGGAGACGGCAGGAACCGGCAACGTAGAGCGCACGGACATCGTGGACATTCCGCTGGTCGGCAGGATCGCGGCAGGCACACCGATCCTGGCAGAACAGAACATCGAGGATTCATTCCCGATCCCATCCAGATTCGTCAGCGGCACCAGCTTCATGCTGACGGTTCGCGGCGAGAGCATGATCGAAGCAGGCATCATGGACGGAGACTACATCCTGGTCGAGCAGTGCAACACGGCCCGCAACGGCGACATGGTAGTCGCCATGGTGGACGGCTTCGAGAGCGAAGCTACCGTCAAGACATTCTACAAGGAAGACGACCATATCAGACTGCAGCCGGAGAACTCCTGCATGAGCCCGATCATCGTTAAGGACGTGAAGATCCTCGGCAAAGTCAAAGGCGTGTTCCGGTATTTCTAAGACTTCGAAGAGACATATCTGATATATCAATAAGAAACGACACACACTGTCCCGTGACAGTGTGTTTTTTATGAATTTGAATTCATAATATTCTTGCACAATTAATAAACTGGTATTAAAATAGTATTTGATAAATTATTATCAAGCAGTGAAGCAAACTGGCATCCATAGTCAGACAGTTAAACACATGACGCCAAGGAAAAGTATAAGCGTTACGCGCGCATTCAATAGAATCTACAGAGAAGCAAAAGCAAGAAAGACATTGTTGATGGTGCTTTCTTGTTTTGTTGTTTTTGTCACCAGTTATATGTTGATCCTGCCGGCGGTCACCTTAGATCAGGAGGAAGCTGAACGGCAGGGCGGCATCGATGTGACGACTGAGCAGCAAGCAGATGTCATTACGGAGGACAGTGAGACGCCTGAAGCGCCTGCTGTATCTGAGGGCGCTGCACCGGCGGACATGAACACGGACAGGGTGACGGATGCGCAGCCCATTGTCAGTGAACTGACTGCTGATGGGAAAGATTTCCAGATCACGGTCACCTATGGTGATAATGCGAAGATCCCGAATGGTTCCGAACTTGTGGCTAAGGAAATCCCGGAAGGTACCAAAGAGTACGAAAAGTATCTGGAAGAAACGGAAGCTCAGTGGGAGAGCGATAACAGAGAAGGCGTGATCAATTATGCCAGATTCTTTGACCTCGAGATCCAAAAAGATGGAAAGAAGATCGAGCCGGAAGCTCCTGTCGAAGTGGAAATCGATCATGAGGAAGGATTTACACTTAGTAAAGATGAATCTCTCAGTGTGATTCACTTTGCTGAAAACGGGACAGAGATCATAGATGACCTGCAAAAAAATAAAAAAGGGACAGAAGTGATCTATGAGCAGAATGGTTTCTCGGTAATTGGAACCGTCTCTACCGTTAAAGACAGTGGATGGCCGACTTCCAACGGACAGTATGTTCTGGTTCTGCAGGATGGGGAAGATTACTATGCCTTGAAGCAGGACGGAACCCTTGAAAAAGTCCGTTTCTTTAACGATACAGTATCCTTTATCGGAGAGGGAACGACAACCACGGACTATATTAATGATTATTTGTGGTATGTTCAGTCTAATGCGGGGGCGAACGCGACGGGACGTATTTCTGATAAATACTATGAAAATGGATCCACCGTCAGTGATCAGATGTTTATTGTCCCGACACAAGACGGATGGCTTATGAATGCTGCACGTCAGATAAGATTTAATCCTTCAGAACGAAAAATATATTATACATACTATAATGTCAGTCGTACGCTTTCAGCCCATAATGGCCAATTGAGTGTTGTTAATCTTGACGATCAAACCGGTTCTCCGATATTCTTTGCACCTGTCTCGTCATTTACTGCAAATGACAACGAGACGGATCTGTTCACGCAGGAAGAGGTTGAATCGATTATTAACAAATGGAAAGAGCAGAAAACCAAAGATGTGTCCTATGATAAAACTGCTGAAGTTTATGACTATGAAAACAGGGTCTATCAGGTAGATATAACAGCATCTTCTTCAGACTATGAAGTTTCGCCGAGCATTGCACTGGAGTTCGTAGTGGACGCGTCCAGATCGATGTTTTTCCCGACGAGTGTTACCGAGGTAGGGACGTTCACCGGAACGAACGCATCTAATGTGAGAGACTGGATCAATGCTAACGGGGATACAAATCAGGTCTATTTTGTAATACAGAACAAGAATGGTGCTGCGACGCAGTATGCAATCTTCAATGATCCGAATGGACAGTGGCGTTGGGTCGACGCTTCCAACTATAATCCTCCGGACGATATTGCAAATGGCGGCACTAAAAATTCAAGATATGAAGGTGGATTGCTTAGTAATTGGACATACGGCAATATGGATGATGGAAAGATCTATACGACCGGTATTACCGGATCATCAAATGGAACTTATGGCGAGCGGAAAACGTGGATCAGCCGTATCGAGTATCTGAAACAGTGCGCACGTGTAGCATCACAGGTCATCTATGCTGTGGATGACAATGCACAGATAGGACTGATCGGGTTCAACGCAGCAGTTACGGACTACGGAACATTTGGGAAGAGCCAGCAGCAGGAACTGATAAACAACATAGATAACATCAGTCTGGCTGGCGGAACGGACCATCAAGCCGGTCTCCAGAAAGCAATTGATAAATATCAGGATCCGAATTTTTACGCGGAGCACTATAAAGGACGTAAACATGTTGTAGTGCTGGTCACGGATGGTGCGCCAAACAAAAGCGGTGTTACCTGGACGACGATAGGAAATGTCGCTACTACTCTGAAGAATTTAACGGATGATTTTGGCGATAAGACGGAACTGTACACGATGGGACTGAGCCTTACGAATGTCGGTTCAAACCAGAGCAATCTATTCGCCATTTCTTCAGGAACCGGCTACACATATGCGGGAGAGGATGCTGCCCAGATCATCAATGCCGTTACCAAAATGGTCGACGGAATATTTGTGCAGGCAAATCTGGTGGCTGATGTAAAGGATGTCATCGATCCGGCGTTTTATCCTGTGAATAAGGCAAATGGTTTGCCGCTTGCGGAAGATGACTGGATCGACTTAAACGGAACGAAAGTCAATGCCGGTGCAAATGATGCGGCAGGACAGATCAAAAAAGATCCTTCCACAGGGAACTGGTACGTGGAATGGAAGAATCAGAGTATTGATTGGCCGACTACAGATTCCAGTGGTGCGGTAATTGATCCGGGCTGGCATGGCACAGTCTTTGTGAAGGCAAAAGAGGATTTCCTCGGCGGTAATGGAATCAGCACTAACGCAGAAGGAAGTCAGATGGAAGCAACGAAGTATGTTGTACGCGGTGAAACAGAACAGCATGATCTTCCGGAAGGAGATCATACGGCTACGTTCGAAACGCCCTATGTAAATATTGATGAGCTGGACATCACTAACAATAGCACAGAGTGGACAGTTTATTTGGGTACGGAAGTTGATCCGTTGAAGGAATTAAAAGCACTTTGGGGAAAAGTGAAGGTCAAGGAAGTCGTTACAAAGACAGATCCGGACCATCGTGTATCTTCTGACGGCAGCCTGACATATCTATATGCTGCAAATACCAACGATAACCGACCAGAGACGAACGGGAGAGAAGAGTTCCCGATCACGGATCTTGGTATTACACTGACGGATCAGGACTGGGCGGATCTGATTGGCGGACAATCGAAGACTTTTAATTACAGTGCCTATGGACATTCAGGAGTAGATCTTTCAGGAGTAGGAACAATCAGGATCAGTTTGACCCAGGTGGTAAAAGAGGGTGAGAAGGACCTGACTGAATCTCCACATAAGACGACAGTCACTGGAAGCGAAGTGGAAAAGTATACCCTTAGAGTCAGCTACAGGCCTGCAAATGCCACTATTTCCGATTGGCATACCGGATCCTATGGATCAGGCATGACCGGCAGCAGGGCCGGAAACATTCAGAAAGATAATATACACATCATTAACGTGTATGTAAAAGGTCTGCAGATTACTAAAGTGGATCTGAATGATCAGGTTCTTACGGGAGCTAAATTCGCTCTTTACCGTTCTGCCAGAAATGGTGAAACAGACTTGATGGAAATCGATGGCAAACAGTACTATAAACTCGCAGAGCTCGATACTAGCGCAACAGGTATTGCGGTAAAGGATCAAATCGAGCAGTTAGAAGAAGGTGAACAGTATTATCTTGTGGAAACACAGACTCCTGCTGGTTATGATACTATTCCACCGATTCCTGTTGAACTTACGATATCAGATGTATATACCCCAAAACCGGGTACAGTTACGCAACCAGAGAAACCTGACGACGGAATCTATAACTGGGTACAGAATGCATCTTTGGTATTGAGCGCTGAGAGTGGCGTTAAGCGGACGGATGCAAATAATACCGTAGACCTTACACATGACAGCACTCCGAATACGGATTATGAAATCATTTATTATCGTATCATCAACAACCCGGGAGTTGAGTTGCCGGAATCCGGCGGTCCGGGCACGACCTGGATCTATCTGATCGGCAGCCTGCTGATGATAGGCTGCGGCATAGCACTCGTCACCCGCAGGAGGATGAGAATCTGATAGGATGAGAGCCTGATATACCGAAAAGAACTAACGCACGCACTGCAAAAGGCAGTGCGTGTTTTTATCATAAAAGTATGCAGATTGTACAAAACATGAACGGATTTTCACAAAGACTTGAAAAATGGCGCCACAAGAACTAAAATAGTAAATGGCAATTTATAATTAGGCATAGTAGCGAAAGACATCTGGGAATAGACATGAAGCAAATGACTAGAGAACAGGGCGCAAGCGTTAAGAATGCCCTGCAACAAATTCATAAATATACAAGAGTGAGGAAGGCCTGTGTGACAGTTCTTTCTTGTCTTGTTGTTTTTGTGGCAACGTATTTATTGATTTTGCCGGCAATTACTTTGGACCAGGATGAGGCGGAAAAGCAGGGCGGCATTGATGTGCCTAAGCAGACCCGGCAGATAGAGGATGTCCCGGTAAAGGATTTAGACCAGGAATCTGATGCTAAGGATCCGGAGTCCAATGCAATCGTAATAAAGACGGAGCCGGATGTTCAGGCAGGATCTATTTCATACTCAGGCAAAGGCTACGAAGTCTCGGCTGACTGCGATGGTGCGGGGCTCCCTGAAGGAACGGAACTCACAGCACAGGAAATCAGCAAATCTGATGACGCTTATGATGGCCTGTATGAGGACGCGCTGGAAGCAGTACAGAAAGACAGCGGGAACAAAAGCTGCGAGCTTGCCTTTGCGAAATTTTATGACATCACTCTCACAGCAGATGGTTCCGAAGTCGAACCTGAGTCACCTGTCGACGTAACCATTTCCTATGACAAAGCACTGAAAGCAAACGATGTGAAGAATCTGCACATCGTACATTTTGCTGCGGACGAAGAAGGGAATCTGAAACCGGAGGTTCTTGATCAAGACAGCGTCGACGCGAAAATCAAAGGCGGCAAGATGAGCGAAACCACCTTTGCAGCGGAGTCGTTCAGTGTGTATGCGATCATATATACCGTGGACTTCCACTACGAAGTAAATGGCAAAACATACGATTACAGTATTCCGGGCGGCGGATATATTACTTTACAGCAGCTCGTAGAGGTGCTTGGCATAGGTAATGAAGAAGCTGCCGCAGACGAAGTATCAGAGGCTGACGAGGATACACCTGCAGAAACAAAACTGACTCTCGCAGACGTAGAGATCAGCGACAGGACTCGTGCATTTGTGGAGGATGTGGAGGATGTAGAGTTCTCTGATCCTGATCTTGCATGGGTCGGAGCTGTTGATGAGGACAGTACCGTTGGAGAACTGAAGGACGCCAATGAGCTTGAATGCCAGTACAGCGATAATCTTACTGATGAACAGATAGAGGAGATCAACTCGCAGACGGTTGCAGGCGGCGACTGGGCGCTGATAAGCTTGGAGCCGTTTAGGAGCAATGAAGAACTGACAATCACCATGAAGAATGGGGATCAGTTTGTTGTGAACGTGACTGATGCACCGGATCCGTCAGTATTCTTAGGTAAAGAGGTTATTATCTACGACAACACTGAGCAGCGTGCAATGACGTCGACCAATAACACGTGGGATGGTTATAGAAATCGATTCCCGTCAATTCCGTTATCAGAAGCAGATGGTAGCGATGCAGCTCATTGGACGATTGAACGGCATAACAACAATTATTATTTGAAATCCAGTACTAACCAATACATGACGATCGACGGCAACAATGTCGGTTTGGTAAACAACTGGTCGGTAGCTACACCACTAGGAATCCAGGCAGGATCAAATCCTGACTATAGGATTTATGACGTAAACAATTACAACAATGTGCTGACTTATGATCCGAATAGAAATAATGACGGCTATTTCAGCGCACCTGGTGGTACATATACTAATCCGGGTGATGAATATAGGTGGCATTATATACGTGAAGTCAATAATGTTCCTGACCGCGCAGGTGACTGGCTCTTGTATTTCGATGATGACTTCAGCAATAAAGAAATCACTATACATGTTGGTGAAACAATTTCGCTGCGTCCATATAACAAATGGGAGTGGAAGGAAGGCAATGTTGATGTCCAGACCGCTCATTGGATTATCGGAGGCAAGGATAACAACTATTGGAACCAAATCGATTCCAGTGATGCTAATGGTGCACATCAGGATTCTTGGGATGACGGTGGATTCCATTGGACTGCTTACGTCAAAGAAGACAGTCAGCTGGATACCCATTATTGGGCAGTTCAGGGGCAGGCAACACAACCCGGCGATTATGTTCTAAGGAATACCAAGAACGGTAATACTATCACTGTACATGTTGTAGATGGAACACCGGAACCGCCAAAAACTATCAATAAAATTGCCAATATAAAGGTCAATCTGTTTGATTATGACAATGGCGGGAAGCTTGACGTAGGAGAGGTCAATGGCCAGACAAACCAGAATCTGGCAAATAACAACAATTTCAAGAATGAATCTGTCAACCAGATGGGAGGCTCCGATCACTTCTACTTCTTGAGTTCGGGCAGTGGTAATAATAACAATGAATCATGGAATAGTTATACGAGGGACCATGCAAACACAGGTATTGTTGAAAACACCTTGGACGCAAACGGATACCCTAAACTCAACCATGGTAATCATACAAGCCTGCAGTATTTATTCGATACTTCACAGGCAAGTCAGAGTTGGCATGGCGGCAGCGGCGGCAACGGAATGATTGCTTACCCGGGTGTAGTAGGCATGTTCCAGAAGGATAACAGCGGATATTACTATTATAACAGTAATACGAACTTCTTCTATTATGATCCTGATACAGGTACATCGAAGCTGTATGAGCACACCTATACTCAGAATTCAAGTGCAGATAAAGGAGCTCTTGCAAATGACAAGCCAATCGGTTTCTTCCCGTTCCACGAGTATAATTCCACTAATGATCTGTATGTGAACCAGAATGATGATCTGAATCATCATGTTGGTATGAGCATGGATATTGAATTTATGCTGTCTGAAAACAAGCTTGATGAAAATGGTCAGCCGATTATCTTCGATTTCTCCGGAGACGATGATCTGTGGGTCTTTGTTGAATGGGTAGATGAACAGGGAAATAAGCAAAGCAAATTACTGCTTGACTTGGGCGGAGTGCATCAGCCGATACATGGGCAGATCGACTTTACAAATGGTTCCAACACATCATTTATACAGCCTAATCAGCCATATACTCTGAAAGTGTTCTACCTTGAACGAGGCGGTTGCGATTCCAACTGCTCCATACGTTTCAATCTGCCTATCATTCAGGATCTTGCAGTTGCAAAGAAACTGACAGGTCTTACAGAGGCAGAAAAAGCAAAGTATAAAGACGAAGAGTTTGAGTATGAAATACTTGTAAAACGTGGTACTGACAACGCTCCTGTGCCTTATACTTATCCTAATCCAAATAACAGATATGAGAAAGTTACTATTTGGAATGCTGCCGGGGAGGATATTACACCTGATAACTTTAAAATTGAGAATGGCCGTTTTAAGTTAAAAGATGGTGAGACGTTCACCATTTCATATCTTGACCGGTCTGTTAAATTCACTGTAGCGGAATTAAATACTCCAAACATGGAGAACTTCGAAGTACCAAATGCTGAGCGTTACTATCACAAGCAGCATGATGCTTCACTATATGAAGAAGAGATTCATCTTACTCCGAGTCATACACAAACTGAACCGGTTACCGAAGACTGGGTGACACCTCAATATTCTCTTGAGGATACTGAAAAAGTCACCTTCACGAACACGCTGAAGGAAAAGAATCTCGAAGTAGAGAAAAAATGGGTCGGTGAAACGAATCCTGACAGCATCACATTCAAAGTGACCGCTACAGTGGAAGATGAGCACGGAGTTCGTCAGCCATATTCTGTTGCAGCACTGAAAGAAGCTGACGGCACTACAGACAAAACATTTACACTAAATGACGCTAATAAGTGGCGTCATGAAATAGAGCATCTTCCGGTCAATACACCGGATGGCAAGTTCATTTTCTACGATATCGTAGAAGGCCATGTCGATGGATATGTTCTGACCGGATCTGAAGATCTTACTGCAGACAAATACAACTATTGCAATATTGACGTAGTGAAACTGTGGCCGGACAGCAATGGTATGCACACAGAGGTCTTAAAGATTGTCCTTCAGAATTCCGACGAAAAGTATTACGCAGGTGTCGATGACGATGGGAAAGCGATTTTCACAGATGATCAGGAGCTGGCTTCAGTCTACGAACTGAAACCGGATAACGACTATACGCATCGTTTTGACAGATTGCCGTATGATGATTATACAGCAGTGCAGTTGCATGAGGATGAGTACAGCAAGGGACTGGCAACTTATAAACGTGCCGTTATTCAGTATGAGCTCGAGAACACACCACTTGAAGAGCCTGTTGACCCGCAAGACAAGCCTAATCCTCCTGGCATCCACAAGCGTATAGACTCGTTGCGTGACGGAGTCACGAATCCTGATTCTGCACACGCCGGTGAGGACCTGACGGATCTGTACAGACTGTATCTTGATTATAAAATCAATTCACTGCAGGAGCCTAACGGTGTTGATCTGCTGTTTGTCATCGATCATTCCGGCAGTATGAACAGTTCGGACTGGCCGGGTAATGAGTATCGTGCCCAGTCCGTGGAGTCTGCTTTGAATGGAGATGGTGGTCTCATTTCCGAGTTCTTAGCCGCAAACGACAAAAACCGTTGGGCAGCCGTGGGGTTCAAGGGACCTAAGTCCAGTGATTATACATGGTCGCTGTCAAATCCATGGGAACCGAAGAATGAAGCAGCACAGAACAACGCAGGGCAGAACGGAAGTGAAGTATTATCTTCCGGCAGTACATTTACCAGAAATACTGACAACATAGATATAGATGATGAAGGAGCCACGGTACTGTCCAACTACACCGCGGGATTCTGGCGCGCTGAGCAGTTCCTGTTAGATCAGTCGGTTAAGGAAGATGGAAGAAAGAAAGTTGTCGTCTTCATTACCGATGGCGTTCCGACGCTTCATATCAGCGGGCTTAACAATTCTCTGCAAGATGCAGGAACAGCCGCAGGCGGTAATTACTTCCGTGAGGAGTACGGCGGATGCCCGGATGAAGCAGTCACTGAGTTTGGCTACTTCGTAAGTGATATGACCAGCAATGGCTATTCGTTTGGCGGCGATAATGGCAACATGGAGTTCTACACCATCGGCTTAGGTGCGTCAATGCAGACAGCAGGCGGCGCTGCTCTGCTGAACGGATTGCTTGGCGCTGCTTATGGACAAAGTGTACCTGCAAACCACTTTATGACGATAACTGATGCTTCCGATAACGACCACGATTCAGCTGCAAATAAACTCAATCAGGATCTGCGCATTATCCTCGGATTGAATCAAACTTTCTCGAATCTGGTTATCAAAGATGACCTGAGCAAGTATGTCGATCTGTACGGACTGGCAGATGCCGGTTCAGAAGCATCGGCTATCATGGCAGCTGCAAAGGCAAAAGTGACCATGGCAGTTCCTGATGCGGAGCATCCTGATGCACCGAAGATCGTAACATTGTATGAGAACGGTGCTCCCGTGAACAGCGATGCTGCGAAATTCACAAAGGCGGATGGCACAACAAAGGCGAATATCATCCAAGGGCTGGAATATGATACTGACACGAAAACCGTAAAAGCCGTCTTTGATCCTGATTATCATCCTGCCAGCGACGTCACGTATACGCTTTCATTTGATGTGAAGGCTACGGATACTGCATATACAACATATGCCGCAAGTGGTTACGATAAAGTCGGTGACAAAGACACTGACTTCCTCGGGACAGATCCTGCCAATGCTACCAGCGTAGATAAACCAGGCTTCCGTTCCAATGACGAAGCCAAGGCAACGTATAAACACAACAATGAAAATGAGGAACTGGAATATAAACACCCCGTGATCCAGGTTGCACTCAAAGCAGATATCGTTAAGATCGATGAGTCAGGTGCAGCACTCGAAGGAGCGAAATTCAATCTTTATGACAACAGGTATGATGCAAGCAAAACGATTGCAGAAAATGCAGCTTATCTGATTGAAGCAGACCTTCAGTCGAAGAAGCCTACGGATCCACCGGGAAACGATGCCGTGATCCGCAGCGGGAAACTGACTGCAGGCACATACTACCTTGTGGAGACGGATGCTCCAGGCGGGTATGATGCACTTCCGGGTCCTGTGAAGATAACAGTCACAGAAAAAGATGGCGATCTCTCCATGGCAGCTGAAATCGCAGGTGTGTCTGTCGGTGCCGATAAACTCAAGATGATCAGCAAAGGTGTCTGGAAGCTGAGTGTGCAGAATACATCCGGCGTCGAACTTCCATCTTCCGGCGGTCCGGGCACGACATGGATCTATCTGCTCGGATGTCTGCTGTTCATCGGCTGCGGCGTTCTGCTGGTCGCCCGCAGAAGGATGGTCCAATAAACACAGTAAGCCATAATGCAAAGGAAACAAAGGCATGGTAATCAATACGGTTACCATGCTTTTTGATTTTTTGACGGTTCTGTTGACTGCCTGCTCTGTATAATGCGATCAGACAATACGACCGGATGATTACACAAGATAAAAGAAAATTCACAATATTGTTGTTAATTTGACAAAATGGGTATATAATAATGTATAGGTTTGTCTATGTGAATTTTGGTTCATATATTGGGTGGGAGTATTACTATGAATGATTCAAACAGGAAAACCAGCGCACACTTTGCATTAATCAAGTTAGTTGAGTATCTACGCAAAAGACGGGCGTACATCACAGTCTTGTCCTGTTTTGTTGTATTTATTACCACTTATTTGTTGATTTTGCCCGCGGTAACGCTGGAACAGGATGAGGCTGCGAAGCAGGGCGGCATTGATGTTCAGACCCAGAAGGAACAGCTGGAAGATATCCCGGTCAAGGATCCGGACGCGGATACGAATGCAAAAGCATCCGATTCTAGTAAAATTGTATTAAAGACTGAACCGGATATTGTATCCGGAGATATTACATATGAAGGCAAAGGCTATGAAGTTTCGGCATACTGTGATAAGGCAGGTCTGCCGGAGGGGACAGCACTTGTTGCAGAGGAAATCAACAAATCCGACAAATCCTACGATGGACTGTATGAAGACGCGCTGAAAGCTGTACAGAAAGACAGCGATAATAAAGTCAGCGATTTTGCTTTTGCGAAATTCTATGACATCTCTCTATTATCTGACGGCGAGGCAATTGAGCCAGATAATCCACTGAATGTAAAAATCTCATTTGACAAAGGTCTTGAAGCGAGCGAAGCAGGTAACATACGCATCGTGCATTTTGCTGTGGATGAAAAGACCGGCAAAGCCAAGGCGGAGGTTTTGGATCCGGATACTGTCGATGCCAAGATCAAGTCCGGCAAGATGAAAGAGGCCACCTTCACCGCGGAATCATTCAGCGTGTACGCGATCGTGTATACTGTTGACTTCCAGTGGGAAGTAGACGGCAAGAAGTATGAGTGTTCGTTCCCCGGCGGCGGATATGTGGGCCTTGAAGAGCTCATGGAACAGCTGGGTGTTGTGAAAAACAACGAAGAAGCGGAACAGTTCGTCGCAAAGGTGGAAAATGCGGAATTCAGTGATCCTGATCTCGTCTGGGTCGGAAAAGCCGAAGAAAAGACTACAGTCGGTGAATTGAAAGAAGCCAACGAACTGGAATGCCAGTACAGCGCAGAGCTGACAGAAGAGAAAATCAAAGAGATCGACGAGCAGGAGGTTGCTGTAGGAGACTGGGCTTTGATTTCTCTGCAGCCGTTTGAGACCGAAGAGAGTCTGACTGTCTCCATGGAGAATGGGGATGAGTTTGTTGTGAATGTGACAGACCATCAAATCAGTACCAATGTCCTGAGTGCCGATGGAAAGAATTATAAGATCACCGTAACTTATGACGATGATGCGAAGATTCCGGACGGGACAGAACTGGTTGCGAAGGAAATAAAAGTTGGGACAAAAGACTATGCACAGCACCTCGGCGAAGCATGGGCTGAGGTCAATAAGGAATATCTTGAACAGGAGGAAATAAAGAAGAACAACAAAGGCGGATTGGATGATTATGATTTTGAGGACATTAGACCAGTAAACCTGAACGATGCACGTTTCTTCAACATCAGTCTGGTATCTGACAAGAAGGAAATCGAGCCGAAGACACCGGTTCATGTAGATATCGAATATGTGGAGGGCTTCGATACGGACGCAGAGGAAGAAGACCAGGTCATTGGAGTAGCTCATTATAAGGAAAAAGAAACGGAATTAATTACAGATGTTGAGACAGAGCGAAATAAAGACGGAGAAATCATTGAGTTTAAATATGAACAGGATAGCTTCTCTGATATAGGAACTTATGTCGGGCAGAAAACGTATGACAATGTTCCTTATAAGATGGGCCGGTCGCTTGCCGCGCCTACCCTGCAGGCTTTGACCAAAGCGACAGGGGAAATGCCTGAACTTGAGCCTATTGAGGCGCATAAGAGTCTGACAAATAATAATGACGGAACATATACGATGTCCCTGACAGTCAAGGGTGATGCCGTAGAATATGCGGAATACAACAAGGCCAATATCCTGTTCGTCATGGACCGCTCGAGCAGTATGACCAACAGGGACAATAACATATATCAGGAGTATAAGGGCACCTCGTACTCCAGTGACACCACATATTATTGGAAGAACGGCAATAACTACGAGGTATTAAATCTATGGAATGGACAGCTGTATGTTAACGGATCATGGACTCCATATGATGGAACTGTATACACCTCTGTAACCCGTCTCGCCGCTGAGCAGGCAGCCATGGATGTGTTGATCCAAGATCTTCTTGGAAAGAATGATCCTGATACCCCTGGGAAAAAAGATATTATCGAGGTCTCGGTTATTAGCTTTGCGAGAGCGAGATGTTCAGGGAATACGGAGTATACGGAATGGACATCCGATGATTATGATGGGCTGATGGCTGCAGTCAACCAAACTAACACACCGTCTGGGACAAACTGGGAAGATGCGCTGATCTATGCTAAGGAACAGGCAGAAGCAAAAAAGGCACTACAGCCAGATGAAGACGTATACGTGATCTTCCTTACTGATGGAGAGCCGACGGCTGTATATGGTGAGAACGGAGGAGCATATCACTACAACAATGTTGAAGGCGGGTTTGAATATGCTCTGACAGAAGCTGGAGGACCCTATAATGGTCATGGTAGGACTGAGGACCATGCGAACGCATTGGATCGTGCGAAGGAAATCGTCGATGAACATTTCAAGCTTTATGGTATTTTTACCTTTAATCCGGGCGAGGAACAGACAAAATATTTGAGGAGATTGTTGAACTTTGCCTATACCGGGGAAGATAAAGCGTACGAGGACGATCAGACAAAAGAAGACACAGAAATCGTAAAGAAGTATTTTACCAATGCGGATACGCCTGAAACGCTTGCAGAAGCGTTTGATAAGGTCTTTGCGGATATTGACAGTACATTGGGACATGTCGACGTCGTCCTGACTGACGGGTTACAGGCGGCAGATGCAATGACGACAACCATTCATGCGGGTAAAGCAGACGGATACCGGTATTCAGTAACTGACGGTAACGGCGACGAGCTGTTTTATGTAACGGCAACAGGAAACGAAACTGAACCAACCGTCACTTTCCATATTGGTGATCAGGAGTATCCAGCCGGTACACCCAAGACAGGAGAGCATGGAAAACCATACTATTCAGTGACTGTAGGCGGAACAGAATATGAGATGGCGCTGGCAGATTTGAGTGGCCGCGAATTGAAATGGGATCTGTCTGCACTTGGGACCTTGCTTCCGGGCTGTACCTACAAAATGGATATTATCGTTTGGCCGAATCAGGCGGCATACGACTATGTGGCCGGTTTGAATAATAAGCTGCCCGGTTATACGTGGGATTCCACTGTGGAAAGCAATCCGGCTAATTATCACGAAATCACGGTTGACGGAGTCACCTATGGGTATTACACCGGTGGCGTCGCCGGTCATGAATCAATTGTAAAATACAAAGACAGCGACGTGTACAGCGTTCTTACCAATACTCACCAGGAATTGAATTATTCAATCGTAAATGCAAAAACAAATGAAGTAACAGGAGAAACAGAAATAACCACCGAGCCTCAGGAGCCGATTAAACTTGAACCGCAGAAGCCGATGGATCTGGTTGATACAAAATCCAGTATTGAGAAGCAGTGGAATGTTGATCTTGAACCTAGTGTACTGGCTCAGCTTTTGTATCCGGCAGACGGGAGTCATTACACGCTGAAACTTGATGTTTATCAGGATACCAATACGACACCTTATAAGAGCCTGGAACTTGGCTGGGATGAATCAAAGAGAGAATATGTGTGGGATAGTGACAGTGTAATAGAGATTTCATACGATGGACAAAGATATAACATTGGTACTACATGGAGGGAAGAATTTGCTATTCCAACCGGACTGATGCTCAGTGAGGAGCGCATGGATGCCCTTGGCATGGATAAAACAGCTTATCCGTCAGGCACTTACCCGGCTGATCCGGAGGATCCTAATAGTAAGACATATTATATCCTTGAGGCCGGACATGATTATACGATCAAGGAACGTAATCTGGCTTACAATTTCGACTTCAGTGCGGATGTATTCCATCCTATGCTTGTCGACGGAAAGATACAGAACGTCAATTTCACAATAAGTGAAATGAATGTAACCATATCCAATATGACGAACGAAAAAGGAGGCTTGCCTTCACTGCAAGTAGAAAACACGCTGCGTGGATATCTGCATCTGCAGAAATTTGTTGTAGGCGCGGATGGAGAAACCCCTGTTGCTTCGGACAAAACAAAGTTCAGGTATACTATTGAATTGACAAATGAAAAGGCTCCATTTGAAGGAGTGCATATTCCGTGGTATGGCATCAATGATCTGTTCTATCACGACAGAGACTTCAACTATTATCAAGTTTATTACGAAGGCAATCAACTGAAGATAAAGAATGAGGCGGGCACAGTTTACTCAGTGACGAGTAACTATGACCTCGATGATGAACAAGAGCAACTCCTTACCTACCTTGATGGTGAGAATGAAACAACACTGTATATTTCAGGTAATCAGTTGAGTGCGTCAGCTGACAAGAAGAAGGCTTCTGCTACTCTGGAGATTTCTCAGGATGAGCGCTTGAGCATCGCGAATGTTCCTGCAGGATCACAATACGTAATTACTGAATTGGCAGAATCTGGTTATGAGCTGATAGCAATTGACAAACATCTTGATCCTGATGATGTTGAAGAAGATTCAGAGGCAACAATCAATATTGGAGAAGGGTCAATTACCGGAACAATTGTGCCGAGCCATCATAATTATGTTGACTATACGAATCAGCGCAAAGTAACAGACATCACCATCCAAAAGGTGGATACGAAAGGAACAGGACTTGAAGGTGCCGTATTCCAGCTAAAAAAAGTGGAGTCGGATGGTCATTCTGAGTCATATGCTTCAGATATTGATAGCGTTTCCGGGTTGACTACAGTCACAAAAACAGTAGACGGAGAAAGCAAGACCTTTACCAGTGCCTTTGAATCCACAGGCAGTGTTCAGACAATCGAAGGATTGCCGAATGGAACATACAGGCTATATGAAGTTGTTTTACCAGATGGATATATCAGCACTTTTAGGTATATACAGTTTGATATCGACGTTAGTGACGGAGATCATACCATCAAAAACGTGACTACCGACACCGGAGATACCAGCATGGTGGATACAACAGCGAACAACATTGATCTTAAGATCAAAAACGAACCTGGCACCGAACTTCCGAACTCCGGCGGACCGGGTACCATGTGGATCTATCTGATTGGCAGTCTGCTGCTGCTTGGAAGTGGCATTGCACTGGTTTCCCGCAGAAGGATACAGAAATACTAAGGATTTAAGTGATAATACAGTGACAGAATAGCCGCAAAATAATAATAATTCGACCAACAGAATCTAGGTACTAAAAAAACACAAACGAGGTGAATAAAAGTTCACGAATTCCTTGAAATGAGACGGTTCAGGTAATATAATATTCTTGTTGAAGTATAGGATTGATAAATAAATAACAACTTATGAAAATAGGGTTTTCAAAGAAAATAGAAACAGAAGAAATCGACTCAGAACAGGAAGTTTTTCAGACAAAAGATCTTCAGAAACTGAAAAAACGTGAACTTCTGGAAATCATGCTGAAACAGGGCGAAGAGATCGACAGTCTGCGCGAGAGGATTGAAGAACTGGAAGCCGAAGTCGCTGCGAAAGAGGCGGAGCTTGAGAGACACGAATTCGAGATACAGAAATTCGGATCCATTGCAGAAGCATCACTGCAGGTGACGGACATCTTCAAGGAAGCAGAGAAGGCGGCGAAGATCTATCTCGAAAACCTCAGGAGGCGCTATGGCTAAGAGATCCGGAGTGCCTGCTGGCTACGAAGGTCTGCCTCCTACAGAAGAGATCCGGGTGGCATATGAGAAAGTATCATATGCAGAGCGGCTCAGGAAGTCGATCCTGAGCACGACCAACACTCTGATCGTGGTTGCAGCTATCGCGATCCTCGTGGCAATGTTGTTCCTGCCGGTGCTGCGTATTTACGGGCAGTCTATGAACAACACGCTTGTCAGCGGAGAACTGGTTGTATCCCTCAAGGGCGCCAGCTTCGAAACAGGCGACGTCGTAGCCTTTTACTACAACAACAATATTCTCGTCAAGCGAGTAATTGCAAATTCGGGAGAATGGGTGGATATTGACCTTGACGGCAATGTCTACGTCAATCAGCAGAAAATTGACGAACCGTACATCAAGGAAAAAGCCTACGGAGAACCAAATATCGATTTCCCATACCAGGTTCCGGAAGACCGGATCTTCGTACTGGGAGATAACCGAGCAGTATCCGTAGACTCACGAAGTTCATCAATTGGCTGTGTGTCATCAGAACAGATCGTCGGGAAGATCGTCTTCCGCATCTGGCCTCTGAACCGCATAGGACCAATTCGGTAGATGAAGGACTAATCATTTTAACTAACTAAAAGGAAAGGAAAGGAAGGGAAAGATGAAGAAGGCAAAGAATTTGTTAGCTGTGATGCTTGCTATTATGGTTTGCTTAGCATTCGGAACCATATCAGCATTCGCACAGACTGAAGGAACAGCCGCACAAGGAAAGGGATCTATAACCATTACAAATGCGGCGAAGGGTGAGACGTATAGCGTCGTTAAGATCTTTGATGCAACAATCACAAATGTTCCAGCTAGTGGAGATTCCGATGGCGTTGCCTATACAGGTGATATCCCTACAGCTCTCGCAAGCTATTTTGAGAAAGATTCTACCGGCAACATTAAGAAAAAGGCTGGCGTCCAGGATAGTGAATTAGTTGCAGCTGTTCAAGCATATGCAAAGACTCAGACAGCTACTGCATCAGCAACAAGTGATGGAAGTGCATTGACATTCCAGGGTCTTGATTATGGCTACTATGCTGTTATTTCCACACAGGGTGCAACTGTTACCATTGATTCTGCAAGACCTAATGTAACAGTAAACGACAAGAACACCAAAGAGCCAAGCGCAAATAAGACGATTGATAAAGATTCTCCTAGCATCGGAGATACAGTAACTTACACGGCTACATTTAATACAGCTAACTACATTGAAGAAGAAGGTGTACAGTATCAGGTCAAATCCTACACGATCAGCGATACTTTGCCTGAGTTCTTGACAAATGTCCAAATCACAAGTCTCAAGATTATCCAGACTACGGTAGATGCTGACAAAACAACGTATCCGGACGTTGACCTTTCAAGCGATTATACAGCATTTGCCAACAAGAAAATCGTTGTTCCTTGGGTTGATGCCGATGGCACGAGTCTCTATAAGAACGGATCACAAATCGTATTGACTTATACTGCGAAAGTGACCGGAACTGTCAATATTAACACAGCAAACACCAATACAGTTACCATTACTCCTAACAAGGATAAAGAGGGTGACGAACCATTTAAAAAACCTTATAGCGCTGATTCTGTTCTGAAGACTTATGGAACAGCATTAAAGAAGGTTGATGCAAAAACCAAACAGCCTCTGAAGGGAGCTAAGTTCAAAGTTAAGGGCTTGACAGTTGAAGCTGTTACTGGAGAACCGGGAGTTTATAAGGTTGTCTCCTATGACCCTGAAAGCAATGATCTTGGAACAGAGATGAGCACTAATGATAGCGGTAAGCTTTACATCATCGGAATTGGATCTGCAGTTACACTGAGCGCAACCGAGACTGCAGCACCGGATGGTTATAATAAAGCTGATGAAGCAATTTCATTGCCTGCTCAACTTTTAACTGAAACAATATACGAGACGTCAGGAACGAGATACTATGATGCTAAAGGCAACCTGGTAAGCGAGCAGTCAAGCACCACAACCAGTCAAACAGTAAGTAAAAACTATACCGATCTTGATGCTGCAGCAGTAGAAGTAGTGAATAATCAGGGCACTGAGCTTCCTGAAACTGGTGGTATCGGTACAACAATCTTCTACATCCTGGGCGCACTGCTCGTAATTGGATGCGGAATCGTACTGATTGCACGCAGAAGACTGACAGCGAAATAAGCTGAGATAAAAGAATAACTGTAAATAATGATTAACTGGCTAAAAAAACATTTATTAACAGTTATACTGGTGGCCGGTCTTGCCGCCGGCGCTGGACTCCTTCTTTATCCATCCGTTGCAAATTACTGGAACTCATTTCATCAGACACGGGCGATCATGGCATATAGTGACGCCGTGTCTGAGATGAGCCAGGAAGACTACACTGCGATCCTCGATGATGCAAAGGCTTATAACAAGAGGTTAGGCAAATCGGGGATCCAGTGGAACATGACGGATGAGCAGAAGAAGGAATACAATAAAATGCTTAGGATTGACGGCACTGACGTAATGGGCTATGTCAGCATCCCTAAGATCCACGTTAAGCTTCCTTTGTATCATGGAACCGACGAAGTGATTCTGCAGACGTCCATCGGACATTTGGAGCAGACCTCTCTGCCGGTAGGCGGTAAGAGCTCACATTGTTCTGTTTCAGGACACAGGGGACTGCCGTCAGCCAGACTGTTTACCGACCTTGACAGACTCAAGGAAGGCGACACCTGGACCATGACGATCCTGAACGAAACTGTGACGTATGAAGCGGATCAGATTCGGATCGTGGAACCTAAAGACTTGTCGACCCTGGGCATTGAAAAGAAAAAAGACTTCTGTACGCTGATCACATGCACGCCATACGGAGTCAATACCCATAGGCTGCTGATCCGCGGACACCGCATTCCGAATGCGGACGGCGACGCCAACCTGACGGCGGACGCCATCCAGATTGAACCGAAGTACATTGCGCCATTCCTGGCAATGCCGATTCTGATCGCACTACTGGTGATCATGATCATATCGACACACAGGGCTAGACGGTTGGGGATGACAGATAATGTAACACAGTACTTACAAAGTAGGGACTTATTATGATGAGAACACGATCTCTGAAAAAAGTGAATAGCACCAGCAGCGTACTGTTTATGGTCATTTTGCTGCTGGCATTTGTCATCGTATTCGGTATAAACAGCAAGCAGGTAAATGCAGAATCGACATACACCGTAACAGGGCAGTATGTCACGGAGAATTTCGGTAACTATACAGACAACTGGTCGCCGGGAATCACCTCTGTGCCGAGTCAATTGAAGACAACATTCAGCTTGTATAAAGTTGGGCATTATGAGCATGATGCAGATGGAAAATCTGTCATTATTCTTGATCCGCCGTTTGACACTGTAACTCTGCCTGAAAATTGGCAGAAAATCAAAAAAGAGGATTACGACGATGAGAATGACTGGATCAAGGAGTGGCTGGCTGTTGCACAGACATTGAGTATGAAGGTGGAGGGACTTACCCCGGTAAAAGACCCCGTAACAGTCACCGGTGCTAACACATTCAGCTTTGAAGGCATTACGGAGAAGGGTCTCTATCTGCTGTACGGAACAAGCTCCGAGTTGAAAGATGTACCGAAAGAAGGTCAAAACACTTGGTGGAGACCGCAGCCGATGCTGATCCAGGTCTTTGATGGCAGCAAAACAACAGTCAAGGTCAAGCCGGAATGTGAAACATTGCACAAATTCCGTGTAACCAAGTACTGGAAGTGTACAGATCCGGAGGATATTGAAATCGAAGGTAAACTTCGGCCGGCTTCTGTTACCGTGAAGATCTATTACGACAAAGAGAATAATTCGAAGCCAGAATACACTGAAACACTGAATAAGGATAATAGCTGGAGCTTTGCATGGACTTCAGATCGTGAGCATAATGATCCGTTCAAGTGGACTGTGGAAGAGCAGGTTCTCGGTGGTGAGGCGGATCTTTACTACACCTACTCAGTGGAACCAATCACTGCGGGAAGTGTCAATGACGGAACATCAGAGGAAGATAATGATGAACCGACTGATGAGGACATCAGCAACACGGGCAATCTGAAGATTTTCAAGCTGACGAACACGTTCGAACCAGCGAAACTGAAAATCATTAAGAAGATAGATAAGTACCTGAACAACAGCGATAATGTAAGTACAACTTTTATATTTGAAGTTACAGGCTATAAGAAAAACGCAGAAGGTGTGGAGAAAAGGGTTTATCACAAATATGTCGGACTGGAGTTCAATGCCGATGGAAAACTGATAAATGAAAAGGAAGTCGGTTATCTCCCGGTTGGACTCAGCAGACTTGTTGTGAGGGAAGTCGAGTCTCCTAACTATGATATTGACGAAGCAGAAAAACAGTATGTTAAAGGTGGAACCAACAGCGAAGATTTCACTTTCGATGGTAAACTGTATACTGTTTCGTTTACGAACACCTATAATGGCGAAACACATTTCGATGGTGGTGTCATCAATCACTTCAACTTAGATGGAGATGGTTTTAAGCCAGGCACACCAGAAGGAAAGACGCATAACAATTAAAGGAGGACAGGCGGAATGAAGAAATTATCCAAGAAAAAAATCGCTTTGATCTGTGCTGTCGTCCTGACATTACTTGCCAGCACCGGCGCCACATTGGCTTACTTCAGTGACTATGAAGTTGCATTGGGTGAAGCGAAGGTGCTCTTATCCGATCGTACGGAAATACATGAAGAAGTAACGGATAAAGGCAAGACGATCAAATTGATCAATACGAGCAAAGTAGGCGAAGGAGCAGACGTGGTGGCCAGAGTTGCCATCTACGGTCCGGATGAAATGATAGTAACCGTTGGAGAGGGCTGGACGGAAAAACAGGACGATGGTTATTACTACTACAACGGCATCCTGGAGCCTCAGGAGATGACTACAGAAATCGAAGTGCTCATCAAAGATATACCAACAACGATCGATCTTTCAGATCTTGAGATCATTGTTGTGCAGGAATCTGAAATCGCAACTTACGACAGTGCAGGAAATGTGGAGAGACCGGACGGTTGGAACTATACCCCCAAGGCCTCCGCTGATCCAGTGAATTATTAAGGGAGGAGTGTGCTGATGAAACGAGGAAAGAAAAGACCTTCAAATAGAACACTGGCTCTCATTGCAGTAGCGGTACTGCTTTTCGCATCGGGCGGATTTATGGGCACCCGTGCACAGCTTACGACATTCAGCTCTGATTACGAAGGTGAGTTCCAGTTGGATCACCTGCAGGTTCACCTGCTCGAGAACGGCAGAGATGTTTGCGGTGAGCACAATACGCTGGATGGATCGCAGAAGGTTGCAGGAGAACTGATTCAGTATATGAACGGACAGTTCAAGCCGGGTCTTGCGTATAGAGAAGAAATTGCTGCGCTGAACGGCACAGGAACGGAAAACGAACCTGTGGACCAGTTTGTTCGTTTGAGCATACGTAAATATTGGAAAAAACCTGACGGTAAGAAAGATCCTTCGATGGATCCGAAACTGATTCAGCTTACATACAATCCAAACAAGGGCAAAGAGTGGTTTAACGATAAGAAGGATAAACCATTCAATAGTGGTGCCTGGGCAATCAACGATCAAGAAACAACACCTGAACGAACGACCTATTATTATAAGACAGTGCTTGGCGGCGGAGATACGACACCGCCGGTAGTCAATAAACTGAAGATCGATGGGAAGATCGTGGACAATGTCTCCGTATCGGAGCCGGATGATAATGGCGTCATTACGTACAAGTACAAGTACGATGGTTACATCGTATGTATTGAGGCCGATGTTCAGGCAGTCCAGACGCACAACGCTGACGGAGAGGCGGATTACGCTGCCATCCGCAGTATCTGGGGTGTTGAAAACGTAAAGGTTTCCGGCGATACGCTGCAGGTAACGAAGTAGGGAGGTAGATCAGAATGAAAAAACATTATATGATAAGCCTCCTGACGGCAGTCATATTCATCATTGCAATGAGCGGTTCTGCGTGGGCGATTTCATTCCCGCAGGAAGAAGGCAGTTGCGTTTATGACGGACAGGAGATCACATCGGATTTTGAAAGCGGCGGCGCTGATGTTACACAGTCTCATCTCGAGCCGGGTGATGAAATCGATTATGTAATAACATATTCAAACGAATCCGAAGAAACGACAGAGTGGTATATGATCAATCAGGTCTTAGATACTCTGGAGAAAAACTCCAACCAGGCTGAAAACGGCGGTTACACTTATCTGCTGCAGAATGTCGGTCCGGACGGAACGAAAACAACTCTGTTCAACAATGAGAAAACCGTAGGCGGCGTAAACGACAATGAAGAAAAAGGCTACGATCTTCCGGAAGGTCTGAAGCAGGCCACCAATGCGACCGGCGAGTACTTCTTCATTCAGGAACTGAAACCGCATCAGTCAGGGAAGACGATTCTTCATGTTTCGTTCGATGGAGAATCCGAAGTCAATGACTATATGGATACCGAAGGTGCTTTGATGGTGAAGTATGCTGTCGAAAAGAAGACGACAGGTACAAACAAAAAAGTGAAGACCATCTATTCTCATACCAAGACAGGCGATACCATGGATCTGTTAAAACTCATAGCGCTCATGTCAGCAGCACTTCTGGTTGCAATCCTGGCAATTCTCAGCTGGAGAAAAGATCGCAGAGAGGATGGTGATGAAGCATGAGAAAAAGACTGATATTCATCCTAACGCTTACCTGCATGATGATATTCACAATGTCCTTTGGAACTGTATCGACTGCCTTTGCTGCAGATGACGATGCAGCGGGCGAATATGAATATGTCATCAAGATCTATCCTGGTCTGAAAGGTACTTACAACAAAAGCTCAAAAGTGACGACGCTGCATAAGAAGCTGGGTGATACCGTCACCATGGATGTCTTTGAGGATGTGGAAGTCACCGATGACAGATACTATCCCAGAGGGTTCAGAATTGCCGGACATGACAACGATGAAATGGAAGGCGAGACGATCACCGGTTTCACCAGAATGACTTTTATAGTGAAGGAGGACCTCAACTATGTAGTAGCATACGGCATCAAAGGTGAAATGGTCCCGTATACGATCAGATATCTGGATGCCGATTCAGGTGAGAAAATCAGTGAGGAAGATACATATTACGGCATGCCGGGAGACAAACCGGTGGTATCCTTCAAATACATCGAAGGATATGAGCCAAACGTCTTCAATCTTACGAAAAAATTGACGAAGGACGCTTCCCAGAATGTGTTCGAATTCCGCTATACAGCGGGAGGCAGCTCGCAGACAGAAACAAGCACTGTGACGAGGGTCGTTCCTGCAGCGCCGGGAACGCCGGCAAATCCTGCCGGTACGAATGTCGCTGCGGCAAATGGCGCTAACGCAGGCAATGCCGGCAATGCAGCTGCGAATAATGGAACGGCAAACATTGGTGACAACGCGACGCCGCTTGCAGACGGACCGCAGCAGTTCACAGATCTGGATGATCAGCAGACACCGACAGCCAGCGGGCCATTCCAGTTTGCAAATCTCCTTCCGTACTTTGGCGGAGGTCTTGCCGCAATATTGATTGTTCTGGCTCTGCTCTGGTATATCCTTCGCAGAAAAAAGGATGAACAAGAAACGTAACGGTAAACAATCATTACGATTTTAGAACTTGCAAAGACTGCTTCCTACGAAGCAGTCTTTGACAGATTTTAAAGAAACACAAAAGAAACAAAATAGATGAAACAAAAGGTGCACAAAACAAAACAGAATACACATGGAAAGAGAATCAAAGTCATTGTTTTGTGCGTTTTGGTTGCGGCGTTTCTGGCCTTTGCGGGAATGATGCTTTTGCAGCATCAGCAAGGAAAAACCGAGGCGGAAACGGCGATCGAACAAATGGAACAAATCGTACCGGGCTTCGGACAGGAAAACATGTATTCCTCCGGAGTGGGCAGAGATCCGCTGCCGGTTCTGGAAATACAGGGGACAGACCTTGTCGGTGCCATCGAGATCCCGTCGCTGAATCTGCGCGCGCCGGTCACAAATAAAGGCGTGAAGAAAAAATACTTCGCCAGATGGGCCGGGGGATCGCCGGTCAAAGGCAGATTCCGCATCATGGGCGGCTCCGGTGATGTGTTCAGCAACCTTTCCAAGGGCAAGCCCGGCGAGCGGGTGATCTTCACGGATATGGACGGCGCCCGCTACGAGTATACGATCACGACACAGTTCCATCTGAAGGACTGGGCAAAGGCAGACAACGATCTTATGCTCTGCTACAAAACCGATTCCGACACGAAGTTCGTGCTGGGATGTACCAAGGCGGACTAAACAGTCATGCATACATGGCTGTTTTTTTATGATATAATGATTCAGAACTGTATCGGATTGCAGATCTCAGGGAGAATCGACGATGATGAACTTCAACAAAACAGAATTGACACTAGACCAGCTTTTGCCGATCTTCGAAGGCGTCACGGATGCAGTGTTCATCGATGACGCGAAGGGCATATGCCAATGGTGCAATGACGCCTGCGAAGAAATATACGGTATCGAGATGGATGAAATCGTCGGACGAAGCGTGGACGATCTGGAAAAGTCTGGTATCTTCACACCCTCTGTTACGCGGAGAGTGCTGGATGAGAAACGTGAGATCACGATCATCCATGAGAACCGTTTCAGAAGGAGACTGCTCACGACAGGCACCCCGGTCTTCGTCCCCATGACAAGCGGCGGCTGGGTCGCTGCAGGCGAAGGCAGATACACACGGAATATTGCTTTTGTCGTTACGACGTCCAGAGACATCACGCATATTTCGGAAGCGGCAGGTGAAAATGCAAAAGCATCCGGTGCGAGGAATTTCGGCCCGGAATTTCTCCCTGCCGGCGGTATCACCGGAGAGGAAATCTTCGGCGGAAGCAAGCCGGAAGTCCAGGACGCCGCTGCGTCCGGGCACAGCACGGTCCGGATCGTATCGCGTAGCGAAGCTATGAAAAATGTGATCGCTCTGACGAAACGTCTGGCGTCCGTCAATACAACGGTACTCATCACAGGAGAATCGGGTGTCGGCAAAAGCCTGATCGCCAGGACCCTCCATGAAGAGGGGAATCGCTGGCAGAAACCTTTCGTCACGGTAAACTGCGGCGCGATTCCTGAAAGTCTTATAGAATCCGAGCTCTTCGGATACGTGGCAGGGGCCTTCACAGGGTCCAGAGCCGGCGGCAAGAAGGGCCTGTTTGAAGCAGCGCAGGACGGGACCATATTCCTGGATGAAATATCGGAACTGCCCCTGAACCTGCAGGTCAAACTGCTGCAGGTGATCCAGGAAAGGCAGATCACGCCCGTGGGAGGGACTAAACCGGTACCCGTCGATGTGCGGATCATTTCGGCGACAAACAAAGACCTGGAAAGTCTGGTCAAAGAGAACCGGTTCCGTGAGGACCTTTACTACAGACTGAACGTCGTGCCGATCAACGTGCCGCCCCTCAGACAGCGGCCTGACGACATCCTGCCACTCATCCAGCGGAATCTGGTCCGCTGCAACAGGGAACTAGGCGAACGCAAAACCATCAGCGCAGGCGCGTTGGCGATCCTGCTGAAATACCCATGGCCGGGAAATATCCGGGAACTGCAGAACATTGTGGAGAGACTGGTTATTACGACTTCTCACAACGTTATTTCAGAGGATGACATATTCATCTTCATCAAGGAGGCAGCTGATGCGAACCCGACAGTCTATGAGGAACTGTCCCTGACAGCAGCTCTGGAGAAGGCGGAGAAGGAAATCCTCGCCCAAGCCCTTGAGAACTACGGGTCCACCAGAGCCATCGCCCGTGTGCTGAAGGTCAGCCAGCCGACCATTGTAAGGAAACTGAACAAATACGGACTGACGACGGAGAAACAATAGAAAAACAATTCGCGTCTTGCCGGTCATGCGTGATTCAAATCTGTATCAGCGATACAATTATGAATCGGACTGCCGAAAGATGCCGAAAAATCGGCAATTGTTGCGCCGCAACGCTTTCAGGGCTTGTTAAAAAAGCGTCAAGTAGGGTGATACAAATATGAATCAAAACTGCGGTTTGGCAGCATCTGAAAAAAAGACTCACCCGATATCAATTTTTTCAATATGCATTAAAGCAATTTTTTGAATCACCGCCGGAACCCTTGCACGACAAGGTCTCCGGCGTTTTTATTGCTTTTGCATGAAGATAATCACAAGAATCGGTCACAGGATTGGCACACTTGTTGCGTAATATATAAGCGGGTCGGAAGGGGCAAGCGCCCGCAGACCCGTAATAAATACGTCAAACCAAAGTCATTTTATAATATTACAAAGGAGGAAATTAAAAAATGGCAGAAGAACTGAACATCAAAGGTTATGTAGAAGAACTGGTTGCAAAAGCTAGAGCTGCACAGAAGATCGCTGAGAACTTCACTCAGGAAGACGTTGACCTGATGACAGCAGCAGTAACTTATGAACTGACAAAGCCGGAGAACATCAAAGAGTTCGCTGAGAAGCTGGTTGAAGAGTCAGGCATGGGTATCCCGGCTGACAAGGAAGGCAAGATCATCGGTAAGGTTTGGGGTTCATACCTCCAGATGAAGGACAAGAAGTCTGTAGGTCTCGTAGAAGACAATCCTGAAACAGGAATGCAGGCTTATGCAAAGCCAATGGGCGTTATCGCTGGTATCATGCCTGTAACCAACGGCGAAGCTACACCGATCGTTAAGTCAAATATGGCTCTGAAGACAAGAAACGCTATCATCCTCGCTCCGCATCCTAAGTGCAAGAAGCTGAACGTTGAAATCGTTGACAAAATCAGAGCAGTCCTGAAGAAACTCGGATATCCAGAAGACCTGGTACAGACATGTGCTCCTGAGTATGTAAAGATCTCCACATCAAAAGAACTGATGGCACAGTGCGACTTCATCCTGGCAACAGGCGGCGAAGCACTCGTAGAGTCAGCTTACTCCTCCGGAACACCGGCTATCGGCGTTGGTGTTGGTAACTGCGTATCCATCGTAACAGGCAAGACTGACCTGGACGACGTAGCAGAAATGATCTGCACATCCAAGGCTTATGATAATGCTACATCCTGCTCCACAGAGAACAACATCCTCGTTTATGAAGACTGCTTCGATGAGTTCGTAGAGAAGATGAAGGCTCATGGCGCTTACATGTGCAACGAAGAAGAAAAAGAAAAGCTGAAGAAGACAATGTGGCCGAACACACCGAACGATCACGTACTCAACAGAGCTATCGTAGCTCAGAACTGTGAGACAATCGGCAAGCTGGCTGACATTCCGGTACCTGCCGGCACAAGATGCATCATGGCTATGGAAGAAGGCGCAAGCCTCGAGCACCCGTTCGGCGGCGAGAAACTGTCACCGGTATCCGGCGTACAGGTCGTAAAGGATCTTGACGATGCTATCGCTAGACTGAACGTAATCCTCGACTACCAGGGCAAGGGCCACAGCTGCGGCATCCACACAAACGATGATGCTGACGTAGCTAAGCTGGCTGCAGCAGCTCCTGTAACCAAGTGCGTTGTTAACCAGCCACAGTGCCTGACCAACTCCGGCGGCTGGAACTGCGGATTCCCGGTATCCATGACACTGGGCTGCGGAACATGGGGCGGCAACAGCGTATCCCACAACGCTACATATGCAGACCTGCTCAACTACACCTACGTTTCCAGACAGATTCCGAACTGGAAGCCGGCTAAGGTTGAAGACTTCATCGACGCTGATGTAATCGCTAAGGTTGATGCATAATCGTACAATCGAATCATAAAGACGGGCGGCCGCAAGGCTGCCTGTCTTACACAAAATGTGAGATAAAAAAGGAGATATAAAATGTCAGCAATCAAAGATAAAGATTTAAAGTATAATCTGCATTCATGGTCCGCTCAGGGCGCACTGAATCCAATCGTTGTTACAAAGGCTGAAGGAATCTATTTCTGGGACGAAGATGGCAAGAAGTATGCAGACATGTCATCACAGCTGGTTAACTCAAACCTGGGACATGGCGACAAGGCTATCGTTGACGCTATCATCGAACAGGCTCAGAAGATCCCGTTCATGGGACCTGCTTTCGCTATGGACTGCAGAGCAGACGCTGCTGAAGCAGTAGTAAAAATCTCAGGATTCCCGGAAGGATCCAAGGTATTCTTCACAAACGCTGGTGCAGAAGCGAACGAAAACGCTATCAAGATCGCTCGTCAGTACACAGGTAAGTGGAAGATCTTCTCACAGTACAGATGCTATCACGGTTCATCCGCTGGCGCTGGAATGCTGACCGGTGAGCCGAGACACTTCTTCAACGAGCCGGGCGGTCCTGGATTCGTTAAGTATGATGGACCTTATGCTTACAGAGCACCGAAGGCTTGCAAGTTCGAGAACGAAGACGATGTAGCTGATTTCTACCTCGAGCTGCTGGAAAACCAGATCCTGTACGAGGGACCGGAACAGATCGCTGCAATCTGGCTCGAATCAGTAGTAGGATCAAACGGCGTACTGATCGCTCCTAAGAAGTGGTATCAGGGCGTAAGAGCTCTCTGCGACAAGTATGAAATCCTGATGGTAGCAGACGAAGTTATGGCTGGATGGTTCAGAACAGGTAAAGCATTTGCTTACATGAACTTCGATTATCAACCAGACATGATCACATTCGCTAAGGGCGTAACCTGCGGTTATGTTCCAATCGGCGGTGCTGTTGTATCACCTGCAATTGCTAAGCACTTCGACAACACAGTCATGGGCTGCGGACTTACATACTCCGCTCATCCGATGGGCTGCGCTGCTGCAGTAGCAACAATCAAGCAGTATAAGGATCTCGACATCGAGAACAAGATGAAGGCTACCTCCAAGAAGCTGGCAGACATCCTCGATGGTTATGTTGACAAGCATGCTTGCGTTGGACAGGTTAGACACATTGGTCTGTTCTCCGCTATCGAGCTCGTTAAGGATAAGGAAACCAGAGAGCCGCTGGTACCGTTCGGCAAGGATCCGGAAGGCATCATGCCTAAGATCATCGGCATGCTGAAGGCTGACGGTTTCTGGACATATTCACACGAGAACATGTTCGTAGTAACTCCGCCGCTCATCATCACAGAAGAGCAGCTGGAAGAAGAAATGGCTAAGGTTGACAAGGTACTGGATGCAGTAGACGCAATGATCTAATGATCTGGGTGATCTAGGCTCCGGGCTCTAGGCCACAGCCACATCCGGGTCAGCACCCCTGATCCGGCAACAATAAGTATATTAAGTTCTTTGCACTAAGAGGCGCCGCATTTCGCGGCGCTTCTTTTGTTGGGGGCGGGCGGTTCGGCTGCCTGGTTCTGCTGAGATGGTTCGGCTGCACGTCAGGCGGCTGGCAAGAACATAGTTACATTATGCTTGTTCTTGCCGCCCAGTACAAGAAACAGGGAGTTACAATGGATTTCTTGCAAAAACAGTCCTGAAATATAGATGAATAGCTTGGTTTGTACAAGATATTAGCCTTTTTCCGTCCAATCTTGCCTCACCATACACCGGATGGACAAGAGAGGGAGAATAATCCGTTCTATCTTGCCGCCAGGTACAAGATGGGAATCAAAATCAAGAATCTCTTGCCAGGGGTCCATGCAGATCATCATTTGAGTAATAAAAACCGAAAAACATGAAAAAAGGGGTTGACAGTTAGCGTAGACTAACCTCTAATAGCATCAGAGGTTAGAGATAACTAACTGAACAAAACAATCTACTTTACTAAAAGAATACATGCGGTTATCCTCCTATCCACCACAATTGAACAAATAAAAGTTAATTTGCCTCATTAACAACTAACTGATTATATATAAAACCTCAGATCACCGCATGCAGCGATGGGAAGCCGCCATCGGCAACCATCACAGAAGGGAATAACCTTTACATCCTTGAGAAAATCAGAGATCCGCTCCAATCGGAACGGATCTCTGGTTTTTTATCGCGAATTTGATTTAGTTACAATTGACTGGAATCAACTGGAGCTGCAGCGTCGCACGCGGATCAGTGCTGCAGTCAAAGTTTACTTCATCACGGCTCCCTGCGCTGCCGGGGCAACGTAGCGGGCGTAGCGGACGAGCCAGCCGGATGTAACGGTTGGGGCAGGGGCCTCGTAGTCCGCGCGGCGGGCTTCGAATTCTTCATCGGTGACACGGGCGTTGATGGACGCACCCGGGATGTCGATGTCGATGATGTCGCCTTCACGGAGCAGGCCGATGTTGCCGCCCATAGCAGCTTCCGGGCAGACGTGTCCGATGGACGCGCCGCGGGAAGCGCCGCTGAAACGGCCGTCTGTAATGAGCGCTACGGTCTTGTCCAGCTTCATGCCGGCCAGGGCGCTGGTCGGGTTGAGCATTTCGCGCATGCCCGGACCTCCCTTAGGGCCTTCGTAACGGATGACGACCACGTCGCCGTCCACGATTTTGCCGTCATAGATCGAAGCGATCGCATCATCCTCGCTGTCGAAGACGCGGGCAGGACCCGAGTGCTTCAGCATGGAAGGATCGACAGCGCTGCGCTTGACAACGCAGCCGTCCTGCGCGATGTTGCCCCACATGATGGCAATGCCGCCGGTCTCACTGTACGGGTTGGTCACAGGACGGATGCAAGTCTCGTCCTTGATGTGTGCGCCCTCAATGTTCTCGGCTACTGTCTTGCCTGTTGCCGTGATCAGGGACGTGTCGATGGCGCCGATCTTAGCAAGCTCTGCCAGCACTGCCGGAAGACCGCCTGCGTTGTTCAGATCGTGCATGTGGGTCGGACCTGCAGGAGCCAGATGGCAGAGGTTCGGGACCTTGCCGCTGTATTCATTGAACAGGTGCAGGTCGAAGTCCACGCCGGCCTCGTTGGCGATAGCCAGCAGATGCAGGACCGTATTCGTTGAGCATCCCAGCGCCATGTCGCAGGCGAGAGCGTTGCGCAGTGACTTCTCATTGATGATGTCGCGCGCCTTGATATCCTTTTCGACCAGGTTCATGATGGCCATGCCTGCGTGCTTCGCCAGAAGCATACGTCCGGAGTGGACGGCAGGGATGGTGCCGTTGCCGGGGAGGGCGATGCCGACTGCCTCAGCAAGGCAGTTGATGCTGTTGGCTGTGTACATTCCGGAGCAGGAACCGCAGCCCGGGCAGACGTTCTCTTCGTACTCGAGCAGACCTGCCTCGTCGATCATGCCGGCCTTGTAGGCGCCGACTGCTTCGAACATCTTGGACAGGGAAGTTTCTTCCCCGCCGACCAGGCCGCTCATCATCGGACCGCCGGAGCAGACCACTGCAGGAACGTTCATGCGGACAGCTGCCATGATCATGCCCGGAACGATCTTATCGCAGTTCGGGATGAGTACGAGTCCGTCAAACCCGTGGGCGATGGTCATCGTCTCCACGCTGTCTGCAATCAGCTCACGGCTGGCCAGGGAATACTTCATTCCCAGATGTCCCATGGCGATGCCGTCGCATACGCCGATTGCAGGAACTTCGATCGGGGTTCCGCCGGCCATGCGGATGCCTGCCTTGACAGCTTCGGCAACCTTGTCCAGATGGATGTGGCCGGGAACGATCTCGCTCTTGGCGCTGACCACGCCGATCAGCGGACGTTCCAGCTCCTCTTTCGTATAACCCATTGCGTAGAACAGGCTTCTGTTCGGGGCACGCTCCGCGCCTTTCTTTACATTATCACTTCTCATAGAATTCTCCTGAATTATTTCTGCAGCCAGCTCATCATCTTACGCAGTTCTGCGCCGACTTTGCAGAGCAGGTGCTCTGATTCCTTCTTGCGGGTTGCCAGGAAGCGGGCTTTTCCGCCGGCGTTGAATTCCTGGATGAACTCAGAAGCGAAGGTTCCGTCCTGGATCTCGGAGAGGACCTGGCGCATCTCAGCGCGGGTGTCTTCTGTGATCAGACGTCTGCCGGTTCTGTAGTCGCCGTATTCTGCAGTATTTGAAATGGAGTATCTCATCTTGTCGAATCCGCCTTCGTTGATCAGGTCTACGATCAGCTTCATCTCGTGGATGCACTCGAAGTATGCCATCTCAGGAGCATAGCCTGCTGCAACCAGTGTATCGAAACCAGCCTTCATCAGCTCGGTTACGCCGCCGCAGAGAACGCACTGCTCGCCGAAGAGGTCTGTTTCAGTTTCTTCTTTGAATGTTGTCTCCAGGATTCCTGCGCGACCTGCGCCGATTCCGGAAGCATAAGCCAGAGCATAGTCTTTGGCTTTGCCGGAAGCGTCCTGATAAACAGCGATCAGGGACGGAACGCCTTTGCCTTCCAGGTACTGGCTTCTGACAGTGTGGCCGGGGCCCTTCGGTGCGATCATGATGACGTCCAGGTAGTCTGCCGGTACGATCTGGTTGAAGTGGATGTTGAAGCCGTGAGCAAAGCACAGAACGTCTCCTTCCTTCATGTGCTGGGCAACCTGCTCTCTGTAGATCTTGGCAGCCAGCTCATCCGGTACGAGCATCATTACGATGTCGCCAGCCTCAGCAGCTTCTTCGATATCCAGGACCTTCAGACCTGCCGCTTCTGCTTTTGCAGTGTGGCCGGAACCCGGGCGGAGACCGACGACGACGTCGCAGCCGCTTTCGTTCAGGTTCATGGCGTGGGCGTGGCCCTGTGAACCGAATCCGATGATGGCGATGGTCTTGCCATCCAGCATTCCTAAGTTACAATCCATGTCATAATACTTTTTGATCATTTTCTTAAACTCCTTTCAAAGGTGTAATAGTTACTAATTTATTCTTCGTCCAGGCCTCTGTCGCCGCGCCTGATGCCGGTGACGCCTGTACGGCAAACGTCGATCAGTTCATAGCAGTTGATCATGTTCATGAAGCCGTCGATCTTGGAAGAGTTTCCTGTGACTTCGACCACGAGGCTCTTCTTTGACAGGTCGACGATCTTACCGCGGAAGATGTCGACGATCTCTTTGATCTCGGTACGTTCCTTTTTCGTGGCTTTGATCTTCAGAAGCAAAAGCTCTCTGTACAGGTCATTGTCCTCCATGAGGGAGATCGACTTGACGAATTCCTGCTTGGCTGTCTGTGTGAAGATCTGGTTGAATTTGCGGTCATCGCCTGTGAGCACCAGGGTGATCCTGGTCAGTTTCGGGTCGTTGGTCGGTGAGGCGGTGAAGGAATCGATGTTGTAGCCGCGGCGCGCGTACAGCGAGGTCAGCCTTGCCGCAACACCAGCTTCATTTGTGACCAGCATACTGAAGACGCCGGTTCTTTCGTTGTTTTCCATTTTGTCCTCCTATCCTATGATCATGTCCTCAACGGTTCCGCCTGCCGGGATCATCGGAAGGACGAATTCATCCTTGGCGATGTGGCAGTCGATCCATACGGGACGGTCAGTCTCTTTTAATGCTTTTGCAAAAGCATCCGCGAACTCGTCAGGGGTGTTTGCGGAATATCCCTTGGCGCCGAACGCCTCTGCCAAAGCAGGGAAGTTGGTCACGCGCGCCGGGTCCGTGGAGGCGTGTCTGCCGTTGTAGAAGACGTCCTGCCACTGATAGACCATGCCGAGGACCTGGTTGTTCATGATGATCGTGATGATCGGCAGCTTCTGGCTCACTGCGGTGCAGGCTTCGTTCAGGTTCATATGGAAGGAACCATCGCCTGTGAAGTGGATGATCCTGCAGTCAGGCTGTCCGAAGCTGGCGCCGATAGCAGCGCCGTAGCCGAATCCCATAGTGCCCAGGCCGCCGCTGGTGATGAAGCGCTTGGTCTTCTGGTGACGCAGATACTGGGCTGCCCACATCTGGTGCTGGCCGACATCTGTGACATAGACGGTATCCTTGTCCGTCATGTCTCCCACGATGCCGATGATCTCGCTCGGATGCAGATCGGCTGCCGCGCTCTTGACGTCGCCGGTCTTGGCCTTCCAGCCCATGGCCAGGCTGACCCATTCGCTGCGGTCCTTCTCCTTGATCTTCGGGAGAAGGGCAGTCAGGAACTCCTTGACATCAGCCGCAACGCCGAAATCTACGAGGACGTTCTTGTTGATCTCGCTGGCGTCGATGTCCACATGGATCTTCTGGGCTCTGCGTCCGAATCTCTCCGGATCGAGGGCGACTCTGTCGCTGAAACGTGCGCCCAGGGCGATCAGAAGATCTGCACGGTCCATGGCCTTGTTCGCGGCGATGCTTCCGTGCATGCCGCCCATTCCCAGGCAGCGGGGGTTATCGTAACCGACGCATCCTGCGGACATAAGAGTATATGCAGCAGGGCAGTCGGCTTTTTCCATCAGTTCGTTGAGCTCTCCGTCTGCACCGCTTGCTGCAACGCCGCCGCCGCAGTAGATCACGGGACGCTCTGAAACATTGATCATGTCAGCCACCTGCTGGACCTGTTCCTCTGTAAAAGCCGGAGGATCGTTGACCGGCAGCGGTTTGCCCGGCTTGTAATTGATCATGGCAGCCGTCACGTCCTTGGTGATATCCACGAGGACGGGGCCTTTGCGTCCGCTGTTGGCAATGCGGAAAGCGTTGCGCAGGGCAGACTCCAGATTATTGATGTCCCGGATCAGGTAGGTGTGTTTGGTCACCGGGATCGTGATGTTGGCAATGGCAACCTCCTGGAACGCGTCCCTGCCGATAAGGCTGTCCGGAACATTCGCAGTGATGGCTACCATCGGGATGCTGTCCATGAACGCCGTGGCGATGCCTGTTACCAGGTTCGTCGCGCCCGGACCGCTGGTGGCGAAGACTACGCCTGTCTTGCCGGTGGCTCTGGCGTAACCGTCCGCCGCGTGGGACGCTCCCTGCTCGTGAGCCGTCATCACGTGGTTGATCTTATCCGAATACTTGTAGAGCGCGTCATAGATGTAGAGCGCCGCACCGCCCGGATACCCGAATACCGTATCCACGCCATGCTCCAGCAAAACCTCCATAACCAGCTCTGAACCGTTTAGTCGCATAATGTCTGTCTTCCTTTCTTCTTCATTTATGTGTCAAGGGGACGGTTCTTTTGACACACTTACCATTATATATGAATGCAAACGAAATGCAAGAGGAAAAAATGGGAATATGTGCATCAAGCACAATAGAATTAAATATTTTTTAGTTGATTTAACAAAAATGCATTTTTTGTTAAAAGAGTCCGATTACAAGCGTTGCAGGGTGTTGAGCTGAACGCCGGCGCCAGAAAAATAATTGCTCAAAACAAAAGCGTTATCGATTTGGGTCTCATATAGTTCCGAATGCGGCGCAGCGAGATTGTTGAACGCAGGGAAGGATTCATTCGGAATGTCGTCTGAGAAATTCATATTTGCTAGGCAATTGAAGTAGTTGTTGAATTCGTCAAAAGAGAATTTCTGTATGAAGTATTTGCCTTTTGGGAGGGTCAGGGTCAGATCGATTATGATTTCAGTCTTAAAATCGCTGATGGTGCTTTTGACTTCATAAGGAGTGTTGCTTGATGTGCATAAATGTTCAAGGGATTCGTCATAATTGTATGTGAGAAGAACAAAAATATCATTATTATAATCGGCACGTACAAAAGCATGGTTCTCATCCTGAGATAACAGATCACCGTTCATAGTTGTTAATATCTTAAGGGCATAATACATGGGCTTGCGCGCACCGGATCTGCTCAACAGAGTCGGTGCTCCGATTGGTGTATTTGGACCAGGTCCCTGCTCACGCAGATGAGCAACGATGACATCATTATCGCCATAAAGATGCTGGTTGAATGTTTTGAACATAACAGCCAGGGAATCAAGGCCGTAGATCTGTGTGTGTTCAACTGAATCATTTGTTAGTGTGACCTTTAAGCCCAGCTGAATCAAAAGATTATGGAAGAGATTGATTTCAAATGGATTATCATGTTCATCGCAGTTGAGCAGGATGTCAGTTACGCCCAGATCAGTCAGATACGAAAAGAGCGTTCCCTTCAGTATGTGGTAGTCTTCGAGCGTTACGACTGGGATAAGAGTATGAGAAAGCTTCCGGATTGCAGGCTGAGAACAGGTCACATCGAAACTTTTGTTGATGATATAGCGTGGGTGAATGTTGGACATCGTATTGCTGCCGGAATTGCCGAGCATTTTATTGACGACCTCGATGGATTCTGCAGTTTCACAAAGAGTGTACACCTCAGGATTTTTCTCACTTTTAATAAGAGGCACGTATTTCGCGCGGTATTCTTCCGGCGTGCATTTATACCAGTATTGGAAATACTGACGGTAGTAGGCTGTACTAGAGAAGCCGACACGCTTCGCGATCGTGCTGACTTTGATCCTGGGATTCAGAAGATTGACTTCTGACCATTCCACACGAACAAAATAAAGGAACTGTGTAAAGCTGATCCCGATTGTCTGTTTCACAATATGTGAAATGTAGTATGAATTAAGGTGTGTCAATTCAGCAAGATCGTCCAGAGAGATGTTTGTCGTGTGATTTGCATATGTGTAGTGGATGATATCATGGAGCCTTCTGATCAGAACGGGATTGTTGCTTTCGAATTTACACAGCTGATCTTTTGTAAAGCCAAAGACATTGAACTTTTCGTTCAGATACTCGATGATGTTCCGCGTGGCGTCGATGCACTTTGATTTATAGTTGGTGGTCTTCTTCACATGCGTATCCAAAAGATTCAGAATCATATCTTTAAGATGTTCCTGTTCAAAAACTTTCTCTTTGTCCGAGTAGAACATGTATGTACTAGTAGGAATATTTGGATAATATCGGGTAAAAAAGCTGCTGCTGATTTTTATCATGGCTATTTTGTTCGGTTTATCTGTTGCGTGCATAGAATGCACTTCGCAGCGGTTGTTTGTAAAAACATCGCCCTCTACAAGCAAGTAATCAAAAGGGCCATTCCGAAACTGGAGTTCTCCTTCGAGAACATAAATGATCTCGATATCCTGGTGATAATGAGGAGGATAATTCTCCATGTTACAAATCTGTATGCTGATTGGCAGATCGCTTTCGTAATTGCATTTTTCTAATCTCATAACAATTTTCCTTTTATTTTGCTATAAACTATATGTATCTTGCTAAAAGTATAACATAATTGAAGTGCTTATGCATTAAATAGTCCTATTTTAGCAAAATAAAAGGAATATATAGCAATTCAATTATTGAGACAAAAGGGGATTATTAATATGATTAGCATAGGAAAAGAACATCTTTAAAGCGCCAAAGTACTAAAGGAGGAATCACTATGGATAATAGCGAAGTAATCTCAAGGGAATATGTTGAGGGAGAACTTAAAATCCACAATATTCCCGGGATGGCAATAGGTGTCATCAAGGACGGTAAGACTTTGCTTGCCGAGGGATATGGTGTTGCTGATGTAGAAAAAAAGACCAAACTTGACTCTCAGTCTCTGTTTGGCATCGCATCCTGTACCAAGTCATTTACGGCGGCATTGATTGCTATGCTTGTCGATCAGGGGAAGTTGGATTATGACACACCGATTATAGAGTACCTGCCGGATTTCAGAATGTACGATGAGTATGCGACAAAAGCATGTACGATTCGTGACATGCTGAATCACAGAACAGGCGTACCTGGTCATGATTCACTTTATACAGACGAAATCGACCGTGCAGAACTATTCAAAAGAATCCGCTATGTAGAGCCTAATGTACCTATGCGTACAGAAACGCAGTACAACAATGTCATTTACACACTAGTAGGTCACATCGCTGAACGTGTCGCAGGCATGAAGTGGGATGACATGATCAAAGAGTGGCTGTTCAAACCGCTCGGTATGACGAACAGTAATACTACGATTCCTGAACTTCGCGCGAGTGACAATATAGCGGAACCGCACTGGAGACAGGCAGACGGCAGCATCAAGAAAATCAAGAACTGGTGCGTCAGCCCGGGAGAACCTTGTGCGGCAATCAACTCGTGTGTGGACGATATGCTTAAATGGCTGCAGTTCCACATCAACAAAGGCCAGTGGAATGGAAAACAGATCATATCAGAAGAGTGCATGGATGAGATGCACAGATGGGCGGTTCCATTCCCTATGTGGAGCGTGCAGATTGATGAAATCCCGCCGATCCAGGGCTACAGCATGGGTTGGATCGAGGATTACTACAGAGGTCACGACCTTGTATACCACGTTGGAGAAATCGAAGGATACTGCACACTGATGTGCTTCCTGCCAAAGGATAACATCGGCGTTATGGTCATGATCAACAACCATAATTCTGCGATTTTGATCGAGCAGTCGATTCTGTACACGATACTCGACAATGTTCTGGGTCTGGAAAAACAGCGTAACTGGTCCGAATTCTTCAAAGGTGAAATCGGAAAGTGGGGCGGATTCTATCTGGACGAGGTTATCAATCTCATGCCGGATGATCCGGTGCCGGGGACGAAACCATCTCATGATCTGGCGGCCTATACAGGCGAATTCTGGAATCCGGGGTACGGCAAAATCAAGATTGAACAGGATGGAGACAGCTTGAAAGCATTGTTCCGCGGAATGGAACAGCCGATGTCACATTATCACTATGATACGTTCAAGATGCCTGACATCAAGATGGACACATTACTTGTAACAGCACCGGTAACCTTCTATACGGATCCGTACGATGGAAGCATTTCCAAGTTTGATGTTCCGTTTGAAGCTTCAGTTACACCGATCATGTTTACGAGATGTGAATAGCAATTATTTCATTCGTTTGTCATTTGATCATCAAGAGAAAGGAGAAAAACAATGGGCGAGTATATGTTAGCTGCATGCGTCGTGCTTGGTCTTGTTGCAGTCGGAGAGGTAATTTCCTATTTGACGAAAGCGGTAATTCCATCCATGGCAGGAGCTCTGATACTCTACGTAATTCTGATTTGGTGCGGCATGCCGCAGGACTATCCGGAAACGGTAGGATTTACAACACTGGGTGACATGGCGTTCTATATGCTGTGCGTCGGTGTAGGAACGGGTGTAGCACCTGGAGAGTACGTCAAGAATATCAAGAGCGTAGTAATGGCACTGGTTTCAGTTGTCTGCGGAATGATTCTATGCGTCGGCGTCGGAGGTCTGATTTTCGGATTTGATACAATGCTGGCGGGCGCAGGTGCGTGCTGCGGAGGCGGCGCGATATCAGCGATTGCTGCAATTACAAAGCTGAATGACCTGGGCCTTGCGGCACTCCTTGGGGTACCGACCATCATGATGGTTACAGTAGACCCTATTGGACAGCCGATTGCTTCCTTCGTTCTTCGTAAATACGCGAAGAGATTGAATGCAGAAGACGCATATCTGCTGGAGAAGGCGGCTAAAGTTGATACAGAAGAAAAGAAAGAAACGCGTCTCACATTCAGAGGAGATGAATATGGTTCTCCTGAGAACCCAAGTCCGTTCTTCCCTGCATGGCTGCCAAGCGAGCTTGATAAGGACGGAGTAGTACTTCTGGAAATGGCGCTTGCCGTATGGGCGGGTGTTGCCATTGAAAGTGTTACGGGAATGTCCGCGTTCCTCTGGTGCTTCCTGATTGGTATTTTCGGATGCGCGATCGGTGCATTCAGACTGGAACTGTTTGACTCCAGAGCAAATTCATCCGGGTTCCTGTATGTTCTGGTTATCGGCTATCTGCTGACATCCATGAATGGTTTAACACCGGGATCAGTACTTGCGGTACTTCCTGCAGTTGTTGCTTTGATCGTACTCTCTGCAGTAGGCCTTGGAATCGGTGGATTTATCTCAGGTAAATTCTTCGGATATGACCCGATTCTGTCAGCGGCAGGAGGACTGGGTATCATGTTCCTGTATCCGGGAATTGCAATCGTTTCCAATGAAGTTTCTTCAAGAATGTCACGTAACGAAGAAGAGCGTGACTTCATCTATGGTAAGGTAGCACCGTCCATGTACATTATGGGCACAACGGGATTCCTGTTCGGACTCGTGTTTACAGTTACCATTTTGCTGCCTTTGCTGGCAAAATAACAGATCTTATTTCACTTAGGGGCGAGAATCCATGATCATTACGCTGAAGAGAATAAAACGTATGATTGAAGAGGACAGAATAGAGAAGGTGTACATCGATGGAAACACCGTAATATCACGCAAAGCCTATGACTATGCGGTTGATAACGGAATCAGTCTTATACACGCAAATACACCAGTCATAAATGAAAAAAGAATGGATGTAATGAAAGACCCCGGCGTTCACCTCCTCAAGTTCTTACGGAAGATGCGTTCCAGAAAATAGAGCACCTGGAATACATTTTCCTCTAAAATCACTGCATTTTGTGGAGTGTATTCCTTTGTGTTGCCTTTTTTAAGAGAAATGAAGCAAAAACAATAAAATGGAGGTTGATATTCAATGGGCGAAAAGAAATATGTACATCCATATATTCCGAATTCAGAGCCGGCCGTGAAGCGGTCGATGCTGGATGCGATAGGGATGGAAAGTGCCGAAGGCATATACAAAGAAATCCCGGACAGACTTCGCTATCATGAACGCATGGACATAGCGGAACCAATCATTGACGAATATGGCTGCGAGCGTCATGTCAGAAAGATCATGTCGGAGAACATGAACGCCAGAGATAATATTTGTTTCCTGGGCGGCGGAACATGGAATCACTATGTGCCGGCTGTTGTTGAAACAGTGATGGAGCGTGATGAGTTCCTGAGCGCTTATGTTGGAGACGCTTACACAGACCACGGTAAATTCCAGGCACTATGGGAGAGCTCATCCATGCTCAGCGACCTGACTATGCTGGAAGCTACATGCACGCCGTGCTATGACTGGGCGAATGCGATTGCAGTCGCATGCAGAATGGCTGCAAGAACGACCCAGAAAACGGAGATTCTGGTGGCAGGCAGCATTGCGCCGGACAGACTGAAAATCGTCAGAAACTACTGTAAGCCTGAACTAAAGGTAACACTGGTTGATTACGATAAGAAAACAAGTCTGCTCAATGTCGAAGATCTTAAAGCAAAGCTCAATGATAACGTGGCAACAGTGTATTTCGAAAACCCGACATATCTGGGCGGACTGGAGGTCAAAGCGAAAGAAATCGTAGAGCTGGCTCATGAGACGGGGGCGACAGCGATGGTCGGTGTAGACCCGACTTCATTGGGTGTACTGGAAGCACCGGGGGCATATGGAGCTGACTACGCTGTGGGAGAACTGCAGCCGCTGGGACTTCACATGAGCTACGGCGGAGGCCTTGGTGGGTTCATATCCACAAAAGACGAAGAAAAGTTTATCGCAGAATTTCCTTCACTGCTTTTCGGCGTATGTGAAACATCGCAGAAAGGTGAGTACGGATTTGGCGAGGTCGCCTATGAGAGAACGTCCTATGCACAGCGTGAAAAGGGCAAGGATTTCATCGGAACGACTGCAGCGCTTCATGGCGTTGCTGCGGCGGTATATATGGCACTCATGGGACCGCAGGGATTTAAGGAACTCGGTGAAGGAATCCTGCAGAGAGTCGCATATACGAAGGCGGAACTTGCTAAGATTCCGGGAATCAAGATCCCGATTTCGGGATACAGTTACTGTGATTTCATTGTAGATTTCAATGATACAGGCAAGACAGTCAAAGAAATCAACAAGAAATTGCTGGACTACAAGATTCTGGGAGGCAAGGATATCAGCGAAGAATTTCCGGAATACGGGCAGTCTGCAATGTATAGTGTAACGGAAGTACATACTGTCGAAGATCTTAAGACGCTGTTCAAGGCGCTTTCAGAGATTTGTGCGAAGTAAAAGGAAAGGAGGAATCTAGATGGCTATTGTGAAAGTAAGAGACAATTTCCAGCAGGCGAGATGGAATGAGCCTTTGATTTATGAACTGTCAACATCAGGACTGCGTGGAATCATTCCTCCTCCAGTCGAAGAGGAGATAGACAGCGAAGCCGGTGACGTGTTCACGGCCCTGCCGGATGCTGTCAGAAGAAAGTCGGAACTTGGGCTGCCTGAGATCGCACAGAAGCAGGTGCTTCAGCATTTCCTTCATCTCTCACAGGAGACAAGCGGAGCAAATCTGAACAACGATATGGTTGAAGGAACTTGTACAATGAAGTACAATCCAAGACTTTGTGAAAAACTGGCGTTGGAGCCTGATTTCGCAGACATACATCCGGACCAGGATCCGGATACCGTACAGGGCATGCTCAAAATCTATTATGAATTTGAGAAGGTCGTCAAGGCTGTTTCCGGCATGGACAAGTTCTCTCTGCAACCAGGTGGCGGAAACCATGCAGTCTACACTGCCGCGTCTATTGCGAGGGCTTACTTCGAAGAGAAGGGTGAGGCGGAACAGAGAAATGAAATCATTACGACTATTTTCTCACACCCATGCGACGCCGCCGCGCCGGCAACCGCAGGATACAAAGTCATTACAGTATATCCGGATGAACACGGCATGCCGGATTTGGAAGCAATCAAAGCTGCGGCCAATGAACACACAGCATGTATTTTTATGACCAATCCTGAAGATATCGGCATCTACAACATCCATGCGGATGAAATCGTGGAAGCGCTTCATGCTGTTGGGGCGCTCTGCTTCTATGACCAGGCGAACGCCAACGCATTTCTGGGTATTGCCAGAGCGCGGGAAGCAGGATTTGACATGTGTCACTTCAACGTTCACAAAACATTCGGAACACCGCACGGTGGTGAAGGTCCTGCATGCGGCGCGTTGGGCGTCCGTGATTATCTGGCGAAGTATCTGCCGGTTCCTACAGTTGAGTTTGATGGTGATAAGTACTACTTCGACTATGACAAGCCGGACAGCATCGGCAAAGTCCGTGAGTACATTGGACAGTCAGCGGTTGTACTTAAGGCTTATGCATGGTGCAAGATGATGGGGCCTGATTACCTCAAGGAATGTGCTGAGATATCTGTTATCAACAACAATTACATGCTGAACATCATGGAAAAACTAAATGGTGTAACGCATGCGTTCAGAGATAACGGAATTGTACGTCAGGAGCAAATCCGCTACAGCTTCGAACCGCTTACAGAGGAATGCGGCGTCGGATCAGATGATATGAACCGACGTATGGGAGACTATGGTATTCCTTGGTTCTGGGCAAGTCATTATCCATGGGTTATTCCGGAACCTATGACGATAGAACCATGCGAATCTTATACAAAGGAAGAAATTGAAGAATTTTGTAAGGTTGTTGAAATCTGCATGGAAGAAGCGAGGAAAGATCCAGATAAATTCAAAGAAGCTCCGTTCAATACAGCAATGCACAAGAGACTGGAGAATGGAGACCTGGATGATCCGGAGAAGTGGGCGCTTTCGTGGAAAGCTTACTGCAGAAAGCATAGCAAATAGATAATAGATGGTATGACGAGAGGCCGTCACTGCCTGGGCAGTGGCGGCCTAAGTCAAAATTGGAGGACATGAATGAAAACCATAGGTCTTATTATCAATCCGGTTGCAGGTATTGGCGGCAAGGTCGGTCTGAAGGGTTCAGACGGCAGTGAAACGCTGAAAAAAGCACTGGAATTGGGCGCTGTTCCTGAAAGTGGCAAAAAAGCGCTGGTCGCTCTGAAAAAAATCAAAGAAGTGGAGCGGGATGTTACCATTTATACATACCCCGGTGAAATGGGAGAAGATATCTGCAAGGAAGCAGGCCTGGACTGTAGGGTGATTGGAGAAATCAGAAGCGGTGCGACGGGCGCAGCGGACACCAAAAAAGCTGCCAAAGAGCTAGCAAAGTATAAGCCTGATCTGATTTTGTTCGCGGGAGGAGATGGAACGGCCAGAGATGTTTTGGACGCAATTGGGACAGAGGTCCCTGTTCTCGGCATTCCTACTGGCTGTAAGATCCATTCAGGTGTTTATGCGCTGAATCCGCGGTCAGCAGGGAGCCTGATATGCGACTTTGCCAAGGATAAAATCAAAAGCACCAAGGAGGCGGAGGTCATGGATATCGATGAAGACCTGTTCCGTCAAGGAGAGGTTCGTGCGAGACTGTATGGTTATCTGCGGGTTCCAAATGAAAAGAAACGTGTTCAGAACCTGAAGAGCGGAAGAGGACATTCCGAAGAAGGAGCGCTTGATCTTGCTGCAAATTACATTGTTGAAACAATGGAGCCTGACACACTCTATATTATTGGAACCGGATCAACAACAGCATTTATCATGAAGAAATTAGGTCTTCCGAATACACTTCTGGGAGCTGATTTGGTGTATAATAACGCTGTTGTTGCCAGCGACTGCACTGAGCGGCAGATTTTGGGCGCGCTGAATGATTATGATAAGGTCAAGATCATCGTGACGGTTATCGGCGGTCAGGGATATATCTTTGGGCGGGGAAATCAGCAAATCAGCGCAGAGGTCATCAAAAGAGTTGGAAAAGAAAATATTATTATCGTCGCGACAGAAGACAAGATGATGTCCATGTTCGGCCGGCCTCTGTATGTCGATACAGGGGACGAGGAGGTCAATGCATATCTCAGAGGATATATGCGCGTAGTCATGGGATATGAGAAATTTATTGTAGCGAGGGTGTCGGACTGATTCCCTCAGGAGATCAGACATGAAGAAAACAATCAGACTGCTCAGCAGCAGGATCAATTCTAAATTCATGCATGAGTATGGATTTGCTGTATATGAATCTGATGAGAGGATGCAGGAACTCTTTCGGAAGATTTACGATGGCAGAGCGGGAGAACTACAGCTTGAATTTGAGATTCCCGCAGGGGAAGACCCTGCAGATGTGGCTGCAGCAAGTTCTGTAGACCTTTACATTGACGGAGTAAGAGTCGAGAACTTGGATGAAGGGGATCGTCAGTTTCTTAAAGACAAAGGAACTTTGATTGGGCTTGCAGAGGTTAACTGTGCGAAACTTCCCCATGATGATGAGCATTATACGAAATCAGGCCTGAGAAAAAAATCTGAGCTTGATGTCTACTACATGATCGTTACTCTCTATTATTTCGATGAAGTGCTGTCAGAAAAACGGCGCGAAGAAATCATGGAGAATGAGATCAATATACTGAATAAAGAGACAGGAACAAAGAAGAAAAGGTTCAAAGAGCGCGATATCAGACTCATTTTCGTCCTGAATATTATTTTGGTTGCGGCATGCATCGCCCTCGCCGTTTACTGTTATATCCATGACCTGAGGAAATATGGAATCTTCATGGTTTTGTTCGCTTTTTTCTTTGCGGCATGGGGGCGCAAGTTCCGAAGAAGCGGAAAGTAGGTCATGGGTCAGGATCGTGTCCGGCCGTACGTGCATAACACCGGTTGACTTCCATTACTATTACGTGTTAAAGTTGGCGTATCGATGCACCTGAAGCCGTTAATACTTTAATTGGGGAAATGAGGCCGTAGTGCCTGGACATGAAACGATGAGCATTTACGATGAATACAGACAAAAACTGAAGACGCCGGAAGAAGCAGTCAAGGTCGTGAAGGACGGCGACTGGATCGATTACACGATCTCACAGGGACAGCCGGTGCTGCTGGACGCGGCCCTCGCGAAGCGGAAGGGCGAAGTCAAGGACGTCAACTGCAGAGGCTACTTTATGTTCGAGCCTTTGCAGATCGTAGAGCAGGATCCGGAGCGCGAAAGTTTCTCCTACCACAGCTGGTACACGGCAGGGTATGAGAGAAAATACTGGAACAAAGGCCTCATCAGCCACACGCCGATGATGTACCGCAACCAGAGCAGCTTCTACCAGCTTGGTTACTGCAAAGTCAACGTCGCCATGATGTGCGTATCGCCGATGGACGACGAAGGGTATTTCAACCTGCACTTCGGCGTAGCGACGGCGAAACCGGTTCTGGAGGCAGCGGACATTGTCATTCTGGAAGTCAATGAGCGTCTGCCGAGAGTCAGGAATATTCAGGAGCGCCTTGACGCGGGCATCGACGCCAACCGGATCCACATCAGCGATGTGGACATCATCGTCGAAGGCGAGCACCATCCGATGGTGGAGATAAAGTCACCTCCTCCAAGCCCGGAAGAAGTAGCCATCGCGAATTTCATCGCGCCGGAGATCCAGGACGGAGCAGTGCTGCAGCTGGGCGTCGGCGGCATGCCGAACATACTCGGCGAGCATCTGGCCAAATCCGACATCCAGGATCTGGGCTGCCACAGCGAACTGATCACCGATGCCTTCTATAACCTCTACGAGCAGGGCAAGCTGACGAACAACCGCAAGGAAGTCTACAAGGGCAGAAGCATATTCGGCATCTGCGCCGGCAGCCAGAGCCTCTACGACTGGCTCAATGACAACCCGGCTGCCTGCGGCGATATGGTAAGCCACGTCAACGACCCGAACGTCATCGGACAGCTCAGCAACGTCATCGCGATCAACGGATGCGTCAGCGCGGACCTCTACGGGCAGGTCTGCTCGGAAAGCGTCGGCACCAGACACATCTCTGGTACAGGCGGGCAGATCGATTTCGTGGAAGGCGCATACAAGTCGCCGGGCGGCAAAGCCTTCCTTTGTATGAACAGCGCCTACAAGGACAAGGACGGAAAGCTGCACAGCAATATCAAACCGTACTTCGGCGCAGGCGAGATCGTGACCACGCCGCGTTCCATGACCCATTACATCGTAACGGACCAGGGCAAAGTCAATCTGGCCGGCAGGAACACCTGGGAGAGGGCAGAACTCATGATCAGCATCGCTCATCCGGACTTCCGCGAAGACCTCATCAAGGCAGCGGAAGAGCAGGGTATCTGGAAACTGTCCAACAAGCGGTAAGCGCTACGCGCGGCAGGAGCTGAAAGCGCCGCAGGGCGCGATGCAAGAACCCGATGCAAATAAGAATAACAAATATGCAGGCATGCCTTGAACAGGGCATGCCTGTGGTTGTATAATGAATTATTAGGTTGTACATAAATTGTATTTGCATCCTGTAAATGTGTCAAAAGAACCGTCCCTTTGACACATTCTGAAGCAAATTATTGAAACATAACATATAGAAGAAAGAAGAGGAAATCATGGCAGAGGCAGAAAAAACTTTTATGACCATGGACGGCAATGAAGCCGCCGCTTACATGGCGTACCCATTCACTGAGGTCGCGGCGATCTATCCGATCACGCCTTCATCTCCGATGGCGACCCTGACAGACAAATGGTCCGCGCAGGGAAGAAAGAACATGTTCGGACAGACAGTCACCCTGACCGAGATGCAGTCTGAGGCAGGCGCGATCGGCGCAGTACACGGATCGATCCAGACCGGTGCGCTGACAACGAGTTACACATCATCCCAGGGACTGATGCTGATGATCCCGGTCCTGTACAGGATCGCGGGCGAACGGCAGCCGGCAGTACTGCATGTGGCAGCGAGAACAGTAGGAACCCACGCCATGAGTATCTTCGGCGATCACTCCGACGTCATGGCATGCAGAGATACAGGATGGGCCCAGTACTGCACAGGAAGCGTGCAGGAGGTCGTCGACCTGACGCCGGTAGCGCATCTGGCGGCAATGGAATCGAACATTCCGTTCATGCACTTCTTCGACGGATTCAGAACATCTCATGAGATCAACAAGGTCGAGATCCCGGACATGGACGAAGTCGTCGCCCTGATGGATAAGAAGTACGTCAAGGCCCATAAGGACAGAGCTCTGAATCCGGAGCACCCGACCCTGAGAAATACGGTACAGAACCCGGACGTATACTTCCAGGTTCGTGAGTCCAACAACCAGGATTACACGGATCTGCCGGAGATCGTTGAGAAGTACTTCGTACAGATCAACTCCATCACTGGCAGAGACTACAGACTGTTCAACTACTACGGCGATCCGGAAGCGACGGACATCATCGTTGCTATGGGATCCGTTACAGGCGCGATCGAGCAGACCGTCGACACGCTTTGCGCGCAGGGCAAGAAGGTCGGCTTCATTCAGGTGCATCTGTACAGACCGTTCTCCGAGCGCCATCTGCTGAAGGTGCTCCCGGACAGCTGCGAGCGCATCGCGGTCCTCGACCGCTGCAAATGCATGGGCGATCTGGGCGAGCCGCTTTATCAGGATGTCTGCACAGTGATGCGCAGGGCAGGAAAGGATCACATCAAGATCATCGGCGGCCGCTACGGACTGAGCTCCAAAGATACTGATCCGTCCCAGATCGCAGCAGTCTATGAGAATCTGGAAGCAGAAAATTCCATCGATGGATTCACCATCGGCATCAATGACGACGTGACCCACAAGTCCCTCGAGACCAAGCCGTTCCAGATCGTCGGCGATGATTTTGTAAGCTGTAAATTCTGGGGCCTTGGAGGCGACGGTACAGTCGGCGCCAACAAGAGCACCGTGGATATCATCAACAGCACGACCGACATGTACGGTCAGGCATATTTTGAATACGACGCGAAGAAAACCCTGGGCACAACCAAATCCCATCTGCGGTTTTCGAAGACGCCGATCAGAAGCTCCTACTACGTCAAGTGGGCTGACTTCGTTGCGTGCCACAACCATCACTACATCAACGAGTTCAACGTAGTGGATGAGATCAAGCCGGGCGGGATGCTTTTGCTTGAGTGTCCATGGGAGCCGGAAGAAGTCGGCGAGAATCTCTCCCCGAAGGTCAAGCGGATCCTGGCGGAGAGAAACATCGAGTTCTATATCATCAACGCGACGAAGATCGCAGAAGAAATCGGTCTGGGGAGCCACAAGAATTCGATCCTGCAGGCAGCCTTCTTCACCATCAGAGAAGTTATTCCAAAGACGCAGGCCATCATGGAGATGGAGAACGCCGTCCGGAAGAAATACAGAGCCAAAGGCAACAAAGTCGTCAAGATGAACATCCGCGGTATTGAAGCGGGCGTCGAAGGTTTCCGTAAGGTCGAAGTGCCGGCCGAGTGGGCGAACTGCCAGGACGAGCCGCCGAAACCGACAGGCAATCCGTGGATCATCGACAACATCGTGCTGCCGATCGACAGACAGGTGGGAGACGATATCCCGGTCAGCATCATGGGGCATCTCAAGGACGGCCACATCGACATGGGTCTGACTGCCTACGAGAAGAGGGGACTGGCAGTCCACGTTCCTGTTTGGGATCCGGACAAATGCAGCCAGTGCAACCGGTGCTCCTTTGTATGTCCGCACGCTGTCATCCGTCCGTTCCTGCTCAATGAGAAGGAAGCAGAGAATGCTCCGGAAGGATTCGAAATGGCTCCGCTGCGCGGATTCAAATCCAAGGACGGCACAAAGTACATGTTCAGCATGCAGATCTCAACTCATGACTGCACGGGCTGCGGCAGCTGCGTACCGGTATGTCCGACCAAGGACCCGGCCATCCGCATGGTGCCGGCGCACCCGAACGAGCAGGATCTGGAGAACTGGAACTATGCTATGAACCTCTCGGACAAGGGCGATCTGTTCACACCGTACTCCATCAGAGGCAGCCAGTTCCGTCAGCCGCTGTGCGAGTTCTCTGCCGCCTGCGCAGGCTGCGGCGAGACACCGTACGCCAAGCTGCTCACACAGCTCTTCGGCGACAGAGTATACTGGGCCAACGGCACCGGATGCTCCCAGGCTTGGGGATCCGGCATGCCGGGTATCCCGTACTGCCTGAACAAGAGGGGTCACGGCGTCGCCTGGACCAACTCCCTGTTCGAGAACAATGCAGAGCTGGCGCTGGGTATGTACCTGTCCGTCAGACAGCAGCGTGAGAGACAGAAGGATCTGATGCACAAGTATCTGGAGATGGCAGGAGACAACTCCGTCGGATTCGAATGGCTGGACACCTATGATGATCTGGAAGCCAACAGGAACGCTACAGACCTTCTGATCGAAGAGATGGAAGAAGTCGTCAGAGGCGATGTCAAGCAGGCCAACGCCATGGAACAGGAATTCATCGAACTCACCGAAGAGATCCTCGAGCGCAAAGACTATCTGGCCAAGAAGAGCTTCTGGATGTACGGCGGCGACGGCTGGGCTTACGATATCGGATTCGGCGGTCTGGACCACGTCATCGCTACCGGTGAAGACATCAACGTATTCATCATAGATAATGAAGTATATTCCAATACGGGCGGACAGTCCTCGAAGGCGACGCCGCTCGGCGCTGTAGCTGAATTCCAGGCGTCCGGCAAGAAGAGCAGAAAGAAAGACATCGCGCAGATCCTGAAGACCTACGGCAATGTCTATGTCGCTACCGTCGCCATGGGCTACGACTTCAACCAGCTGCTCAAAGCCATCAAGGAAGCAGAAGAGCACAAGGGACCGTCGGTCATCGTCGCGTACACACCTTGTACGGTGCACGGCATCAAGGCCGGCATGAACAATGTGCAGGAAGAGATGAAACGCGCGGTGCAGTCCGGTTACTGGCCGCTCTACAGATATAATCCGGATATCACAGACGGGCCGAAGATGCACGTCGACTCCAAGGAAGCTTCGATCCCATATGAAGAGTTCCTGGATGGAGAAAACCGGTACGCTGCCCTGAAGATCACTTTCCCGGAGAACGCGGAGAAGCTCTTCAAGATAGCGAGTGAAGATGCAGAAAATAAATACAAGGCATTCAAGAGGCAGGAAGAGGAGTAAGATATGCCAAAAATCACGGGAAATGAACTTCTGATCAGAGCCCTTCAGGCGGAAGGCGTGGAAAAGGTATTCGCCTATCCCGGAGCAACAGTCGTCGGTATTTTTGACGAGCTGTACAAGCAGGATCAGGTGGAATTGATCCTGCCCCGGCAGGAACTGGCCCTCGTCCACGCGGCCGAAGGCTACGCCCGTTCCACAGGCAAGGTAGGCGTTTGCATCGCTACCAGCGGTCCGGGAGCGACGAACTTGGTGACAGGAATCGCTGACGCGAACCTGGACAGCGTTCCTTTAGTGTGCCTGACAGGACAGGTACCGTTCGATCTGATCGGAAACGACAGCTTCCAGGAAGTGGACATCGTAGGCGTTACAAAGAACATTTCCAAGTATTCCGCCATGGTCCACAACAGAGGCGAACTGAACAAGATGATCAAGGAAGCGTTCTACATCGCGTCCACCGGCCGTCCGGGTCCTGTGCTTCTGGACCTTCCGAAGGATGTGATGGAGACGCTCGGCAGCGATATATATCCGGACAAGGTCAACTTGCGTGGATACAAGCCGCCGACATCCGTCCACGCAGGACAGATCAAGCGTGCCGCAGGCATGATCGAAAAGGCGAAGAAGCCTTTGTTCATTCTGGGCGGCGGCGTGAAGATCTCCCGCGCCCAGAGCGATATGACGAAGCTGGTGGAAGCGTCCCAGATCCCGGCCGTGACCACGGTCATGGGCAAGGGAAGCGTTCCTACCAATCATGAGCTCTACTACGGCAATGTCGGCATGCACGGAAACTGGGCGGCGAACAACGCGGTCAACCACTGCGACATGCTCATTTCCATCGGCACGAGATTCAACGACAGGATCACAGGTAAACTGGGAACCTTCGCTCCCGAAGCGAAGATCATACATATCGATATTGACACGGCGTCCATCTCAAAGAACGTCAACGTTGACGTTCCGATCGTAGGCGACGCGGGCAAAGCCATCCGCGCGCTCTTGAAGCAGATGGAGGAGAGTGAAGCTTCTTCGGCTGCGAGTGCAGCAAGTGCGGCAAACACCGCCCGCAGACGGGAGGCGTGGATCAGCCAGCTCAACGAGTGGCGCGCCGAAAAACCGCTGACGCAGACCTTCGGCGCAGATATGCCGGACTGCCTGAGCGGCGAGAAGCTGCGTGCGAAGCAGATCATCGACGGTATCAACAAAGTCTTCAAGGAACCGATCCTGACGACGGACGTAGGACAGCACCAGATGTGGGCGTCCCAGTTCTTCGAAGTCTACGGCAAGCGCCAGTTCATTTCCTCAGGCGGACTGGGTACGATGGGCTACGGACTTCCGTCGGCCATCGGCGCGGCGCTGGGCAATCCGGGCGCAGAGGTGGTCACCATCACCGGCGATGGCGGATTCCAGATGAACTCCCAGGAACTGGCGACCGCAGTTGTTAACGAACTGCCCATCACCATATGCATCCTCAACAATGGATATCTGGGTATGGTGCGTCAGTGGCAGGAGCTGTTCGCGAACAAGGTCTACTCCGGTACCTGTCTGCGCAAACGCAGGAATCTCTGCAAGGAGTGCCACGGTCGTGACAAGACATGTCCGCCGTATGTTCCGGACTTCGTCGCCTTGGCCGAGGCCTATGGCGCGAAGGGTCTGCGCGTATTTGACGCCGACGAGATCGAGCCGGCGCTGAAGGAAGCCCGCGCGAACAAGAAGGGGCCGACCCTCATCGAGTTCATTATCGAGGACGAGGATCTGGTCATGCCGATGATCAAGCCGGGCGGCGCGATCACGGACCTGATCACAGAGATGTAGGGACAAGGAGGTACAGATATGAGCAGCAACACAACAGGCGGAATGAGACGGCGCTGGATCTCCCTCTACGTGGAGAACAGAGTCGGCGTACTGGCGCGGATCTCCGGGTCCTTCTCAGGCAAAGCCTACAACATACATACTCTCACAGTAGGTGAGACAGAGGATACGAACATCTCCCGCATGACCATATGCGTAGACGCGGATGACGCTACTCACGAGCAGATCAAGAAGCAGCTCAACCGTATGGTCGAGGTCATCAAGGTGATCGACTATACGGATAAAGCCATCCGCAGCAAGGAGGTCATGTTCATCAAGATCTTCAACGTCAGCAACACAGAGCGCGCCGAGATCTTCCAGATGGCGGAAGCGTTCAAGTTCCTGGTCAAGGACATGGACAAGAAGAGCGTCCTCATCGAGGCGACCCGCACGGAGGCCAAGAACGACTCCATCCTGCGCGCCATCAACGAGCGCTTCAAGAACATCGAAGTCGTCCGCGGCGGCCCGGTAGCCATCGAGTCCATCAGCATGCAGGACAGATAAGCACATCAGATACACAAGGAGGCGGCAGCCTCCTTTTTTCGTTTTGTTGTAAAAGCTATTACAGTCCGAAGACCTGGCGTAAAAACTTGAACGAAAGGGAAATCAGGGGTTGATATTTTTTGGATATGATGTAAAATAATTACATTAATTACACGCAATGGGAGTCGGTGGCGTGCACAAAGGATAGGCGGACAAAAGCAGAGCCTGCTTTTGCCCGCAGTGCAGCCGCACTTACGGGCGTGTATCGAAAGGGGGATGTGAGATGAAGATGCATCAGCTTGCGGCTTCGGAGAGGCCGAGGGAGAAACTGCTGCGGGACGGACCGGAGAGTCTGTCGACGGTGGAGGTGCTGGCGATCATTCTGGGCACGGGGACCAGAGCGAAGTCGGTGATGGAACTGGCCGGAGAAGTGCTGGCATTGGATGAACGAGGACTGCGGTACCTGGCGGAGTGCAGTCCGGAGGACCTGAAGGAGGTCTCCGGTCTTGGCGACGCCAAGGTGTGCCTGCTGATGGCGGCGCTGGAGCTGGGGAAGCGGCTGTCGTGCCTGCCGGCGGAGGAGAGAGTCAGGATCCGGAATCCGGAGGATATTGCGAATCTGTTTCTGGAGAGACTCAGATACGAGACGAAGGAACATTTCAAATGCCTGCTGATCAATGCGCGGGGGGAGATACTGGAGGAGCGGGAAGTGTCCGTCGGCGATCTGACTTCTTCGCCGAGCCATCCCAGGGAAGTCTTCAGTCCGGCTGTGAGAAGGAGCGCGGGCTCTGTGGCTTTTGTGCACAATCATCCGAGCGGGGATCCGGCGCCATCCGATGCAGACATCGATTCGACGAAACGGCTGGTCGAGGTGGGGAAGCTGCTGGGGATCCCGGTGATCGACCACATCATCATCGGCGACGGGAGTTACGTTAGCATGAAAAGCCTGGGCTACATCACATGAGAGTCGCAACTATATTGTCCGACAAATTATTCCTTGACTATTTCCTTTAATCCATGCACAATGTAAAAAGCAGATAAATCGATTATTTGGAGCAGGATGATGGGTAAGGTTCTACTGGTCGCCTCCGGAAAGGGAGGAACCGGCAAGACAATGTTTTCGGTGAATATGGGAGCTACGCTGGCGCAGCGTGGCTATAATGTGCTGCTCATCGATATGGATATGGGTCTGAGGAATATGGACCTTTATCTTGGCATGGAAAACAGAGTCGTCTACAACATCATGGACGTTATCTCCGGGATCTGCAGGATCAGCAAAGCCATCATCAGGGTAGACGGATTCAGCTCCCTGTACTTCATGGCTGCCGCCCCCAGGCTGGATGAACGGGATATCACGCCTTTGCATATGGAAATCCTCTGCGCCAAGCTGAAGGAAGTGTTCGACTACATCATCATCGACTGCCCGGCAGGGATCGGGGAGATGCTTGAGGTGTCCCTGGCGCCTGCGGACAGGGCTGTGATCGTGACGGAGCCGGAGTATGCCGCCAGCCGTGATGCGGAGATGACAGAACGTTTCCTCCGTGACAACGGTCTGACAGACATATATGTCGTGCTGAACAGAGTCAATGTCGAACTGATGCGGGAAGGCTATATGCCGGATCTGGCCACAGTCGCAGGCTGCTTCACAAGCCCGCTTGTGGGGATCATACAAGAAGATGAGAACATCAGGATCTCTACGAACAAAGGCATCCCCATCGTCATGAAGCGGGGGACTTACATCGAGAAGAACTTCGTCGACATCGTTGCCAAAATCATTCGCTGATTTTGCAACATAATTTGCGTCAATAGTACGTTGACATATTATTGTTGGATATATATAATAACTGAGTGCAATATCTTGTTATAATGCACAAGTTATTATTTTTTTATTTTTTTTCAGTTATTATTGTTAGAGAGGAAGTGTTTTATTTTGAGAGCACAATGGAACAGCAAATTAGGTTTCATACTCGCTGCAATCGGTTCCGCTGTAGGTCTCGGTAATCTGTGGAGATTCCCGTACATCGCAGCTACAAACGGCGGCGGCGCGTTCATTTTCCCGTACCTGTTTGCCATTCTCACAGCCGGTATTCCGATTCTTATTCTGGAATACACGTTAGGGAAAACCTACAGATCAGGTGCTCCTGGTACACTGGCAAGAATCAACACGAAGTTCGAGTTCCTTGGCTGGTTCCAGGTAATGATTTCATTCCTGATCACCGTTTACTATTTCGCAATCGTTGTATGGGTACTCTGCTACATCGGCAAGGCCTTTGGATGCACCTGGGGTGATGATACAAACGGATCGTTCTTCTCAGGGACCCTGCAGATCACAGACAGCATCACACAGGTCGGCGGCATCAATGTCAGCCTGCTTCTGCCGTTCTTCATCGTGTGGATCATTGTAGCGATCATCATGTACGGCGGCATCAACAAGGGCATCGACATCGCATGTAAGATCTGCCTGCCGATCCTGCTCCTGTGCGTCATCGTGATCTTCTTCAGAGGCGTTACACTGCCGGGCGCGATCGACGGTATCGCTTACATGTTCACTCCGGACTGGAGCGCGATCGCCAAGCCGGATGTATGGGTAGCAGCTTATGGCCAGGTATTCTTCAGCCTGTCGATTGCTTTTGCGATCATGATCTCATACTCCAGCTACCTGCCGAAGGATGAAGACGTTGTCAACACAGCGTTCCTGACAGCATGCACGAACCACGGATTCGAGATTTTCGCCGGAATCGGCATCTTCTCCATCATCGGTTACATGGCATATGCACAGCAGTGCGGCGTAGAAGACGTTGCCGCAGCTGGCGTTGGTCTGGCGTTCGTCGTATTCCCGACGGCTATCAGCACACTGCCGGCTCTGAACTCACTGTTCGGCGTACTGTTCTTCGTATCCCTGTTCACAGCAGGTATCACATCGCTGATCTCCATCATCCAGGCGGTCATCACAGGCGTGCAGGACAAATGGGAACTGTCTCATACAAAGGCAGTCACAACCGTCCTGGTTCCTGCGTTCATCGTATCATTCCTGTTTGTCACGAAGGCAGGTCTGTACTTCCTGGATCTGGCGGACTACGTTGCAAACAACATCGGCATCGTAGCCAGCGGCGTTATCGAAGTTATCCTGATCGGCTGGTTCTTCAAGCCTGAAAAGATCAGAGCAGCAGCCAATGAGTTCTCCAACTTCAGCATTGGCAAGTGGTGGACATGGTGCCTGAAGATCGTCACTGTAATCGTTCTCGGCTACACGACGGTTTCCAACCTGATCACTTACTTCAAGGATGGATATGATGTATATCCGCTCTGGATCGGCATCATCTTCATTCTGTTCCTGGTAATCGGAACGATCGTATTAACTCTCGTAAAGGGCAAGCCAAGCTTCTATCAGAAGCCGGACGACGCGCCCGGATATGATGACTAAGTAAGGAGGTAACACAATGAGCGCAAGTGCAATCATAATGATGTGTATCGCATGCATCGGACTGTGGGGCGGCATTGCTGTTTCTCTCGCCATCATGATGAAGAGTAATAAAGCAAAGGCTGCAGCAGCCGGACAGCAGAAGGATTTTGCGAAGGAATGGGTCGATGCGGAAATGCTTCCTGATGAGGATGAACGCAGAAAAGAAATGGCTCAGAAGATCCTGGACAAAGACAAGAAATAAAATCAAAGAAATTGGCGCGCCAAATGCGGCGCGCCGTTTTTTTTATGTGGTTTTGTGGTATAATAGTATTCGTGAAAGTTTATGCTAAATGAATTTGTCGAGAATGGTTGCAGCATAATTGTAACGTGGGTGGAATCATGGATAAGAATCAAACAGCAAAGGGCTTGAGAAAAAACAGCACGCTGATTGCCCTTGGCGGGATGCTGCTGGTCATGCTGATCCTCGTACTGGGGACGATTTGGATGGGACAGGCTGCGAAGAAGAGTTCGGAGGCATCCGTCGAAACGGTCAGCCACCTGTATCTGGATGAGCTGGCGGGCCGCCGGGAACAGGTCGTTGCGGACAACCTGAAAGGGCGGATCCAGGATATGGATGTTGCGCTCGAAATGATCGAACCGGGTGATCTGAAGGACGAAGAGCATCTGCAGGAGTATCAGGCCAAGATGAAAAAATACTTCCATCTGGAGAAGTTCGCTTTCGTGGATGAGGACGGCGTGATCCATACGTCCATGGGCCTGCGATATGATATCGATCGGTACAGCTTCGATTTCCATACGATCAAAGGAGCTGAAATATCGATCAAAAACCTGAAACAAAAGGACAAGACAGTCATTATCGCCCAGCCGGTCGATCTGAACCTCGCGGGCAAGAAACTGGTCGCCTGTTTTGAGGAAATCAGTATGGAAGAAATGCTGTCCGGCGTTTCGATGCATTCACGGAAAACGGACGCGACGTTCTCGAACATCTATACCAGCACCGGCATTGCCTTGACCGACCAGATCCTGGGCGGCCTCGCCGTGGAAGACAATCTGCTGGAAGCCATGAAGCACGCGGATTATCTGGAAGGCTATTCCTACGAAAAAGTCTGTGATGATTTTGCAAATCTGAAAAAAGGAGAAAGTGAATTTACATACGACGGGATTCGCGAGACACTAAGTTACGCGCCCATCGAAGGGACCGACTGGATGCTGACCTATCTGATCCGGGAAAGCGTGATCACCGACAGAATCAGCGCTTACACAAACGGGATCATCAACAGAAGTATCCTGCTTTCTATTGTGACGGTCCTGATCATGCTCGCGATCCTCGCGTATATCCTGATACAGAACAAGAGGAATACGAAGCTGCTTCTGGCGACGGAAACGGCGGAAGCAGAAGCGCGGACGAGGCAGGAAGAACTGGACTACAGGATCTCCGTGCAGAAGCAGTTGGAGGAGCAGAGCCAGGCACTGAGCGACGCCCTCAATGCGGCGGAGGAGGCGAACAAAGCCAAGACTGCATTCCTGTCCAACATGAGCCATGAGATCCGGACGCCGATGAACGCCATCATTGGTTTGGACAACATCGCACTGAACGATCCCGAAACACCGGAGAAGACCAAGGATTATCTGAGGAAAATCGGAGATTCCGCCGATCACCTGCTGGGACTGATCAACGATATCCTCGATATGTCCCGCATCGAATCCGGAAGGCTCGTGCTGCGGAATGAAGAGTTCTCTCTGCAGAAACTGCTGGAAGGAATCAATATCATGTTCAACGGCCAGTGTATGGACCGCCGTCTGGATTACCAGTGCCATATCAAGGGGCAGCTCGACGAGTATTACATCGGCGACGACATGAAACTGAAGCAGGTGCTGATCAACATCCTCGGCAACGCAGTTAAATTCACGCCCGAAGGCGGCAGTGTAGAACTTGAAGTAGAAAAGAAAGCCGAATTCGACGGGCAGTCCACCCTGCAGTTCAAGGTCTCCGATACCGGCATCGGGATGAGCAAAGAATTCCTGCCGCACATCTTCGACACCTTCGCACAGGAGGATTCCTCCACGACGAATAAATACGGAAGCTCCGGCCTCGGTATGGCCATCACCAAGAGCATCGTGGAAATGATGAACGGCGACATCAAGGTCGAGAGCGAAAAGGGCAAAGGCACCACATTCACGGTCACCGTCACCCTTATGAATTCCGAGCGGACGATCGCAGATAATTTGAACCATACGGTCGATCCGAAGAAGATGTGCGTTCTGATCATCGATGACGATCCGATAGCCTGCGAACACGCGCAGCTGGTACTGAGCAAGGCGGGCATCGCTTCGGAGACCGCAGAATCCGGGACCCAGGCCATTGAGATGGTGAACCTGCGCAACGCGCGTATGAATCCATACAACCTGATCCTGGTCGACTGGAAGATGCCTGAGATGGACGGCGTCGAAACGACCCGCAGGATCCGGGAAATCGTCGGAGACGAATCGGCGATCATCATCCTGACAGCATACCAGTGGGAGGATGTTCTGGAAGAAGCAACGGCAGCAGGCGTCGACAGCTTCCTCGCGAAACCGCTCTTTGCGGCGACCGTGATAGATGAATTCAAGGCGGCCATGAACAAGAAGGGAATCGCCATCAGCAAGGAGACGCGCAAGGCAGACCTGGCCGGACGTCAGATTCTCCTTGCGGAAGACGTGCAGGTGAATGCGGAGATCATGATGATGGTCCTGGAGGGCAGAGAGATGGAGGCGGATCTTGCCGAAAACGGAAAGATCGCAGTCGAGAAATTCGAGTCCCACGAGCCGGGATATTATGATGCGATCCTGATGGATATGCGTATGCCGGAGATGGATGGTCTGGAAGCGACGAAGGCGATCCGTGCGATGGATCGTCCGGATGCCAAGACCATTCCGATCATTGCGCTGACAGCCAACGCCTTTGACGAGGACGTGCAGCGGAGCATGCAGGCGGGACTCAACGCACACCTGTCCAAACCGGTCCAGCCGGAAGTCCTCTATGAGACACTGGAGAATCTGATCGAAGATTAGACCACTTTACGAACAGCAACAAAAGTGTTAGAATGCGCTTTGTGTGAATGCGCTTTGTATGGATGCGCATTATATGGAGGTAGTGAATGGCAATAGATAAAGTAAAAGAGTATTTCCGTCAGTTCGGAATGGAAGACAGAGTCATGGAATTCGACGTGTCCAGCGCGACAGTCGATCTGGCAGCGGAAGCGGTCGGCGTAGAAGGCGCGCGCATCTGCAAAACCATGTCCTTCCTGAAACCTAACGGCGAGGGCGCGATCCTCGTGCAGATGGCCGGCGACGGAAGGATCAACAACAGAAAGTTCAAGGATCAGTTCGGCTTCAAGGCCAAGATGCTGAAGCCCGATGAGGTTCTGGAATACACAGGACACGCCATCGGCGGCGTTTGTGCTTTTGCGTTGGAGCGTGACGACGTGGACGTGTACTGCGACGAAACGCTCAAGCGTTTTGAGACCGTGTTCCCGGCATGCGGCTCCAGCAACAGCGCCATCGAACTGACCTGTGATGAAATATACAAGTATTCGAACGCGATCGGCTGGGTGGATATCTGCAAACTGCCGGAAGAGGAGGCGTAAGCGATGTGCGTAGCGATCCCCGGCAGGGTGACGGAAATTGACGGCATGACCGCCAAGGTGGATTTCAACGGAAATCTCGTCAATGTGAATATCGGACTGGTGGCGCCCGAGGTGGGCCAGTACGTGCTGGTGCACGCGGGCTGCGCCATCGAAGTCATGGAAAAAGAACAGGCTCAGGAAATCATCGACCTGTTCGCGGATCTGGAGGAGCTGGCGTAAGCCGGAGGTATCAGATGGATATAGCGCAGGTAATCGACTACCTAAAATCATATGACGGAAGACAGCTTAAGCTGATGGAAGTTTGCGGCACTCACACTGCCGCAATTTTTAAGAACGGCATCCGCGATCTGATCTCACCGAAGATCAAGCTGATCTCAGGCCCGGGATGTCCCGTATGCGTGACGCCGACGGCCTTCATCGACAAATGCGTTTCTTATGCAAAAGCACCCGGCTGCGAGCTGCTCACTTTTGGTGACATGATGAAGGTGCCCGGCACGGCGGGAAGCCTGTCGGAGAATAAAGCGGGCGACGCCCATATTTCGATCATGTACTCGCCGCTGGAGGCCATCGAAAAGGCTGCGGCGCATCCGGACGTGACATATGTGGTGGCGGCAGTGGGGTTCGAGACGACGGCGCCCACTTATGCGCTGCTTGTGAAGGAAGCCGCGCGAAGAGGCCTTGCGAACATCCGCCTCGTGACGGCGCTGAAGACCGCGATCCCGGCGCTGCACTGGATCTGTCAGAACCAGAACGACATCGACGGATTCATCTGCCCGGGGCATGTGAGTGTTATCACCGGCGTGCATGTGTACGATGAGCTTGCCGCTGCGTATGGGAAGCCCTTTGTCGTTTCCGGCTTTGAAGCGGAGCACATTCTGGCTGCGATCTACAGGATCGTCAAGCAGATCGAAGCAGGAGAGGGCCGCGTGGAAAACATGTACCCAAATGCGGTGCGGGAGAACGGAAACCCGAACGCCCTGCAGGCGATCGAGGATGTATACGTGCCCGGTCCGGCCGTGTGGCGCGGGCTCGGACGCATCGATGACTCAGGACTCTATCTGAGAGAAGAGTATGCGCAGTTCGACGGCGGAAGCCGCGGACTCGATGAAGATATGGAGCTGCCGGCAGGATGCCGGTGCGGCGATGTCATCACCGGCCGGATCAATCCGGACCAGTGCCCGATGTTCGCCGGCGGAAGCTGTACGCCCATGGAACCCTTCGGACCGTGCATGGTCTCCAGTGAAGGTTCCTGCGGGATCTGGTACAGAAACAAGCACTGAGAGACACGGACAAGCACTGACGGACACTGACAGGCACTGACGGACAGAGTGCGCAAGTCAACTGGAGGAAAGAATGAAAATCACAATGGCACACGGCAGCGGAGGCAAGTCCTCCGCCCAGCTCATGAAAGATATATTCGGGAAGCATTTCAGAAATGATGTGCTGGATAAGATGGAAGACGCAGCAGTACTTTCGCTGCCTGCTTCGGATGAATCAACCGCGGACGGCTCTGCTGTTGCGCGCATTGCCTGCAGCACGGACTCTTTCGTGGTCACGCCTCTCGTCTTTAAGGGCGGTGACATCGGTAAACTGTGCGTTTGCGGAACAGTGAACGATCTGCTCATGATGGGGGCAGTGCCGAAGTATCTGACCTGCGGTTTCATCATGGAAGAAGGACTGGACACGGATCTGCTGGATCAGCTGGTCGGATCCATGGCCGCCCAGGCCCGCGAGGCCGGGGTGATCATCGCGGCGGGAGATACGAAGGTTGTCGAAGGAAACGGCGGACTGTATATCAACACGACCGGCATCGGCCTGATCCCGGAAGGGCGGGACGTGAGCAGTTCCAACTGCCGCGCGGGTGACGTGATCCTCTGCTCCGGCAATCTGGGCGATCACCACGCCTGCATCCTGAGCCACAGAATGGAAATCGAAAACGACATTACAAGCGACTGCGCGGCGCTGAATGATATCGTCGACGCGCTGTTTGACGCCGGCATCGACGTCCGCACCATGCGCGATGTCACGCGCGGCGGTCTGGGAACAGTCATCAATGAGATCGCAGGAAGCTCCGCCTGCAAAATCGAACTGGACGAAGACTCGATCCCGGTCAGCCCGCAGGTAAAGGGCTTCTCAGACATCCTCGGACTGGATCCGCTCTACATGGGAAACGAAGGCAAGATGATCGCAGTTGTCCCGGAAGCCCAGGCCGAGGCTGCGCTTGCAGCCATGCGCTCTGCCGAACACGGCAAGGACGCCGTCATGATCGGACGCGTGCTGGAAGGGGAAGGCGCATTCATCAAGACCCGCCTGGGCGCCACACGCCGCTTCGACGTATTATACGGCGAAGGCCTGCCGCGGATCTGCTGATGAATCACGACCGGTGAAGGTTGATGAGGCCGAGCACGGTGAGAAGGGTGCCCATGACCAGGTAGCCGAAGGCGCTGGCGTCGGAATGCCCCGGGAAATAGCCGGTCTTGTAGCAGATACCGGTGATGAGGATCATCATGCCGACTGCGGAAATGATAATAAAAAGAAATTTTCTACCGTAATTCATATTTTAACTCCTGTAAGGTAATTGCTGGATCATTGTACGCGGATGATGTATCATCCGCGTTTTTCATATTCTTCCAGTATCGCTGCGGTGGCGCTGCAGCCGAGGCGGTCGGCGCCTGCTTCGATCATCGCACGGGCGTCGTCCAGCGTTCTGATGCCGCCGGAGGCTTTGATCTTCATGTGGCCGTCATAGTCTGCATCCGCAAGGGCCTGTTTCATGAGAGAAACCGCGTGCACGGTCGCACCGCCGCTGGAAAACCCGGTGGAGGTTTTGACGAAATCTGCACCGGCTGTGCAAGCGGACCGACAGGCCCGGACGATCTCATCATCCGTCAGAAGGCAGGTCTCGATGATCAGCTTCAGAATGGCGCCGCTCTCATGGCACATCTCCGCGATGGTGTACACCTCATCCTCAACGTATGCCCAGTTTCCGGCCTTTGCCTGGCCGATGTTCATGACGAGGTCGATCTCGTCGGCCCCATCTTCAAGGGCCAGCTGGACCTCGTATGCTTTTGCATTGGTGGACATGGCACCGAGGGGAAAGCCTGCGACGGCGGCGACTTTGACGTCTGCGCCTGACGCGTCGACGAAGCGGCGGACCGAGCGGACATGGCATCCGTTCACACAGACCGCAGCGGCGTCAAGAGATACGGCCTCGCTGACGGTCTTCAGGATGTCCTGGGGACCCGCTTCGGGTTTCAGTAACGTATGATCGAAATATTTGCTGAATTTATTCATAATAACATCTGCCTCCTGTGGTAGAATTATACCATGAAAACAAAGAAACCAGAAATCAAAGAACTGTATAAAATCAAAGAAGAGGATCAGGAACAAGTCTACGAGATGATGACGAGAGCTTTCAAGAACTACGTCAAGCTCGTGGGTACGTTTCCGGATTGGGATGACCGTCAGGCGGCCATTGAGATGGTCATACGTTTTTACGGAGCTTTTGATTTCCGTTACGGATACGCATACAGTCTGGATGAGGACCTCAAAGAGGTGCTCATGATCATGTTCTCGGAGGAGGAGAACTATTCGGAGGAGCGCTTCAGGGCGGCAGGCAGCTACAGTGAGGAATTCTACGCAGCCGCGTCCCGGCTCAGCGAGGAAGACCGGCAGAGATGGTGGGATTTTTTCGATGAAGTGGACAGGACGGAGGCAGAACTCGCAAGCATTCCGGATAAATATCTGTATGCGGATCTGGTCTGCGTGGCAGAGGAGGCCCAGGGGCAGGGCAGAGGCTCCCGGCTGATCCAGGCAGCCTGCAGGTACGCAGACCAGGTAGAACTGCCGATCATGCTATTTACCAACGGGGAAGACGACATCCGGTTTTACCAGAAGAACGGGTTCAGGATCATTGGCGTCACGAGCTCCGAAAAGTTCAGCTTCGAGAACACGTATGTGCTGTATGAGCCAAAGCAGCAGGGGTGTGCGGATGAATAACGACGAACTGCTGATCGCCCGGCTGGAGGACAAGATCGACCAGGCAGCTGACAAGTACATGCTGACCGCCGGGGATTTCCTCGACATGCATCAGAGAAAAATCGCGGAAGATTACTGCAAAAGCAGGAAACTCCCGGTGAGATATATTTTTTACGGGGGATACGCGGACGCAGAGAGGTGCATGCCGGTCTTCCTGCCGGACTACATCGAACTGCCGGCGGGCGCGACAAGCGGCGGCACGGCAAACGCGGAAGGCGGCGGCACGGCAGGTGCTGCCGGACAGGTCCCCGAGGAGATCGCGGAGCTTCTCAGCGTCGTGCGTGTGACGGCGCCGAAGGGCGGGCGCATTCTGACCCACAGGGACTATCTGGGCTCGCTGCTCGCGCTGGGGCTGGACCGGGAAGTGACCGGCGATATCCTCGTGCGCGGGCCGGATGCGAAGACAGGCGGCGGCGCGGACATCATCGTGGAGACTGGGGTTGCAGAGTTTATCGAAATGAACTACAACAAAGCGGGGCACACGAACCTGACCGTAGAGATCCTGCCGATCGACGCCCTTGACACAGGGCTTGTGAACATCGTCGAAAAGCGCGATACTGTGGCCTCGCTCAGGCTGGACAACATCGTCTCGTCTGCCTTTGCAGTTTCGAGGTCGAAGGCGGCGGAGTCCATACGGCGTGGGATCGTTTCGGTCAACAGTGTGGAGTGCCTCAAAGTCGACCAGATCATCGAAGAAGGAGACCGGGTCACCCTCCGGGGCAAAGGAAAGATCGCCTTGGCGGAGGTCGGCGGCAGAAGCCGCAAGGACCGGATCATTGTGACATTCAACTTATATAAGTGAGTAATTCATACAGGTGAGAAAATGAAGATACCAGTAATCTACAAGAAAAAAGGAGAAGAGGGAAGGCCTGTGTTTTCACTGGAGGTATTCCCGCCCAAACGCAAAAGCAACCGCGACTCGATCTACGAGGCGGTGGAGATCCTCAAGGTGACGGAGCCTGATTTCATCAGCGTGACGTACGGCGCCGGCGGAAGCGTGGCGGATTTTTCGACCTGCGAGATCGCCTCCAACATCAAGAAACAGTACAAGATCGAGACTCTCGCGCATCTGACATGCATCAATTCGAGTCTGGAGGATGTCAAAACCATGATCCAGATGCTCAAAGACGCGAAGATCGAAAACATCATGGCTCTGCGGGGGGATATTGTGCCGGGTGAGGACATCAAGCGGGAATTCGCACACGCCAATGAACTGGCCATCGAGATCCAGAGAAAGTCACGAGGCGAACTGGAGATCCTCGGCGCCTGCTATCCGGAAGGCCACTACGAAGCGACCTCTTTGGAAGCGGATATCCAGAATCTGAAGTACAAGATCGGCGCGGGCGTGCGTGTGCTGATCTCACAGCTTTTCTTTGACAACTGCAAGTTTATTGACTTTCTGGAGCGCGTGAGGGAAGATGGAATCACGGTGCCGGTCTCAGCGGGGATCATGCCTATCGTGAAAGCCAGCCAGATCGAGAAGACCGTACAGCTTTCAGGCGCCAGTCTGCCTCACGAATTCACAGAACTGGTAGCCCGCTACCAGCACAAGCCAAAAGAGCTTTATGAAGCGGGGATCGACTACGCGGTGCAGCAATGCCGCGAGTTGATAGAACGCGGCGTCGACGGCGTGCATATCTATACCATGAACGACCCGAAGGTTGCGGTCAGAGTACACGAAGGAATCAAAGACTTGTTATGAGAATATTTGTTGTGAGCGATACACACGGAAACCTAAGAAATGCAATTGCGCTGTATGACAAGGTCAATGCGAATGAGCCTGTTGACTGTATCATCCACTGCGGGGATTTTTACAGCGACGGGGTGCGGCTGGCGGAGATCTACGGCCAGATGGTCTATGCCGTGCACGGCAACTGCGACGGCGGATGGGATGAGGAATTTAAGGTTGTAGAAACCCCTGGAGGGAAGATCCTTGTCATCCACGGGCATGTGGAGGATGTGAAATTCTCATTGGACAATGCGTACTATCTGGCGAAGCGTGAAAAGTGCGGCATGGTTTGCTTTGGTCACACGCATAAGTCGGTCATCAAAGAGCAGGACGGAATTCTGTTCGTGAACCCAGGCACCGCATCGCTTCCGAAATACGGAGCAAAATGCTCCGCTGCTGTTGTAACAGCGACAGAAGAGGGGTTCACGGCATCGACCGTATACCTTTAAGCCGCGATCGCAACGTCATGTTATGATCACGACTTCGCAGGGGTTGTTGATCCGGGGGATCCAGGTCCCGTTCCCCATACCGCGGGATATGACAAGTTTTCCGTGGGCGCCGGGATGCACGCCTGAGGTCAGCCGCGGAAACAGTCCCTGGCCGGGCGCAATCAGTCCGCGCCCGAACAGACGCCACTGCCCGCCGTGGGCGTGGCCCGAAAAGACCAGATCGATGTTCCGGTCTGCAAGATAGGTTGGATAGTATTCAGGATGGTGGCAGAGCAGGATTCTGCAGCCATCCTGTTTTTCGAATTCCGCCAGCCACTCCAGCTTAGGGTCCGGTGGCGTAGGATCGCTGCGCCAGTCGGGCTTGCGCTGTTTTGTGACTACGCCCGGCGTCAGACCGCCGATCAGAAGACGGGTCTGCCGGGAGCACGGAGCACCGTCAGAACGCGGAGCATCCTTTGGGCAGGCGGAGCAGTCATTGCGGTCGGTGCAGTATGTCCATTCGGTCCACTCGTTGTCCAGAACGATAACGCCCAGGTCTTTGATCTGTTCGATCTGTTCCGGTGTCATGCACCATTCGTGATTGCCGAACGAAAAGAATGTCGGCGCCTGGCTGACGCATGCGCGGAGAAAGGGCAGGATGTTCACTTCTTCTTCAAAAGAAGAGTGGTAATCGTCCCGCAGCAGATCGCCCGCAATGCAGATCACGTCGGGTTTTTCTGTTTCGAGCGAGCGTAGGGCGTCCTCCCACGGCTGATCGTGCATGTCGGTCAGGAGGGCAATGCGGCAAGGCGTATTCAGTTTATAGTGCGTTGTCTGTATCATTGTTTTCCCGAAGCTCGTTTCTCTTGATCTTGCCGTTGAAGGTGCGCGGGATCTCATCGATGATCTCCACATATTTCGGCAGCTTGTTTGCGTCGAGGACTTTGGCCAGGAAGGTTTGGAATGCTTTTGCATCATAGTCAGCGTCCGGCTCCAGCGTGATAAAAAGCTTCGGCGCCTGCCCGGTGATGGCGTCGTCTGCAGGGACGCATGCGCAGTCCCGGATCATCTCGGATTTGATGACCTGGCTCTCGATCTCCTCCGGGCTGATCTTGACGCCGCCGAAGTTGATGACGTCATCCTTGCGGCCGAGCATGTAGACGAAGCCGTCTTCGTCGATGTAGCCGAGATCTTTCGTGTAGATGTACTCTCCGTCTGTCGCCTGGGCTGTCAGCTCCGGATCCTTGAAGTATTCCTTCATGTTGATCGCGCCGCGGCTGGCGAGGAATCCCGGATTCTCCCTGGAAGACTTGATCGGCCTTCGGTTCTCGTCCACAACGATGAACTCGGCGTTGACGGCAGGACGGCCGATGCAGCCGGGCGCTTTGCCGGCGCCGGTGTTGAAGTCCATGAGGCAGGAGCATCCTGCTTCCGTGCTCCCATAGAAATTGTACAGCCGCGTCTTCGGCAGAATGCGCGACAGGTGGGCCTTGTCTTCTTCTGAGAGCGGGGCCGAGCCGAGCTGGATGTAATCCAGCGCGTCTGCATAATCGCCCAGGCGGTCTTTGCTCAGCTTGAAAAAGATGTTCAGAATGCTCGGTGACAGATCCATGGATGTGACGTGGTATTTGTCCATGAGCGCGAAGACATTCTTCAGCAGCATGATGTTGTCCGCGAAGACGACGCTGCTGCCGTTTGCCATATTCGCGTAGGTGCGCCGCAGACCATGGGAGTGGGAGGTCGGCATAGGAATGAGTTCCACGTTGTCCGGTTTCATCCCGACGCCGGCGCAGACGTTTTCCGCCAGCGCCACATCATTGGCGTGGGTCAGAACGATGCCTTTGCTTTTGCCTGTGGTGCCTGTAGAGAACAGAATCTCTGCAGTGTCTTCGGACGAAGGGAACTGGATGAGCTCCAGGTCGTCGATGCCGGCGCGGTAGACGCCGCCGACGATTTGCCCCAGCGCAAAAGCTTCCGCATCGCGGATATCCATGCGCGGTACGCCGCATTCGCTGAGCTCCGGGATCTCCCGCACGCCGGCATACAGGACCGCTTCGGTTTCCCTCGCGATCTCGAAGGCGCGTCCTGCAGCCACGTTTTTTTCGAGGGGAACGGAAATCGCACCGAGCAGCTGCACCGCAAAGATCCAGATCATGTAGTCCGCGCTCTGGTCGGATTCGATCAGGACGCAGGTCCCTTTCCCGACGCCCTGGTTGCTGAGCTCCATTGCCAGGCCGCAGATCCCGTCCCATGCTTCCCTGTAAGTAATGGACCTGCGGTCATCCGCCAGACAGAGTTTGTCCGGGTGATCGATCGCTCCTTGAGCCAGATTTTCTACGATCGAGGGGGCAAACGCGCGCCGGGTTTCGGGCTTTGTCTGGTTCGCTGCCTTGAGCGCCTTGATGAATTCTGCGGCGGCCCGGGACAGGTATTTGTTGCGAGGATAGGACACATACATACTGCGCGTGCAGATTTCCTCATCCGCGAAGTACAGCTTCGGAAGCTTGTTCAGTCCGCTTGTCCGGATGCTGTTTTCGGTGATCAGCGACACGCCGACGCCCGACATCGTGAGCGCAAGGGAGGTCATCGTCTGCTCCACCCGCAGCGTCTTCTTCGGGCGGCAGTTGTATTTCGTGAACAGCCGCTCCATCATCTGTCCGATGTTCTGATCCTTGCGGAGCAGGATAAAAGGCAGGTCTGTGAGCTTGCGGAATTCTTCCTCCGTGATCGTTTCGCCATGGATTTCTTCATTGATATCCCATTCTGCCGGGACAGCCAGAAAGACTTTTTCCTGGAGCAGTTCCTCGTATACGAACCGGTCCGGCTCATCAGCCACCGGTGTGATGAACAGGTCGAGTCTGCCTTTGAGCGCTTCGGAAGTGAGGTCAGGAACATTGCCGTCCACGATCTCGATGTCGACACCCGGGAATGCTTTTGCAAAAGCAGCAATGGCTTTCGGGATATATGCGACGTTGAAGAAGGTTGCACCGCCGATGGTCAGGCTGCCTGTCGCGAGCCCTTCGATGTCCGCAATGCTCTGGTGCAGTTCCTTGTCCAAAGCCGCCTGACGGTCCAGATAGCGCAGATAAGCTTTGCCGGCTTCGGTAAGCTCCAGCGGCTGGCGGCTCCTGTCAAACAGCACCGCCCCGACTTCTCCTTCCAGCTTCTTGAGATGGGAACTGAGCGCCGGCTGGGAAATGCCCAGACTCTCCGCTGCTGCAGAGATGCTGCGCATCTCCGCTATAGCTTTTATGTACTTGAATGATTGCCGTTCCATATTAACTCCTGTTTATGATTTTTTCATTGCCATAAGTATACCTTTATGATTGATGCATGTCAAAAGAGGGCTGTAAATGTGTCAAAAGAACCGTCCCTTTTGACACATTTTTGATTCTTTCTGTGTTACAATGGGCTCGTCATGAATGCGTTTATTGTTATTATGCTGGTTTTCGCGGCAATTGGATTCATAGATAAGTTCCTCGGCGGCAAGCTTGGACTGGAGGTCAAGTTTGACGCGGGTCTTTATACAATGGGCATGATGGTCATTCCGATCGTCAGCATCTGCACGGTCGGAACGGAGTTCATCCGCAGACACACAGAGCAGGTCATGGCTTTGTCGGACCATCTCTTTTTTGATCCGTCCATGATCATCGGCGCGATCCTGGCACCGGATATGGGCGGTTATTTCATTTCCCGTGAGATCGCGGCGACGCCGCAGCTTCTGGTGCTCAGCGGCGTTGTGCTGGGGACTCTGCTCGGGCAGGCGATCACGTTCCAGATGCCTGTGTTTATGGCGTCGATTGACAAGCAGGACTATCCGTTCCTGTTCCGCGGCTTCATCGTCGGCATCATTATGATACCGGCGGGACTGATCGTTGCGGAACTCATGCTGCGGATGCCGATCGGATTGTTCCTGCGGCAGTTTGTTCCGATCCTTGTGATCTGCGGCGGGCTCGCTGTTTGCCTGCACTTTGTGCCGGAGGGGACGACCAGGTTCTTTATGGGTTTTGCACGAGTCGTCAACTGGCTGTTCTATATTATGTTCGCAGTGGCCGTGATCGGCATCTTCGTTCCGGGCCTGGCCTACGCCAGCATGGAGTCCGTGGAGGAGGCGATCATCATCGTATTCAAATCCGCGATCATCATCGCCGGCGCCCTCGTCATGTCTGAACTGATCCTGAAGTTCTTCCGCAGAGGGATCAACGGGGTGGCAGAGCGGATCGGGATCAACGGAACAGCAGCCGTGTCGATCCTCATGACCTGCGCCACATCCCTGGCCGTGATGCCTTTGTACGGCCGCATGGATGATAAAGGCAAGGAAATCGTGGCTGCCTTCAGCCTGAGCGGTTCCTTCGTCATCGGCGGATCCCTCGCCTTCGTCTCCAACGTCACCGACGGATACACCGTCCTGATCTTCGTCGTGACCAAACTCGTCTGCGGCACCCTCAGCGCGATCGTGGTCCACCGCATGTGGAAAGGACGCGGGTAGGCTTGAATTGATTGCACCCCTTGACTTTTACCTGCTCAGACGATAGAATGTCATGGTAATTGAATAAGAGACTGTGACGAGGACAGTAGCCCCGCGTAAAATCCTTACAGAGATGCGCTGCATTGCCATGTATGACATGAGTGTATGACATGAGTGTATGACATGAGTGTGTGACACGGCATAGAGCTGAGACAGTGCTGGTGAGGCGGCAAGTGAAAATCACCTCTGAGTTTCGACACAATAGAGAGACGGGATGATGGTCCCGTAACTAGGGTGGTACCGCGGTTTATGATCGTCCCTAACTTTTTGTCAGGGGCGTTTCTTATTGAGAGAATGCGCCCAGGCGCGCAGCTAATACATATTTATTGGAGAGAGGAAAAAAATGATCAAAAACTTATCAGAAAAACCTATCGCAGAGGTCCAGAAAGAGCAGGCAGAGAAGTGGAATCAGGAGGATCTGCTGGGCAAGTGCGTCAGCACCAGAGAAGGCCAGCCGAGTTATGTCTTTTATGAGGGTCCGCCGACAGCGAACGGCAAGCCGGGCATCCATCACATGATGGCCAGAACGCTCAAGGATTCCGTGAACCGTTACTGGACCATGAAGGGATACAAAGTCAACAGAAAGGCCGGATGGGACACCCACGGACTGCCGGTTGAAATCGAAGTCGAGAAGAAGCTGGGCATCGAAGGCAAGCAGCAGATCGAGGATTACGGCATTGCCGAGTTCAACCAGATGTGCAAGGATTCCGTATTTACATACACGGATCTCTGGACACAGATGAGCGAGCGCATGGGTTACATGTGCGATCTGGACAATCCGTACATCACGCTGAACAATGATTACATCGAGACTTGCTGGTGGATCATCAATGAGTTTTTCAAGAAGGGTCTGATCTACGAAGGACATAAGATCCTGCCGTACTGCCCGAGATGCGAGACGGGACTTGCTTCTCACGAAGTCGCACAGGGTTATAAAGACGTCAAGGTCAATACGCTGACTGTGAAGTTCAAGCGCAAGGACGCTGACAACGAATACTTCCTGGCGTGGACGACAACGGCATGGACACTGGCAGCCAACGTGGCGCTGACGGTAGGCCCGGATGTGGACTACGTCAAGTGCCGCATCATCGGCGGAGAAGAAGACGGCAATCTCTTCTGGGTCGGCAAGGATCTGGCGGATAAGGTCCTGGCTAACGACGAGTATGAAGTCGTCGAAGAATGCAAAGGCAAAGACCTGGAATACATCGAATACGAGCAGCTGATGCCTTTCTGCAAGGCAGACGGCAAAGCCTTCTTCGTAACATGCATGGATTATGTATCCACTGAAGACGGTACCGGCATCGTTCATACAGCCCCGGCCTTCGGTGAAGACGACTATCAGTGCGGACGCAAATACAAACTGCCTGTACTGCAGCCTGTGGATGAAAACGGAAATTACACAGAGACTCCATGGAAGGGACACTTCATCATGGAAGACGGCCTGGATGTAGAGATCATCAAGTATCTGGGCGAAGGCGGCAAAGTCTATGCGAAACAGAAGATCGAGCACAACTACCCGCACTGCTGGAGATGCGGAACCCCGCTTGTTTACTACGCGAAGCCGAGCTGGTACATCGAGATGACCAAGCTGCGCGACGAACTGGTTGCCAACAACAACGAAGTCAATTGGTATCCGGATTTCGTAGGCGAGAAGCGTTTCGGAAACTGGCTGGAAGAAGTCAAGGACTGGGCGATCTCCAGAAACAGATACTGGGGTACACCAATCCCGATCTGGAGATGCGAATGCGGACATCTGGAATGCGTCGGCAGCCGCGACGAACTGGTAAGCAAAGCCAACGAAGACATTGATAACAACATTGAGCTGCACAGACCGTATGTAGACGACGTGACTTTCACATGCCCGGTCTGCGGCAAGCCGATGCACAGGATCCCGGAAGTCATGGACTGCTGGTTCGACTCCGGCGCAATGCCGTTCGCACAGTGGCACTACCCGTTCGAGAACGCGGATATCTTCGACGAGGAACTGTTCCCGGCGGACTTCATCTGTGAAGGCATCGACCAGACAAGAGGATGGTTCTACTCACTGATGGCCATCTCCACATTCGTCAAGGGCACCTCACCGTACAAGAACGTACTGGTCAACGACCTGATTCTGGACAAGGAAGGCAAGAAGATGTCCAAGCACGTGGGCAACACCGTCGATCCGTTCGAGATGCTGGACAAGTACGGCGCAGACGCCACGAGATGGTATCTGATGTGCACGTCACCGGCTTGGTCACCGACCAAGTTCGACGAGGACGGCCTGATAGATATCGTAAGCAAATTCTTCGGCACGCTGAAGAATGTATATAACTTCTTCGTACTGTATTCCAACGAGGACGATGTTGATTTTGCTTCTCTGGAAGTACCGTATGCGCAGAGACCGGAGCTCGACAGATGGATCCTGTCGAAGTACAACGGAACAGTCAGAAACGTGCGCGCCGCCATGGACGAATACGACCACATGAAGGCGACAAGAGCGATCCAGGAGTTCGTAGGCGAAGACCTGAGCAACTGGTACATCCGCCGTGCGCGCCGTCGTTTCTGGGGTGAGGAACTGACAGACGACAAGAAGGCCGTTTACGCAACGACTTACGAACTGCTCGTCGGCATTTCCAAGCTGATCGCGCCGTTCGCGCCGTTCCTTTCAGATGAGATGTTCATCAATCTGACAGGCGGCGAGTCCGTGCATCTGGACTACTTCCCGGAAGCGGATGAATCCCTGATCGATCCGGCAGTCGAGGAGAGAATGGACCTCGTCCGTACGCTGGTAGCACTCGGCCGCGGCACCCGTGAGAAAGAAAAGATCAAGGTCCGCCAGCCGCTCCACTCCGTACTGATCGATGGCAAATACGAAAGTATCATCAGCGACCTGACACCGCTGATCAAGGAAGAACTGAACATCAAGCAGGTCGTCTTCGAAAACGATCTGGACGAATACATGAACTTCTCCCTGAAGCCGAACTTCAGGCAGGCAGGACCGGTCCTCGGCAAAAACATCAAGGCCTTTGGCGCGGCGATGGCGAAGGCGGATCCGAAGGAAGTCATGGCAGCCCTTGACGCAGACGGCAAACTGATGCTGGAGCTGAACGGAGAGGAAGTTGAGATCACGCCGGATATGGTTGAAGTCCGCATCGACGCCAAGGAAGGATTCGCGGTAGCCATGGAGAACAACGTGTTCACCATTCTGGATACCACGATCACTCCGGAGCTCGAGCAGGAAGGTCTGGCACGTGAGCTGATTTCGAAGGTCCAGCAGATGCGTAAACAGAACGATTACGAGATGATGGACAACATCAAGATCTATCTGGACGCGGACGAGGATGTCTGTGCAGCTGTCGAGGCGTACAAAGACTACATCATGAAGGAGACGCTGGCAGTAGAACTCTGCGGACCGGATGCTGCAGGCGAGCTGTCTAAGGTCAACCTGAACGGCCACAAGAGCGGCCTGGCGCTGGAGCGCGTATAAACAATGAGCACGAGTATCGAAAACTTACGAAGACTTGCAGAGCGTGATGTGAAGGACCACACCGCGCTCTTCGATTTGTATGTGACAGTCGGCCGGGACATCGATTACCTGTCGATCAAATTCGGCATCGACCCGGACGACCTGATCAACCTGCTGGAGGGATACGGCGAGAAACTGCGGGTGACAGCAGATGATGTTGCGAAGAACCCGAAACTCGCCGCGGCGATCCTGGAGGACAAGACTACTGCAAAAGCCATCGAAGAGTTTGGTATGGCTCTCGATTATTCCGGCAAAGGCAGACTGAAGAAGTTGTCCCGCCTGCTGATCGAGGAATATGTGGAGCATTTCTATCCGGGCATCGCATCGGAGCATCCCGAAAACGACTGGATCTGCATCGAAGCCTATCTGGATCAGCTGCACCCGGGCTGGAGAGGGCAGCTGGAGGCGGCAGGCGGCGGCGCGTCCGGAAAAGACGACGACGGTTCCGCTCCCGGCAAGGTGAAATCCAGCAAGCCGAAACGCAAGGTGCGGAACAACTTCCGGCTGTATTGAGAATACATATGAAGACACTACTTGGAATGACAATCGAGGAGCTGAAACAGTTTGCCGCAGAGATTGGCGAGAAGCCTTTCCGCGGCAAACAGATTTTTGTGTGGCTGAATCGCGGCGCAACCAGTTTCGATGAGATGACGGACCTGCCGAAGGCCCTGCGCGAAAAACTCAAGACGTGCGCGCAGATCGGCGGATGCCGGGCCATCCGGATCCAGGAAGATACAAGCGACGGCACGCGGAAGATCCTGTTTGAGGCGCAGGTTGGCGCCGACGCAGCAAGCGACACGTCAGGCGCTGACCAGACTGCAGCGGACACTTTCGAGGGCGTCTTCATGAAATACAGCTACGGTAATTCCCTTTGCGTCTCATCCCAGGTCGGATGCCGGATGGGATGCCGGTTCTGCGCGTCGGCGCTGGGCGGTTTCGTTCGGAATCTGACTGCCGGCGAGATGCTCGGGCAGGTGTTGGAGGCGGAACGCGTGACAGGAGAAAAGGTCGGCCATATCGTTATCATGGGAATGGGGGAGCCTTTTGACAATTATGAGAACGTGGCGAAGTTTCTCCGGCTTTTGCATGATGAGAACGGCAGGAACATGAGCTGGCGGAACATGACTGTTTCCACCAGCGGGATCATTCCGAAGATCCGGCAGTTTGCAGAGGACTTCCCGCAGGTCAATCTGGCGATCTCCCTGCACCGCCTGACGGATGAGGGAAGAAGCAGCATCATGCCTGTCAACCGGAAGTATCCGGTGGAGAAGCTGCTGGAGGCTGCACGTGACTATACGGACAGGACACACAGGCGCGTCACCTTCGAATACGCGCTGATCGAGGGCGAAAATGACAGAGACGAAGATGTTCAGCTGATGATCAGAAAACTTGGCGGCATGCTCTGCCATGTAAATCTGATCCCGCTGAATAAAGTGGAAGAGACCGGCTACAGCGGCAGCAGCAGGAAACGAGCCCGGGAAATCGCTGAAACCCTTGAAAAATCAGGGATTCCGGCTACCGTTCGCCGCCAGCTTGGCAGCGAAATCGACGGTGCCTGCGGACAGCTGCGACGCGCAGCTAGTCCTTTAGGGCGGCGCAGACAGCAAACAAATATGCCTTGCTTGAAAAATGCAGATGGTTTATAATTGTAAAAAGCAGATTATCGTTTCACAGGAGGATAGAAGATATGGTGCAATTGCTTATTGGACATAAAGGGAGCGGCAAGACGAATCAGATGATTCAGCTGGCGAACGACAGCATCAAAACATGTGACGGAAGTATCATTTTCATCAACAAGAACCACAGGCTGATGTATGAGCTTTCTTACAGGATCAGAGTCATCTGCATGGAGGATTTTGAGCATATCACCAATATTGATGAATACATCGGATTCATATATGGAATCATTAGTTCTGATCATGATATAGAAACTATTTTTATTGACAGCATTCTGAAGCATGCTGACGTAACTCTGGGAGACCTGCCGGAATTCATCGACAGGCTCAAAGCCATTTCCGATATCTATGGCGTTGATTTCGTCGTCAGCGTAAGTGCCGAGAAGGAAGAGATGATCGGCGTGAACTTCGAGGGCTGTGAGATCCTGAACTAACAGACAGACCGAAGTAATATAGCGAAAAGTGGCGGTGTGTTCACCGCCATTTTTGACGGATACAGCACTGCTGCAAAAGCAATACATCAAAAACAGTACAGCAAAACAGTATATAATGTTAGAACTCGAAACTATCAGAGAAACATTTGAAAACCATACGCCGATCGGGGAAAGCTGGACGCACCACTATGCGGTGATTTTGCCTTTGGTGGATTTGGACGACGGCAAGGGGCCGCAGATCCTGTACGAAGTGCGGGCGAAGGACCTGGACCGTCAGCCGGGGGAAATCTGCTTCCCGGGCGGGCAGATCGAAGACGGAGAAACGCCCCTGCAGGCAGCGCTTCGAGAGACCTGTGAAGAACTGGGCATCTGCCCGGAGGATATCGAGACGGCAGGAGAGGTCATCACCATAGGCACCAGAGCGGGTTCGCAGATCCACTGTTTCGCGGGGATCATCAGTGCGGAAACATTTGCAGGGATGGAGGTCAGTGCCGCAGAGGTGGCAGAGGTATTCACCGTACCGGTAGAGGATCTGATGAAGGCCGACTGGGAGGTCTACTGGAACGATCTGGAGGAAGTCCCGGCAGAGGATTTCCCCTATGACAGAGTAACAAGCGGAGAAGCATATAAATGGAAAAAAGGCAGAGCCCCTGTTCCGGTGTTCGATGTGAACGGATGGATCATCTGGGGACTGACCGGCAGGATGACAAGAGAATTTCTGGAGGTAATAAAGTGGGAAGAATGAGAACAACATGGATCAGGAAGGCAGCAGCGTTGATCACAGGAGGCGTGATTGCTTTTGCAATGGCCGCAGTTCTGGGCGGATGCACCAGTGAAGAGGATGCGCTGCCGGAGGAGAACGTGAAGTATGAGATCGCCCTTGTTACCGACGACAGTCTTGTCATGGACGGCGGGCACAGCGAGACTGCCTGGAATGCGATCACAGAGTTCGGCGGAACCCACGGCATCTCACACAAATATTACAAAGCAACAGAGCAGACAGAAGCGGCTTTTGAAGATGCGATCAAGAACGCCATCAACAAGGGCGCCAAGGTCGTTATTGTAGATAACAGAAAGATGGTGAAGGCGGTTTTTGAGATGCAGGAGACATATCCGGAAATCGATTTTGTCATCATGGATCAGGATCCTTATGATCCGGACAACGGGAATATCCTCATTGCGAAGAATACTGCCTCGATCGCCTTTGATTCCGGACAGGCAGGGTATCTGGCAGGATACGCAGCTGTCATCGACGGCTCCACGCAGCTCGGGTTCATCGGCGAAAGCAAGTCGGATGAAATCAAAGACTTCGGGTACGGCTATGTAATGGGCGCAGAGCGCGCTTCAGGCGAAGTCGGCGAAGAAGCGACGATGGAATACAAGTACTGCAAAGATCCTTCTGACAGAGACGCGATCTACAAAACCGCCAACGAAATGTATGAGAATGGGGTACAGGTGATCTTCGCGGCAGGGAACGAGATCCAGGAGCCTGTAATCGAAGCGGCAGAGGCACAGGATGGCAAAGTCATCGGCAGCTTCACGGATCAGAGCAAGAAATCAGACAAAGTCATCACTTCTGCGGAATATGGAATCGCAGATGCGCTCAAAGGAATTCTCGGCCAGTATACAGATGAGAAATTCCCGGGCGGTGAGGTCATCAGGTTCGACGCCCGCAATGAGGGAATCGGTCTGGAACTGAAGAACAACAGACTCAGCAATCTGACGCAGAAGCAGTACGATGAAGTATATGAGGCGCTTGCAAAGGGCGAGATCATAGTCAATACGGAAAATATAAAGTCCGTAAAGGATATCATCACCGTGAATCTCACGGTCCAGTAGGGGTCAGCCAGGAAGACGGGATTTTGCATACTGCTGTGTGATCATGCACGAGAAAGGGCAGATGTTTTATTTGCCCGATTCTTGTGATATAATCATACTACCGCTTTATAGCGTTAACGCAGAACAATCATTTAATAATATATAGAAGGGGGATATACTGATGCTGGAAAAACTCAGAATCAAACGAGACGAGGTCAAAGGCACAGGCCAGAAAAAAGAAGAGAAGAAACCCAAGAGTAAAAGTGAAAAAACAGATAAACACAAATCGCCGGAGCAGGCATTCTATGACAACGGCGCAAAAAAACTTACATCCAACAACAAAATTCAGGAACAGAATTACATCGAGAAGGATGTTAAGAGGGGTCTCCGTAACGCCAACGGGACAGGTGTTGTCGTAGGGCTTACGCACATCGGAGAAGTTGTCGGCTACGAAAAGGACGAAAAAGGAAACAAGATTCCGCTCGAAGGAAAGCTCTTCTACAGAGGTTATGATGTCGAGGATCTGGTCAACAACGTGCTCCTGGAAGACCGGTTTGGCTTTGAAGAAATCGCATACCTGCTTCTGATGGGCGAACTGCCTACAAAGAAGGAACTTGCTGCGTACAATGACCTGATCGGAGAACACAGGGAGCTGCCGATGGGTTTTGCGCGCGATATGATCCTGACGGCGCCGTCGAAGAACATCATGAATAAGCTGGCGCGAAGCGTGCTGGCGCTTTACAGTTTCGACGACAATCCGGATGATATTTCACTGCCGAACGTGCTGCGGCAGTCCATGAATCTGATGGGATATTTCCCGGCGATCATCTGCTACGCGTACCAGGCCAAGAGCAGTTACTACGACAAGAAGAGCCTGCATCTGCACGATCCTATCAGGGAGCTGTCCACCTCGGAGAATATCCTGCGGATGCTCCGCCCGATGGGTGAGTATTCCGATCTGGAGGCAAAGATCCTGGACATCTGCATGATCCTTCATGCGGAGCACGGCGGCGGAAACAATTCGTCCTTCACGACGCACTTGATTTCGTCCACCGGCACCGACACGTATTCGGCGATCGCGGCTGCGGTCGGTTCGCTCAAAGGCCCAAGACACGGCGGCGCGAACATCGCGGTGATCAATATGATCAATGACATCAAGGCGCATGTGAAAGATATTGACAAACACTCCGCGCTCGATGACTATCTGGTCAGGGTCCTGAAAGGCGAAGCCAATGACAGGTCCGGGCTTGTCTACGGCATGGGCCACGCGATCTATACGAAGTCCGATCCTCGTGCAAAGATCCTCAAGAACATGGCCAAAAAACTTGCCGAATCCAATGACAGGATCGATGACTATATGTTATGTGACTACATCGAGCGGCGCACGCCTGAACTCTACGCCGAGGTCCACGGCAGGGAGATCCTCATGCCGGCCAACGTCGACCTGTATTCAGGATTTGTCTACAGCGCACTGGATATCGATACGGATGTTGCGACGCCCTTGTTCGCTACAGCCAGACTGGCCGGATGGACCGCACACAGACTGGAAGAAATCGTGAACGCCGGCAAACTGATGCGGCCTGCTTACGAATCCGTACAGGAGCGCCGTGATTACGTTGCCATTGCAGATCGGAAGTAGATTGGAGCATAGTGCAGACAGGAATTAGTAATGAACGACGAGCAATTCAGGATTGCCTGTGAGAAGGAACTCAAGTACATAGCGAAGCAGGAGCGGAAACTGCAAAAGCAGGCCATGACTTCCGGCAAGTCCTGGAAGAGCGCACTCGAGAGCGTGATCCCCGAAAAGGTTTACGTGAATCTTCGTGCGGCTTTTGCTACGGCCTTCAACATCATCTTCGAAAAAGGCGTCGATGTGATCGAGAAGACCTACAGCAAAGACAGGATCCTCAAGGATTTCGAGAACCAGGATATGGCTGTGGACAGCATCCAGACCAGAAGGGAACTGCGGAAGTTCCGCAGCAATGTTTCGTCTTCCAAGCGGTGGAAGTCCATCATCACGACAGCGGAGGGCGTTGGACTCGGCGCGCTGGGTATCGGGCTGCCGGATATTGTGCTGTTCATCGGTTTTATACTGCAGTCGGTTTATGAGGTTGCGCTTAAGTACGGTTACGATTACAATAAACCTGAGGAGCGGTATCTGATCCTGAAGATGCTCTCTGCCTCCATTGCCAAGCAGGAGAAGTGGGTGACTGCCGATCTGGAAGTGGAGAAACTGATCAGAAATCCCGGCGAGCCGGATTTCGATGCGGTGCAGACGCAGATCGGGATCACCGCGGATGATTTTGCACTGGATATGCTGGTGCTGAAGTTTATCCAGGGACTGCCGGTCGTCGGCATTGTCGGCGGACTCAGCAACCCGGTGTACTTCAACAAAATCATGGAATATGTCAGATTAAAGTATCACAAAAGATATCTTTTGAATAAAAAGGAGGAGATGGAATGATATTAGGAATCATCATCATTGTAATTGTCATCATTCTTGTGGTTTGGGGAATCGGTGCCTACAACGGCTTCATCAGAAAAAAGAACCAGATCGAAGAAGCGTTTGCTACGATGGATGTCTATCTTAAGAAAAGATGGGATCTGGTGCCGAACCTGGTGAACACGGTCAAGGCGTACGCGCAGCACGAAAGCAGCACCTTTGAAAAGATCACTGCAATGCGCACCAGACAGTATGACTCGATGTCACCGAATGAGAAGATCGAAGCCAACCAGGCGCTGGGTTCTTCACTGGGAACGATCATCGCCACTGCAGAAGCATATCCTGATCTGAAAGCCAACGAGAATTTCAGAGATCTGATGAAACAGCTCAACGGTCTCGAAGATGACATCGCCAACAGCCGCAAATACTACAACGGCTGCGTCAAGCAGATGAACACAGCAGTCGAGTCCTTCCCGACCAACCTCATCGCGAATCAGTTCCACTTCGAGAAATATAAAATGTACGAAGTCGACAGCGCCGCTGAGCGTGAGAACGTTAAGGTGGATTTCGGTGCCTAGCACCCCAGTCGTTTCCTAAGTGCGGCAAGGTGCCGCATTGAATGTCTGATTCGGAGCCGCAGCACCGGCGCAACTGCCGGCTGCACGGCTCCTTTTTTGTGAAAATGAAATACGATAAGATAGTAGAGGCCAAGTTCATAGAGAGGAAAAACCGGTTTGTTGCCCGTGTCGAACTCCCGGGCGGTGAGATCGGCAGGGTGCATGTCAAGAATACCGGCAGGTGCAGGGAACTGCTTTTGCCCGGGGCGGATGTTTATCTGGAAGATTATGCGGACCACATGGGAAACCGGAAGATGCGGTACTCGCTGGTTGCAGTCCGGAAGGCGGTCGCAGGCGGCGGGCAAATACTGATCAATATGGATTCCCAGGCGCCGAACAAGGTGGTAGGGGAGGCGCTGGCAGATGGGCAGATCCGGCTGCCGGGGTTCGAAGACAGTACGGACCATTTGCGTATCAAACCGGAAACTCGTTTCGGCGATTCGAGGTTCGATTTTTATGCGGAACAAGTGGACGCTGAAGGTGAGCAGCGCCAGGCCTTCATCGAGGTCAAAGGCGTGACCCTGGAGGATGACGGGCACGCCAGATTCCCGGATGCGCCGACGGAGCGCGGGGTGAAGCATATCAACGAACTGATCCGGGCGCATGAAGAAGGGTACGATGCCTATATCATTTTCGTCGTGCAGATGGAGGGGATGAAGGATGTTTCACCAAATTACGAAACTCATCCCCAGTTTGGAGAAGCCCTTGCAAAAGCACAAAAGGCCGGGGTGAAGATCCTGGCGTATGACTGTCTTGTTGAACCAAACAGCCTGGATGTGAAAGGGCCGGTCAGTTTCACCGTATGATTCTATTTGCAAAATCACTGCGAAACGTATACACTGATTTCTGTTATGGGTCTGATAATCGCATTTGTAATATTCATAGCCAGTATGATTCTGATGCTGATCACAGGGCACTCGATGGTGTGGGCTCTGCTGGTCGGTCTTGTGCTGTTTGCAGTGCTGGGACTGAAGCGGCTCACGCAGGGAAGCGGCCCGGCAGGAGGTCTGTCCGCTGACCAGACCGGCGAGTCCGGAATGCCTTTTGGCAAAGCCCTCAAAGAGCTGGCTGCCAGCAGCTGGGTGTCGATCCGGGATTCCCTGATCGTCATCGAGGTCATGCTGATCATAGGACTCATTACGGCTGCATGGAGAATCTCCGGAACCATCACAGTCTTCGTATATTACGGAATGAAGGTCATCGTTCCGCCGCTCTTTCTGATCATCGCGTTTCTGCTTTCGTGTCTGCTGAGCTACGCGCTGGGTACGTCCTTCGGCGTAGCAGGGACAGTTGGCGTGATTTTCATGGCCCTGGCCAGAAGCGGCGGTGTGGATCCTCTGATCACGGCAGGGGTGCTCATGTCCGGGATCTATTTCGGCGACCGTGCGTCTCCGGTATCGTCCTCGGCCAACATGGTCGCAGGCATCACAAAAACAGAGATCCTGGTCAATGTCAGACTGATGATGAAAACAGGGCTTCTGCCGCTGGCGCTGACCACGGCAGCCTACTGCGTCCTGTCGTTTATGCATCCCATCAGCCATGTGGACAGCCAGCTTCTGACTACATTCGAAAATGAATTCAGCCTTTCTCCATGGGGGTTCCTCCCTGCGGTGATCATGCTGGCGCTGCCGCTGCTGAAGGTGGGCGTGATCTGGTCTATCGCAATCAGCGTTGCCGCAAGCAGCGTGATTGCTTTTGCAGTGGAACATATCCCGGCAGGGGAAATCCTGAAGGTCCTCATCTTCGGATACCACCCGAGCGGGGAAGGACTGTCCGCCATCCTGGACGGCGGCGGGCTGATTTCCATGGTCGAAATCGCGATCATACTGATTATTTCATGCGCCTATTCCGGCATCTTCAACAGGACCGGCATGCTGGACGGGCTGCTCAGCCGCATCAGCAAGTGCTGCACGAAAACAGGACGCTTCATCACATCTCTGATCGTGGGTCTGGCGTCATGCGTGCTGTTCTGCAACCAGACCATCGCCACCCTCATGTGCAACGACCTGCTTACCAAACCGTATCTGGAAACGGGCGGCAGCAGACAGGAACTGGCCATCGACATCGAGAACTCAACGATCGTGATCGTGGGTCTTGTGCCGTGGGCCATCGCTTGTTCCGTGCCGCTGACGTTCTTTGGCGTGGGCTATGGCGCGCTTCCGTGGTCGATGTATCTGTATCTGATCCCGCTCTGCTACATCTTCACGAAGAGGCGCTGGTTTGCTGATAAAGCTCCCGCCGCAAAAGACCCATCCGATTCGTGAGTTCGCGCAGGTGATACTTGTTCTCATATACGACCGCTGCGAAACGGTCCAGATAGCTCCGGTAGCCGTCCGTGATCTCAGCCTTGAGCTGGGAAATCAGGTAAAGCAGATTCTTGCTTGAACCCGCAGGCTCTTCACGCACCGGAACATATGCGATCTTGATTTCACCCGTCTCCGCATTGTAGAAGACAGTATCCGTACTCAGAGATATTTTCGCCGGCGTGATGAGATACCCGAGCGCGTTGGAGAGGATGATCAGAACCTTCTCCAAAATGAAAAGCGCGTCCTCGGTCTTGTCAACGGTGTATCTGCTCAGAGGAACAAAGCCTTTGCAGTCGTAATAAACAACATGTTTCGAATCGCTGCTGATGAACATCATCGGCAGCAGGTAGGAGCACTCTCCGGATGAGAGCATCGCACGCTCAAAATCCAGGATCGAGTCCTCCCGGAAGCACATTCTGTATTCGTTGTTTTCCCACATAGTGATAGATCCTTTCGTTTAGTCTGTACAGCGGCCCTGTACGCCGACTCTGCACGGCGTCACCCGCTGCATTTACTGCAGGGCGTGTAGCCCTTGTCTTCTGCTTCGCCCCGGTCAATCACAATCGTGTGCCGCTTGATGGAGCGGCAGCTTCCTCTGTGGTAGCACGTGTCATCGCCGTAAAAGCAGAAGACGATGCTCCCGGCAGGGAGGCTTCCCGAGCCGCACATCCCGCAGGGAGCATATTGCTTTTTCAGCTCACCTGTGAGTACGCAGCTGTGCACCGTTGCTTTCACATAAGTGCAGTTTTCCTTATGGTATTTCGTGCCGCTTTTGGGGAAGATCCAGACAGCGGTCGTATCCGTACTCTGTTCCAGACCTTCCGCGCCGAGTGCGGGCCGCGTATATTTCAGCCCGGTGAAATCCCGGTATTTGACAGTCTCTTCATAAGAGAACACGCGCCCGAAACCGAGCGGAAGCGGCAGGTTTATACGTGCCTTGAGTCTGATGATGTTGAGGTCTGTGTGCCTGCCGTCGGCGTAAGCGCTCATCCCGCCCGCAATGCGCAGATCCACATCCTGTCCGAAGTCTGATGCGTCACGTCGCAGTTTCGTGCCGATGGACAGTCTGGACAGATCGAGACCTGAACACTGTGCGTAAGAGCACTCCCGGAAGGCGGCGTTCATGCAGTTTTCCCATGCGGAATCCGCTTCCAGAAAATACCCCAGCGTAAGTACGGCGAGCATGACCAGCGGCAGACATATCGCAGCCTCTATCGTATAAACCCCTTTTTTGTTTATTGTTTGTTTCATCTAAATATTATTTAGTTAATAGACTCTTAGTAGACCCGGTCCCGTGAAAGCTTCTTGCCGTTCACATCTGCACTGACAGAGACACCTGTCGCACACTCCTGTATCAGAAACGCTTCGTCGTGGTTTTTTCGCATATTGATCTGGATCAGATCAAGAATGCGCGCTGTTTTGATAGTATCGTCCTTGGCGTACAGGAGGATGCGCAGGTAATCTTCATAAGTCCGCCCCGTGTTGATCTGAGGATACACACAGCCGTCTTCGCCGCTGTATCCTTCCAGCACAGTGTCCAGGTCGATGGCCCAGCTTGCCGCGGTCTTCACGAGAGGCACTTTATGATCTTTATGCAAAAGCTTCACATCATTGACGGCCTCAGCTGCAGACCACGCCGCAGCGATGGCAAACTGCGTGACCGCGCCGAGCGGACCGGGTGTGATCGCTTCGGCAGCCGCACTGACAAGCGACATCTTCTCCGGATCGGAGTAGATGTGGGTCAGGTTGAGTCCGGACCGGACAGCTTCAAGGGCGAGATCCGTCTGCCGCTTGTTCTGCACATCTGATAACTCCCCGCTGATGATATATTCGACTTCACTGCTGAAGAAGTGATCCGTTCCGCGGATGCTTCCCGTCCGGTTGAATTTCTGCAGTATGTATTCCGTGATGAAAAACTGGTCCGATCCGGTGCGAAAGATCGCCTCGGGATTCGTCAGGCTTTCGCCGAGTTTCCACGCGGTCGTGACGATGTCGCTGTCCGGCACTGCGCGGGAGGGCAGGCTGGTGATCGTCGGTCCGTGCCGCAGCGTCCTGTCCCGGGCGGCGCTTTCACTGCTCTCATTACCGGGGCTTCGCGTCATATCGGGCGTTGCGCCAGGCATTGTATTTTCTTCCCCTGAGATGGCTTCGCTGATCATATGCCTTGCGCCGCCGGTCTTCATATATTCCATAATCTGCGCACGGACTTCATCCGTATTGACTAAGCAAAAACGGCCGGCAGAGGCTTTTGCATTGAGCCGGGTGTAGTCCCTGAGATCTGCAGAAAGCTGCGCATCGCTTCCCTGCAGCAGGAACAGACCGTAGTCCTGCTGCACGTAGTAGTCATACTCAGACAGCAGCGATACAGAGGCGAGATCAAGCGAACCGTCTGCGATGCTGATCTGCGCCTGCATCCTTCCGGCGAAAACAAGTGTCAGCGTGATCGACATGAGGCACGCCAGGACGACAGCGAGAAATACTGCGCTGCTGCCTTGCTTCTGCATTACAACAACCTCCTTTGTGCCTATCTGTTTCAGGGGTTCACATCTGTGCTTCCGGGATCCGTACGATCTGCATGGACCATTTGCCGCAGCCGCAGGGCGCGGACGGGGTCCGCAACGCGCAGCTGATCCGACAGCTGCCGTCTTCCAAGGCGCGCGAGAAGTCCTGCAGATACCATGGAGATGCTTTTGCGTCCACGGACGCGAGCGGCAGGAAACACACCGGACGAGGTGAGCTGACCGTCCCAAAGATCTTCAGAAGACAGGGGGCTGTCCGCCTCCGAATAGGAAGTGGATTTCCCGGATACCTGACCGGCTTCACAGCGAAGCGCCATATGCATCCTGCTTTCGGACACCGAAGAATCATAGAAATACAAGATGATCAGAACCGTCGTCAGGATCGCCAGGATCACGAAGGGCAGAACCACCGCAGCCTCAGCAATGTAACTGCCGCGCCTGCGCCCTGCAAAAAAACGCATCAGAAATTGTTCAGACCTTCGAACGTGCGGTTTACGAAATCTGTGATCTGCGTCCGGAAGATGAGCCCCAGGGCCACAGCGATCGCCACCAGGATCGCGACCTGCACCAGCTCCATGCCGGAACGTTCCCGCAGGATACGGCTTTTGCTGCAAAACCTTCCTAGAAATGATGTAAGAAATCTCTCCATCTCAATACCTCCTGTATAGTATAATTATAACATATATGGTAATAAATAGCAATTCTTTATTTCGGTAAATTGTAAATAAATAGTGGTGTACATGTAAAGTATTATTTGATATAATCTTCACGGTGTTCTATAGCTTTTGCATTAGAAGACCCGATATTATTATGTTTTTTGGAGGTATTTATTATGGGTGCTATTGATAGTGTAGTATTAGCAATTAGTAACATCCTGTACCAGCCATGGTTCGTTCCCCTCATTCTGATAGGCGGCGCAATCTATCTGACGATCAGATGCGGCTTCCTGCAGTTCGGAATGTTCCGTGAAGCATGCAAGGTCATCATGGAAAAGCCTCATGAAGGCGGCGTTTCCTCCTTTGGTGCCTTGATGGTATCTACCGCGTCAAGAGTCGGTACAGGAAACATCATCGGTGTTTCGACAGCTATCGTCTGCGGAGGTCCGGGCGCGATCTTCTGGATGTGGATCACAGCGTTCTTCGGCGGCGCATCGGCATTTGTCGAGTCGACGCTGGCGCAGATCTATAAGAAACATGACGGTGAAGGCGGTTCCATGGGTGGACCGGCGTTCTACATGAGAGACGCTCTCGGCCAGAAATGGCTCGGTGTGATCTTCTCGATCCTGATCATATTCACATATATGGTAGGATACAACATGCTGGCTGCTTACAACCTGCAGTCCACATTCGCGGCGTTCAGTTTCTACAACAACGGAACTCCGTACATCATCGGCATCATTCTCTGCGTTCTGTTCGGCGTTATCGTTCTGGGCGGTGCTAAGAGACTGATCAACGTAACAGAGGTCCTGGTACCGATCATGGGTGTTATGTATGTTATCGTTGCGATCATCGTACTGGTCATCAACATCCCGAATCTGGGACACATGTTCGGAATGATCTTCGCAAGCGCGTTCGACTTCCATGCAATCTTCGGAGGCTTCGCAGGATCCTGCATCATGTACGGTGTCAAGAGAGGCCTGTACTCCAATGAAGCTGGCATGGGTTCTGCTCCGAACGCTGCGGCGAGAGCGGACGTTTCCCACCCGGCGAAGCAGGGACTCGTGCAGATGCTTTCTGTATTCATCGATACGCTTCTGATCTGTACTGCGACTGCGTTCATGTGCCTGTCAACAAAGGTTGACGCTGCTGCATACAACCTTCCGGATGGCCCGAACGCTGCCGGATATGTACAGGATTCACTGGCCTCCGTCTTCGGAGGATTCGGACCGGCGTTCATCGCCATCGCAATGTGCTTCTTCGCATTCACCACACTGATTGGTAACTATTCATACTGCGAAGGATGTTTCGAATTCATCATTGGAAGAGAAGGCAAGAAGAGCGAACTGCTCGTCATGCGTATCATCGCATCACTCCTGATCTTTGTCGGCTCCATCGCATCAGCCGGTCTCGTATGGGATATCGCGGACATGATGCAGGGACTCATGGTCGTTACCAATGTTCCGACAATTATCATTTTAGGAGGTATCGCCTTCAAGTGTCTGGATGACTATAAGCGGCAGATGGCCGAAGGTATCAACCCGATCTTCAAGTCTGCTTCCATTGGTCTCAAGCAGAAGACAGATTTCTGGAACTAGTCAGCGATTGAGTCAGATTCATCGAACATAACAGTTCACCAAGCCGCCGGGTCTTCGCGATCCGGCGGTTTTACAATTCCAGTAGGGCGGGACTCACTGTCACGACAACCAGGACAAGAAGAAAAACTGTAAGGGGCATAGTCAGTTTCGTCTCGGCCAGTCGTCCGCGTTCTTCGCTGTCACTCTTTCGGGACAGCCACAACGCTTCACTCTCGGACTGGAGTTTGTCAGTCAGCTCCGCGCCCTTGCTGATATTGTCACTGATGATATTGCTGATCCGCATCAGCTCCCGGGAGCCTTTGCCCGAGCACTCACTGCTTCGTGCAAAAACCCGGAATTCTTTTTCCAGGGAACTGTTCGTCTCCCTGATCTTATGATCTATTTCAGCCATGCAGCTGTAGAAGTAATCGCCTGCCAAACTTTCCGCCTGTCTGCTTTCTTCTATGATATGTTCAAAGGCTGCACTCAGCACGAGTCCCGCGCCGAGGAGCAGCACGAGTCGGCTTGCGAATTCAGGCAGCTGCCGGTTCACTGAGTCCATCTGGCTGCGGCGGATCTTTTTCAGAGGATCCAGTCGCCTTCTGTATACGAATAGGATCAGAAGGATCATCGCCAATGAAATCATGGCGGTATTGGTCTTTTTCTCTGTTCCCCAGGTGATCGGCTCACCGGTTCGCAGATGGTTCGGCAACGATACTCTGCGCACACTCAGGTCATCGTTTAGAGAATTGATAACGCTGCGCATTTCGTACGACAGCAGCTCTTCCTCCGACATCATGCCGGCTGCAGAATTCCTGCGGCTGCTGCCAGTCGGACCGGAGGCTGTAGATCGTTCCCGCTCACATGGGTACAGGGACAGTTCATATTCTTTCGTCACCGTTCCTCTGTCCGTCTCTATGTCCGCCACCAGGTCGATATGGCCTGCGGAACGGCCCTCAGCGGGGCGGACCAGATACACGCTGTCTTTTTCCTTGAGGAGGGGGACTGTCGAGAAATCAAACCCCACAAACAGATCGAACAGCAAAATCAATACCCCCACTGTAACGATCACAAGGATTCTCCCGACAGCCCTTTGGATAAGGAATTCTTCAGTCAGCGCCGCTTCCTCTGCAGCGGCTTTTTTCTTAAATATCGACATGGGATATCTTCTCCATCATCATCAGTCCCGCGAGGCCTGCGCCCAGGCAGCCTGTCATGATCAGCCGCCCGGGCAGACCGGCATATAGAGGAATCACATAGGAAGGCGAAAGAAGGTTGAGGATCACCAGCATCGCCAGAGGCATCAGGGCGATCAGCCTTCCTTCAAACTTTTTCTGTGATGTGAGGGACTGGATCTCCCGTTCAATGTTCATCTTGTCAGTGAGAATAGAGACGGTGCGGGAGATGTTTTTCTCCAGGTCGCCGCCTGTATTCCGGCAGATGATATAGACCTGCACGAAGTTGCTGATATCTTCACAGCCGCTTCTGGCGGCGAAGTCGGTCAGCAGTTCGCTGTCGCTCTCATTGTTTTCGAGGATGCAGCGTTTCATGTGCGCCAGTTCCATCATGATCGGCTCCTCCGGCCCGTACATGGCAGAAAGCGTATCAGCGGCTTCCACCAGCGCTTCAGGCATCTGCCTTCCTGCCGTAAAGGACGCAGAGAGGGAATAGAGCATATCCTTGAATTGATGCTGCAGCTTCCGCCGGCGCTGCTGCGCCCGCCAGGACGCATAGTACGGCTTCATCCTGATGACAAAAAATCCGCAAAGGCCAGAAAGAATAAAACTGTGGTAAAACAGGAACACGATCCCGGCGGCTGCCAGATATCCGCCGCCAAAAAACAACACGCGTTCTCTCTCTGTCATTTCATATTCTGCATAGTTCTGTATCATCGATATCTCCGGTTTCCAGTTTTTCTCTGTGGACCAGTTTGTTTCCTGTCAGGCCGGCATCCGACCGGTAGAGACAGCTGGTCCGGATCTGTCCGTCTGAGACTTCCGTAAGCTCAGAAATCTCTACGACTCTGCGGCTTCCGTCCCGCATGCGGCTCATGTGTATGATAATGTCGATGCCTTCGCTGATCTGCGCCCGGATGGCGTCAACGGGAAAGTCTACAGCCTGCATGAACATGGCCTCGAGTCTCCGCAGCATCCCTGAAATACTGTTGGCGTGACCGGTGCTCATAGATCCCGCGTGTCCGGTGTTCATGGCATTGATCATATCGAAGACCTCGCCGCCTCGGACTTCTCCGACGATAATGCGGTCGGGACGCATGCGCAGGCTGGTTCTCACCAGCTGGGTCATATCGATCTGCCCGCGGCCTGCTACGTTGGCGTTTCTGCATTCCAGGCGGACGATGTTTCGGATCCGGTCGATCTGCAGCTCGGCAGAGTCTTCGATCACGATCACACGCTCGTCTTCGGGGATGAGCTGCGCCAGCACATTGAGCATGGTTGTCTTGCCGCTGGATGTTCCTCCGGAGACCAGTATATTTGCCCGGCAGCGCACGAGAGTGCGAAGGATCCCGGCAGCGTCCGGTGTGACGGTCCCGTTTCTGATGAGGTCGTCCAGCGTCAAGCTCTCATCCGGAAACTTACGGATGGTCAGGATCGGCCCGTTCAGAGCGATGTTTCCGTAAACGGCGTTGACCCTCGAACCGTCGCTGAGACGCGCGTCTACAATCGGATTCAACTCGTTGATCTCGCGGTGGACTCTGCCGGCGATCCGCCGGATCAGTTCCAGCAGATCCTCCGTCGAGTCAAAGGAGAGGGGAACTTGCGTGATCTTCCCTCTGCGCTCCACGAAGATCTTTTCAGGACCGTTGACCATAATCTCCGAAATGGATCCGTCATCGATATACGGCTGGAGGATATCCATCTCGCACCGCAGCGACAGAAACAGCCTCTCGATCAGAGCAGCGTTGTCCCGGAAGCTGCAGGATGCGGACTTATCCTGTGAGAAGACGTACGTTTCGATGATACCCATGGCCTTCTCGTCGGTCATTTCCTCCACGGATTCCGTGAGCAAAAGCCTGATATCCCGGATGTACTGCCTCACATCCCCTTTTGTATATTTTGACATCACATCCATAAATTTCCTTTCGAGAGCATCATAACATAAATTCCATGATTTGACAATCCCTTATTTTTCCAATTGCTGTTGTTTTTTTGACGCGAAGGAGTTGTGGTATAATGCGAACAGAGACAGCCGGGCATTGACAGAAAACAACTATATCTTGCGATCAAATGATTCTTGGGAATCAAACGGAGGTGCGATATGAAGAAATTGTTAGCAGCATTGCTGGCTGTTATGACATGTCTTGCTTTTGCGGCGTGCGGCGGAAGCTCAGGATACGGGGAAGGGGAGCAGTTCCAGCTGGGAGACAATACCTACGCTCTGGAGAAGGTCGTTCGGGCTACGGGCAATGATACAGGTGCTACGGACGGCTACGGCGTGAGCGTCCTGCAGGTCGGAAACACCGCTCCGGTCATCATTTCAGGATTGGGCAACGGAACATTGAATTCGACGAGCGCCATCGATATGACGTTGCATGATGGGGACACGACGTACTCGACCCGCTCCATTTCTTTTGCCGCCACGGATGAAGTGGAAGGCTACGGAAGCCGGGTGATTTTCTACTTTGATATTCCTAAGGGCAGCGACTTGCCGACCAGCGCAACGATGAAGGGGCAGAGTGAGGAAGAAGTCGCCGAACTCGACCTGTCGGGGATGACAGCAGTCGAAGAAACGACGACCACAACCACGACTACGACGACCGCGGTATCGCCTGAGAACCTGCCGGTCGATCCGAACTACGATCCGGAAGCGAACAAAGATATCGGCAACACGGATGTCTATGACCCCATCGACTCGTTCGATGTCAGCCTGCCGGATACAGATTTCTAATCGGTTGAATTTCAACTTGCGCTGTGGTAGCATAACGGTGTACGTTTATGGATTTATCATTATATTTTGTGAGGTATTATTATGAGTCAGCAAGAGCCGCAACTGCAGGGCGTTGCCGGACTGAAAAAGCATGATATCAAGGTCTCCGGGATCGTGTTCATGCTCTACTGCCTAGTCGCTGCAGGCGCATTCGGAATCGAAGAAATGATTCCGGAAGCGGGTCCGGGAATGACACTGTTGCTTTTGTGCATCTTCCCGTTTATCTGGGCGTATCCGATCAGTTCGCTGGTCGCGGAGTGCTCATCTGTTATGCCGTCGGAGGGCGGCGTATACGTTTGGGTCAAGGAGGCCTTCGGTGAGTTCTGGGGATTCCAGACAGGCTGGTGGGCAACCGTATCCACGTATATTACAAACGGCGTATATGTCGCGCTGGTATCCGGCTATGTGAGCCAGATGATCCCCATGTCCTATGCGGGATCCCTGGCCCTGAAAATCGGCATGATCGCCATCTTCACCATCGTCAATCTGCTTGGCCTGAGAGAAGTAGGAACCGTCAGTACGGTCCTGTCGCTTCTGATCGTGGCAGCATTCCTGCTGGTCGCCATCGTCGGCTTCCTCAACTGGAACGCCAATCCGGTGGAACCGTTCATGCCGGAAGACTACACACTGATCGACGGACTGGGCGGCGGAATCTGCATCTGCATCTGGATGTACTGCGGATATGAATGCATCTCCAATATGGCCGGCGAGGTCAAGAACCCGCAGGTCATCCCGAAGGGACTGAAGATCGCGATGCCGCTGGTCGCGCTGACATACGTTCTGCCGACGCTGGGCGGACTGGCAACACTGCCGCAGGGCAGCTGGGAGATGTGGTCCACAGAAGGCGGATTCTCCGGCGACCATGTTGGATACGCGACAGTTCTGACAGCAAACCTCGGACAGGCATGGGGTTATGTGTTCCTGGTCATCGCCATCATTTCACAGTGCGCCATCTTTAACACCTACCTGGCATCCGGCTCCAGAGGGTTCTTCGTTCTGGCGGACGACCACCTCTGCCCGCAGTTCCTGGTCAAGGTCAGCAAAAACAGAGGCGTGCCTTATGTCGGCATCCTTTCACTGGCAGTCGTAACATTCATTCTTTCATTCAATGACTTCACGACGCTGGTTTCCATGGAAGTCGTATTCATGCTGGCACTGTACATCATCCTGCCGATCTCCGTCATCAAGCTGCGTCATAAGCTGCCGGTCGAGGAAAGAAGAAAGAGAAATCTGTATATCATTCCGGGCGGAAACAAGGCCCTGATTTTCTACTGCGGATTCCCGATCGTGATCGCGATCATCGCGCTCCTGATCAACGGAACCGACTATCTGACAACTGGTCTGATGGCTCTTTGCTCCGGACCGATCGCCTACATCCTCTTCCGTAAGATCTGCGGCGGACTTTCTGTCAACGACCCGGAAGGCAATCCGGTCAACGGATTCGGCATCCCGAAAGGCGACACCGTCAGGATCGGCGTGTTCTCCCTGTGCGCAGGAGCGATGGCCTTCTTCGGTCAGTTCTGGCTCAGATGGTATGAGATCAGCTGGGGCGAATGGGAACCGGATGACTACGATGTATTCTGCAACGTCATCCCGCAGGTACAGACTGGTCTTGCCATCGGCGGCGCGATCCTGATCGTCTTCGGACTGATCATGTACTTCATCGGAAAGAAGAAGGATCCACCTCTTCCGGAGCACGAGCTGGATGTTGAAGCGACACTCAACAAGTACCTCATGGAGGAGAAGACCGAAACGTTCTTTGACTAATGCAAAATCCATATCGGGCGGTGTTTGTAAAAACACCGCCTTTTTTGTATAATGACTCCGCTAGGAGGATTTGAGATGATACCACTTTCCACGAAGATGAGACCGACGAAGCTGGAAGATTTCGTCGGGCAAAAGCACTTCATGTACGAAGGCTCTCTTTTTTATAATTCCATACGCAACAAGACCTTTGAGTCGGCCATTTTTTTCGGGCCGAGCGGCACGGGCAAGACGACGCTGGCGCGCATTATCGCGGGCGAGCTGGACGGCAATTTCGTCGAGATCAACGCATCGACCACCGGGACAAAGGAACTCAAGGAGATCCTCAAAAATGCCGCTGACCGGTTCAACGGACTGCTGCAGGAGACAACGGTCCTCTATGTGGATGAGGTCCACCGTTGGAACAAGCTGCAGCAGGACTCCCTGCTCAAAGCCATCGAAGACGGCGTGATCAAGTTCATCGGGAGCACCACGGAGAACCCGTATTTCTCGATCAACAACGCGATCATTTCCCGCGTCAGAAACATCTATGAGTTCAAACGGCTGAGTGCCGATGAGATCCTGATCATCCTGAAGCGGACTCTCGCAGACAAAGAAAAAGGCTTCGGCGGTCTGGATGTCAGATACGACGAAGACGCATTGGCGACACTCGCCGCCATGGCCGGCGGCGACTGCAGAGTCGCTCTCGACGCGCTGGGATTCATCGTGGACAATCTGTCCGAAGGGCAGACCCTGGATCGCGCCATCGTCGCAGAAGCCATGCAGAAGCAGACGACCTTTTATGATAAAGAAGAAGATAAATATAATCTCCTGTCGGCCCTGCAGAAATCCGTGCGTGGCTCGGACCCGGATGCGGCCATCCATTACCTGGCCCGTCTCATCGACGGCGGCGCCGACGAGATGATGATCGGCCGGCGCCTGATGGTCATGGCCAGCGAGGACATCGGCATGGCCTATCCGAACGCGATCTCCATCGTGACATCCTGCGTGCAGGCGGCCCAGATGATCGGCTTCCCCGAAGCGCAGATCCCGCTCGCCCATGCAGTGATCCTCATGGCGTCCTGCCCGAAATCCAACCGGGCAAATGAAGCATTGAACGCAGCCCTGCATGATATCCATTCGAGAAAAATCGACGATGTGCCGGCGCACCTCATGGACTCCCATTACAGCGGCGCATCCAAACTGGGCAGAGGACAGGGCTACAAATACCCCCATTCCTACGGCGGCTACATCACCCAGCAGTACCTGCCCGACGACCTTTACAGAGAAGGCGTCCGCTACTACGAACCAACCACCAACGGCAGCGAAGGCGCCTTCAAAAAATACCTCGAAGAACTTCGCGAAATCGACAGGAAGAACGGCGTGAAACGATGATCAAAAAAGTAGGCGACAAAACAATAACCTTGGCTGAGACAGCGGGCTTTTGCTTCGGCGTGAAGCGGGCTATCGATATGGCGATGGAATCCGCTCCTGCCGTGAGCCTCGGACCGCTCATCCACAATGAGACGGCGGTCGCACGGCTGGAAGAAGAAGGGATCCATGTGATCGGGGACCTGGACGAAGCGGGCGGTCTCCCGGTGATCATCCGCTCCCACGGCGCAGGCAGATCCGTATACGATGCCGCAAAGGCAAAAGGCGTCGAACTGATCGACGCGACGTGTCCCTTTGTGGAGAAGATCCACAGGATCGTCAGTGAGACAGACCGGCAGGTCGTGATCGCAGGAGATCCGGACCACGCAGAGGTCAAAGGCATCGCAGGCTGGTGCCCGACTGACCGCCCGGCCATCGTGTGCCGTACCGCAGAGGAGGCAGCCGGGGCGGCGCTGCTTTTGCGTGAAAAATTGCGTGATAAAGCTGGGGAGATTTTGCTTGTGGCGCAGACGACCATCAAGGAGGAAACCTTCGACGGGGTGGCGCGTGCACTCGAGGAAGCGGGCCTGGATGTGGAGCGCAGGAACACGATTTGCAGCGCCACATCGAAGCGGCAGGAGGAGTGTGCGGCGCTGGCGGCAGACAGCGATTTGATGATCGTGATCGGCGGAAGAGGCAGTTCCAACACGCGCAAGCTGTTCGAAATCGCGTCCCGTTATTGCGAGAACACGCATTTTGTTGAAAATTTAGAGGATTTACCGTTGCGCGAGGTTCGGAAATGTACTAAAATAGGAACGGTGGCCGGTGCATCGACACCGGACTACACAATTAAGGAGGTTATTGCCAACATGAGTGATGTAACACTTGAAAACAAAGAAATGACAATGGATGATGTACTGCAGAGCGAGGAGTTCAACAAGTCTCTGAAACTGCCGAGAAACGGAGAGATCGTAGACGGCAAAGTACACCAGGTCAACGAAGACGAAGTTATTGTAAATCTTGGAGTCAAGAAAGACGGAATCCTGCAGAAATCAGACGCCAGCCTTGAGGAAGGGCAGACCCTGGCCGATGCTTACAAAGTAGGTGATGAAATCAAGGCTAAGGTAATCAAGACGGATGACGGAGACGGCGGGATCCTGCTGTCAACTAAGAAACTCGAATACATTGCCAACTGGGAAGAAGTTGTCAAAGCGTATGAAGATAAATCCGTTATTGAAGTCAAAGTCACAAGAGCCGTCAGAGGCGGCGTGATCGCTGAGTACAAAGAGTTCTCAGGCTTCATTCCACTTTCACAGCTTTCCGATCACTTCGTGGTCGACGCTGAGGAATTCGTCGGACAGACAATGAATGTCAGAGTTTACAGAATCGATCCGGCTAAGACAAAGGCTGTATTCTCACACAAGATGTATCTTGCTGACGAGAGAAAGAAACTGATCCAGGAGATCTGGGAGAAGCTGCACGTAGACGATGTAGTTGAAGGTACTGTTATGAGATTCACCAACTACGGCGCATTCGTAGACATCGGCGGAATCGACGGACTGCTCCACATTTCAGAGATCTCATGGGGCAAGCTGAAGCACCCTGAAGAAGTTCTTTCCATCGGTGAGAAGATCAACGTCAAGATCCTCTCCATGAACGAAGAGAAAGAAAAGATCTCACTGGGACTCAAGCAGAATACTCCGGAACCATGGAGTGTCATAGATGAGAAGTACGAAGTCGGCCAGGTCATCGAAGGCAAGGTCGTACAGATCAAGGAATACGGCGCATTCGTAGAACTGGAACCGGGCCTTGACGGACTCGTCCACATCTCAGAAGTTGCCCACAAGAGAGTTGAGAACATCAACAACGAACTCGAACTGGGACAGGTCGTCAATGTCAAGATCCTCGAGATCGACAAAGACAGAAAGCGCATCTCCCTGAGCATCAGAGAGACAATCGAACCTCCGACACCGGAAGAGATCGCAGCAGAGAAGGCTGCAAAGGCAGCTGCAGAAGCAGAAGCCGCAGCAGTTGAAGAAGCACCGGCTGAAGAGGCTGCTCCGGTTGAGGAAGCACCGGCTGAAGAAGCTGCTCCTGAAGAAGCTCCGGCTGAGGCACCTGCAGAAGAGACCGCGCCGGCTGAGGAAGCACCGGCTGAAGAAGAATAATCAGGTCGATTGAATTGAACATTGCAAGAGCCGCTCGATGTGAGCGGCTCTTTTCATGCCTTAATAACTCAGACGCTTTTACTCCGACGCTTCGATGAGTTCCTTTGCGGACGCGAGCGTGGTCGGGGTGATGTTCTCGCCGCCGAGGAGTCGGGCGATCTCGCGGACTTTTTCGTCCGGGGCAAGCGGGTCGATAGAGGTGTAGGTCGACCGGTCGTCCGAGTGCTTCCAGATGCGGTAGTTGCTGGTTCCGCAAGCTGCGATCTGGGGCAGGTGGGTGATGCAGATGACCTGATGGCGCGCTGCAATCTCGCGGAGCTTGCGTCCGACGACGGATGCCGCAACGCCGCTGATCCCGCTGTCGATCTCGTCGAAGATCATGGTCGGGATGTGGTCGTAGTCGCCGATGATCTTTTTGAAGGCGAGCATGATGCGGGACATTTCACCGCCGGAAGCGATCTTGCTCAAAGGTTTCAGCGGTTCGCCGCGGTTGGTCGTGATGAGAAATTCTACGATATCCGTTCCTTCGGAAGTGAACTGGACATTCCCGCCGGCGTCCAGATTCTGCCGGAAGTCTACTGCAAAAGCAGCATCGCTGAAGTTGAGCTGTCCGAGCTGTTCTGTAATGAGCTGTTCCAGCTCGGCTGCCGATGCCTTGCGGAGCTCGCTGAGCTGATCCGACGCCGCCGTAAGCGCAGCCGCCGTCTGTCCGATGCGTGTCTCCAGCGCGGCGATTTCTTCATCGGCGTTATCAATAGAAGAAAGCCGGACGCGCAGCTGGTCGGCGTAGTCAAGAAGCTCGGGAATCGTCATGCCGTGTTTTTCTTTCAGGCGGCGGATGATCTCATAGCGCCCGATGGCTGCGTCGAGGGCAGCCGGATCGAATACAGTACCGTCCCGTTGGCTGCGCAGTTCGCCGCAGGCGTCTTCATATTCATAATAGAGACTCTCCAGACGCTGGCTCAGCTCCGAAAGCTCCCGCGTATACTGCGCGGTTTCGCCGACCATGTCGGAGACCTGCTTCATGGCGGACAGCAGGGAAAACTCGCTTTCGGAAGCAACCTGATAGGCGCCTGCCAGGCTGCTGAAGATCTTCTCGCTGTTCTGCAGAAGGGAAATCTCATCTTCGAGAGCTTCGTCTTCGCCTTCACACAGATGCGCTTCTTCGATCTCGTTCAGTTCAAAATCCATAAAGTCCCGCTGCCTCCTGCCTTCCGCCTGGTCTTTGCGAAGGCGCGCCAGCTGACTGCATAGATCTGTATACTTATCGTAGAGCTCCGCCACGGACGCTTTTGCAGGGAGAATGGAGTCTTTGCGGTAGAGGTCGATGAGGCGGATGTGGTGATCGGGATCGAGCAGCGACTGATGATCGTACTGCCCGTGGATATCGGCCAGAGAACGGCAGAACTTGCTTAGCGCGCCGAGGGTGACGATCTCGTCGTTGATGCGGCAGAGGCTGCGGCCGGCGGCAGAGATCTCACGGGTGATGATCACGTCTTCGCCGTCCGATTCCGCCACAAGCTGGATGACCGCTTTGTCGGTCCCGGAACGAACAAAAGCAGTGTCTGCCCGGCTTCCGAGCGCCAGGCTCACTGCTTCTATGACAACCGATTTGCCGGCGCCTGTTTCGCCGGTGATAATGTTAAGTCCATCATTGAAGTCGATCTCGACGTTTTCAATGATGGCGAAATTTCTGATGCTGATGTGTCTGATCATTGGTTACCTCTGAAAGCCCCTTATACCCCAGGTGATGGCTTTTGCAGCAAAATCCTTATTGCTTTTGCAGAAGGCTTTGCAGAACGTCCACGACGCTGTCCGAATTCGCCGGGTCGTCTATAACGAGGAGGAGCGTGTTGTCACCCGCCACGGAGCCGATCACGTGCTCCAGCGCCATGGAATCGAGCGCTTCGCCGGCCGCGTTCGCGCATCCCGAAAGACATTTGAGCAGAACGATGTTCCCGGACTTCGTGATAGACCGGGCGGTGCTCCTGTAAATGTCGATGAGGCGGGGCGGGATCGGCCCGTCATCGCTGGCAGAAACAGCGTATTTGTATTTCCCGGATGATGTGAGTTTCTTGACGAGCTGCAGCTCCTTGATATCGCGTGAAACTGTAGCCTGTGTCACGTCGTAGCCGTACTCGCGCAGCATCGAAGCGAGCTTGTCCTGTGTTTCGATTTCGTTCTGTTCGATGAGTTCGAGGATCTTGTTCTGTCTGGATAATCGCATCAGCGGCCTCCTCTCGGAAATAATTACACTAGATTGCTTATAATTATACCATATGTAAAGAGAATGCAAAGGCATGAATCGGTTTTTATTGTATTTGTTTTGTTTGTTCGCTTGTTTGTGCGGTTTCGGATTTACATGTGGACAAACACTTGTTCGCTGTGCTATACTTGTGTTGCAAAATCAACAAAAGAGGTGACGGATGATCATTCTTGGAATCGATCCGGGGTACGCCATTCTGGGATGGGGCGTCATCGAGAAGACGGGCAACCATTTCAGGGCCATCGAATACGGTGCGGTGACCACGGATAAAGATACGGAAATGCCGCGCCGGTTGGAGATCCTCTACGATGGACTTCGGGAGATCATAGAGGAATACAGGCCGGAGGAAGCGAGCATCGAGAAACTGTTTTTTAATACGAATACAACGACAGCGATCAACGTGGGGCAGGCCCGCGGGGTCGCGATCCTTGCCTGCATGAAGGGCGGTCTGAAGGTGGCGGAGTATACGCCTCTGGAGATCAAGCAGGCCTTGGTCGGCTACGGCAGGGCGGACAAGAAGCAGGTGCAGTTCATGGTGAAGACCATGCTGAATCTGCCGGAGGTCCCCAAACCGGACGATACGGCGGACGCGCTGGCGGCGGCCATCTGCCATGGGCACAGCGCGGACAACAGGATTCGGCAGATCACGGGCAGGTAATATAAGATAACAGGAGAGAATAATTACAGATGATTGGATTTCTCAGAGGAACCCTCGCGGATAAGGGCGATGGGTATATCATAATCGATGTGAACGGCGTGGGATATCAGGTCTTTGTACCTGCCAATTCCAGCGCGTATCTGAACGCAGAGGGCGAGGAAGTGCTCGTGTACACCTCCATGATCGTGCGGGAGGATGATGTGAGCCTGTTCGGATTTTCGGGCAAAGGCGAACTGGACGCGTTCAAAAAGCTCATCGGCGTCAGCGGCGTCGGGCCGAAGGCAGCGATTTCGATCCTGTCTTCGTTCACGCTGGACCAGTTCAAACAGGCTATCGTTTTCGAGGATGCGAAGTCTTTGCAGCGGGCGAACGGCATCGGCAAGAAGAGCGCCGAGAGAATCGTGCTGGAGCTGAAGGACAAGTTCAGCGCGCAGGCGCCGGACGGGTCGTATCTGGACAGCGGCGCGGCGGCGGAAGTTGCGGCGGCGCAGGGCGGCAGAGCCGAGGCGATCAGCGCACTGGTCGCATTGGGATACTCGAGAGGAGAAGCAACGAGCGCGTTGGCGTCAATACCGGAGAAGGATCTTACGACAGAAGAATATATCAAGCGCGCGCTGAAGAATCTGTTCTAACGGAGATAGAATATGGACTACGAAGAGAGAATCACATCAGCCCAATTGGGCCAGGGCGAAGAGCGGAATGAATTCAGTATCCGACCGAAGAGCCTTGCTGAGTATATCGGACAGAAAACGGCCACAGATAATCTGAAGGTCTTTATTGAAGCGGCCAAGATGAGGGGAGAACCCCTGGATCACGTGCTGTTTTACGGGCCTCCGGGACTGGGCAAGACAACGCTTGCCGGCATCATCGCCAATGAAATGGGCGTCGATATCCGGATCACATCCGGACCTGCCATCGAGCGGGCCGGGGATCTGGCGGCGATCCTGACGAACCTCAACGAAAACGATGTGCTGTTCATTGACGAGATCCACAGACTCAACCGGAGCGTGGAGGAAGTCCTGTATTCGGCCATGGAGGACTATGCGCTGGATATTATCATCGGCAAAGGACCATCCGCCCGGTCGATCCGGCTGGACATCGCCAAGTTCACACTGATCGGCGCGACCACAAGAGCAGGCAGCCTGAGCGCGCCGCTGCGTGACCGGTTCGGCGTCAGCTGCAAATTCGAAATGTACACGCCGGACGAGCTGGCGGACATCATCAGGCGGACAGCTGGCTTGTTGGATGTTTCTGTGGACGAACAGTCTGTCTACGAGATGGCAAGGCGCTCCCGTGGTACGCCCCGTGTAGCCAACCGGATCCTCAAGAGGGTCAGGGATTTCTCCCAGGTCAAGGGCACCGGCTCCATCGACGTGGATATCACCCGCAGTGCGCTGGAGGCGCTTGGCGTGGACTTCATGGGGCTGGAGAACCTGGATAGGGAGATTTTGCGTAATATCATCGACCGGTTCGACGGCGGACCTGTGGGAATCGATACAATTGCTGCCTCTATCGGCGAGGAGCGGGTGACCATCGAGGACGTGTACGAGCCGTACCTGATCCAGATCGGCTTCCTCAACCGTACGAAAAAGGGCCGCGTGGTCTCGCGGGCAGCCTACCAGCATCTGGGGCTGGAGTACGCCGGGGATGAAACAGATAGTGGCGACGGGGAAGGCGATGACGATGATGGGCAGATGAGGCTTGACGTATAAAGCTGCAGTCTGTAGAATCGCAGTATACAGAATTTTGTCTGTGTTTAGACGAAAGGATCGACATGAGAATAGACGACTTTGATTATGAATTACCAAAGAGATTGATAGCACAGAAGCCTGCGGAAAAACGAGATTCCTCCAGGCTTCTTGTTGTACACAGAGACAGAAACGAGGACGGCAGCTGGGCGGACGTAAGAATCGAGCACAGGCACTTCTTTGATATCCTGGAATACCTGCATGAAGGCGACTGCCTGGTCTTAAACGACAGCAAGGTCATTCCGGCCCGCCTGTTCGGCCGCAAGGCCGTCAAGGACGCCGGTGCGAGGAGTGACAATAAGGGAGCCCACGTGGAGTTCCTGCTGATCAAGCGCGCCGGAGAAGGAGATACCTGGGAAGTGATGGTCCGGCCGGGCAGAAGGCTCAAGCCGGGCGACGATGTCATATTCAGCGGACCGGGATCAGACCTGCCTGAGGGGCCTTTGCTCAAGGCGCATATCCTCGATTTCGGAGCGGACGGCACGCGCATTGTGCAGTTCGAATACGAGGGCATCTTCATGGAACGGCTGGAGGAGATCGGGAGCATGCCGCTGCCGCCGTATATCGAGCGGCCATCCGGGGATGACGATAAGGATCGTTACCAGACCGTCTACTGCAGAGAAGAGGGGTCTGTAGCCGCGCCGACGGCAGGGCTGCACTTCACAGAGGAACTGCTGGCCGCGGCCAAAGCCAAAGGCGTTGAGCTAGCGTACGTGACTTTGCATGTAGGCATTGGGACCTTCCGGCCGGTCAAGGTGGAAAACATCGAGGAGCACCATATGCACTTTGAGGAGTACACCGTGCCGGAGCACGCAGCGGAGACCATCAGCCGGGCTAAGCGGGAAGGCCGCCGCGTCATCAGTGTCGGCACAACCTCGACCCGCACCGTGGAGAGCGCCGCGTTCTACGACGACGACGCGGGATGCTGGCAAGTCCGCGCAGGATCCGGGAGCACGGGCATCTTCATCTACCCCGGCTATGAGTGGAAGATCATCGACTCCCTCATCACCAACTTCCACCTGCCGAAATCGACCCTGCTCATGCTCATCTCAGCACTCTACGACAGAGAAAAGATACTGGAAGTCTACGAGGAAGCCGTCCGGGAAGAATACCGGTTCTTCTCCTACGGCGATGCGATGTTCATAGAATAGGAGAAAAAACACATGCATGCAGTAACATTTGAATTGCATAAGACGGATCCGCGGACGAAGGCGAGGCGCGGGACAATCACGACGCCTCACGGGAAAATCGACACGCCGATCTTCATGCCGGTCGGCACGGCTGCGACGGTGAAAGCCATGCGACCGGAGGAGGTAGAGGAGCTGGGCGCACAGATCATTCTGAACAACACGTACCACCTGTACCTCAGACCGGGTCACGAGATCGTAAGGGAAGCCGGCGGGTCCCACAATTTTATGAACTGGCATAAGCCGATTCTGACGGACAGCGGCGGTTTCCAGGTGTTCAGCCTGGGCAAGATGCGCAAGATCACGGAAGAGGGCGTGAAGTTCCAGTCCCATATCGACGGGTCCCGGCACATGATCTCGCCGGAGAAGTCCATGGAGATCCAGCATGCGCTGGGTTCAGACATCATGATGGCTTTTGACGAGTGCGCGCCGTGGCCGGCAGAGCGCAGGTATGTGGAGGAATCACTGGAGCTGACGACCCGCTGGCTGGCCCGCTGCAAAAAAGCCCATGATGAATACGCAGCGTCTCTCGGCGGAGAAAGCCAGATTCTGGGCGAGGGCTGCAACCAGTCCCTGTTCGGCATCATGCAGGGCGGCACATACAAGGATCTGCGGGAGCGGAGCGCGGAGCAGGTGGTAGAGATGGATCTGCCCGGATACGGCATCGGCGGCCTTTCCGTAGGCGAGCCGAAGGACCTGATGTATGAAGTCATGGACGACTGCGTGGAACTTTTGCCGAAGGACAAACCTCGCTATCTGATGGGCGTTGGAAGCCCGGACTGCCTCTTTGAAGGCGTCGAGCGAGGCATCGACATGTTCGACTGCGTCCTGCCGACCAGGATCGCCCGCCACGGCATGGCCATGACGTCCGTCGGTCGTGTCAATATCAAGAATAAACAGTACGAGCGGGATTTTACGCCGCTGGATCCAAACTGCGATTGCTACACCTGCCGGAACTACAGCCGGGCTTACCTGCGGCATCTGTTCAAGTGCGACGAGATCCTGTCCGCCATGCTCATGACCAACCACAATCTGCACTTCCTGGTCAAAACCATGGAAAACATCCGGCAGGCCATCGATGAGGACAGGTTCCTGGAATACAAGAAGGAGTTCTTTGATGCATACGGAAAATTCTAAAACAATATGCAGCGCCGGGACATGCAGCGCCGGGTCATGCGAAGACCGCGGTCTTTGCCGCGACCGGGAATTTTGCGGGGGCTGCGTCTACCAGGGCGTGCCCTATGAGGAGCAGCTGAAAATCAAGGAAGACGAAGTCCGCTCTCTTCTCGATACGAAGTCCATTAAATACGGCAAGTTCCTGCCGATCCAGCCGGCGCCTGACAGGTACGCCTACCGGAACAAGATGGAGTACACCTTCGGCGATCAGGTCAAGGACGGTCCGACGACGCTGGGCATGCACCAGAGAGGCCGGTTCATGAACATCATCACCGTGGATCAGTGCCAGCTGGTGCACGAGGACTTCAATACCATACTGCAGGCAACTCTCGACTTCGTGATAAGCAAAGGCTACAGCCACTATCATAAGAAACGTCATACAGGCCTCATGCGGCATCTCATCATCCGCCGGGGCGTGAGGACGAAGGAACTGCTGGTGAACATCGTGACCGCCTCCGACAACAATCCCATGGCCGGCGGTGAAGTCTTCGACGAAGCAGGGTATGTGGAGATGATCCGCGGACTGACCTTGGAGAACCAGATCGTGGGGATTTTGCGTACCATCAATGACCGCCTGGCGGACGCCGTATACTGCGATGAGCTGCGGATCCTGGACGGGCGCGATTACTATAACGAGGAAATCATGGGACTGAAATTCCGCGTCAGCGCTTTTTCATTCTTCCAGACCAACGTGCAGGCGGTCGAAGGATTGTATTGGTATGCCGTGGCGTTGATCGATGACTTCGAAGGAAAAGACGCGTTCGATCTGTACTGCGGCACGGGCACCATCACCCAGGTTCTCGCGCGCAAAGCCCGGACAGCCCTGGGCGTGGAAATCGTTGAGGAAGCCGTGGAAGTGGCCCGCCAGACGGCTGAGCTGAACGGACTGGACAATTGCCGGTTCATCGCCGGCGACTGCTTCAAAGTCCTCGACTCCATCGCGGACAAACCGGACGTTATCGTCGTTGACCCGCCCCGCGTCGGCATCAAACCGGACGCCCTCGACAAAATCATCAGCTACGGCGTCGATCAGATCGTCTATATCAGCTGCAACCCCAAGTCCCTGGCGGAGAACCTCTACTACTTCCAGTATTACGGATATAACGTGGTGTCCGTGAAACCATTTGATAATTTCCCCGGCACGAAGCATGTGGAGTGCGTAGTATTGATGTCTAAGGCAAGCACATAAGAGGCGCTGAAAGGCTTTAAAACAAGCCGTTTATCGATTTGTCTCTGAGCGAAACGACCACTCAGCAGCCATTGACAACACTCGACGGGAACATATCTACATGTCATTTTGCCGGAGGGTTGAGTAGGCCATTTAGATGTCGGGGGTCGAGTGCGCCATTTAGATGTCAGAAACCATAGGGTTGAGTGGGCTGTTTAGATGTCGGCAGATTGTAATTGTAAGGAGCAGCATGCTATGAAGAAGAGCATCGGTATCATTCTAATAATTGGCATTGTGCTTACTCTCGCGCTTTTGATCGGTATTCTTCCATCAGTTACAGACTATCAGGCAAAGCATCGCATATACACTGATATGCAGACTGATCTTTCTGATGTGATGAATGCAAACATCAGAATTGTTTCAGTCGATAAGCATGATGGGGGAATTGCATATGGTGCCGGAAGCAGCGGAGTTGTAATAGAAAAAACAGAGAACAAGTATTATGCTTTGACCGCATTTCATGTTCTTGCGAATGATGAGATCGATTATTTTGTAGTCATAACACCGGATGATCCGTCCGTTTTCGACTACAAAAAAGAACATGAAGGCGTAGGGCAGGAAGAGTATTATAATCAGCTTCCTAAAGTAAAGGTTGAATTCGAGAAAGAGGAATCTGATTTGGCTGTTATTTCATTTGAGTCTGACAAGCAAATCTCTGTCGTACAAATCGCAGAAACAATGCCTGAGAAGGGAGATCGAATAGCTGTGATATCCAATCCGGAAGGAGAGAAGTTTGTTAGTACATACGGCAAAATCAAATCCAGTAAACCAGAGAACTTCAGTTTCAATGATGATCAGTCTGACAATCTGGTCGTAAAACATAGTGCATATGAAGCACCCGGCAGCAGTGGAAGCGCAGTGTATAACGAAAGCATGGAGCTGGTCGGTATCAACATAGGCGGCGGCAGAGATGTATTTGGGCGTTTCCGATATGGTGTGATGATACCAACAGATCAGATCAATGAGTGCATCAGCAGATGGCAAGAGGAGAAATGACATGGCATGTTCCGTTTCCGTATAGATATGAGGTCAAATAAGGAAGAATGAGTAGAAAGATTCTCATAATAACAATGATTTGCATTCTGACAGTTTTGGCTGGATGTGGAAAGAAAGCTGAGCCGATAGATTTGCCATCCAATGAGGCTGTCATAAGTATAGAGGTCATTACGCTCGACGGAGCTAAAGCCGATATTACAGAAGCCAATCAGATTGAGACAGTCATGACTGCTTTAAGCGCAGCTGAACCGACTCGGTTGGAATCCGTAAATG
>CADADV010000002.1 GCA_902786815.1 uncultured Eubacteriales bacterium
CTCCTGCTGTATTGTCTCCTGCTGTAAGCGTAAATGTGAATTCATCATCATTTGTCCAGGCGCGACCTTCAAGCTCTTTCTTTACCTTGATCTCGCCTTCTGTTTCTGACTCTTCCTCATAAGCATTTACGAAATCTCCGATCTCATATACTTTATCGGTATCCGTTCCAGTGTTTGATACAGATGTCCAGTCTTCTGTGTTAGCTCCTTTTGAGATTTCGAAGGTAATAGTTTCACTGCCTGCTGCATCTGTGGCTACAACTTTTACATATACCGGAGCAGCATTATATGTCACACCATTTTCCGGATCATGTTGTCTCTCTACGATCTTATAATAGAAAGTTCTACTCTCTCCTTCAGGAACTTTAGTCTGATTGTACTTTAGTTTACTGAACGCAAAATCGCCATTATTATCAGCAGTAACACACTCTACCGGATTTGCTCCTTCAGCTATATCTCCGTTTTCATCACACTCGTAAAGCTCGAATGTAAATGTCATCGAACGGAAATCTGTATAATCCTTTTTTTGATTATTTTCATCAACAATCTTCTTCTTTCCAGCTAAGCTAAAATCGCCTTTTGCCTTGTAGTTACGCTGATGACGATAGAAATGCCATTCTGAATCGGAATCTACAGTTCCTTTTGCAAGGATCCAGCCGGCACCATTCTTCTGTGTGACTGTTTCAGCTTCCGGTGCAAGGAATAGCCCTGATGTATTATTCAAAGCAAGTGTTTTGGCTTCATATGCATTGAAAAATATATGGTTAAAAACTACTCGGTCTACTGTTCTGTTCTTCTCGCTTAGCTGATTACCATCAATTCCGTCTCTTGCATCAGTTGTGCTTCCTGATTCATCGACGAGAATACCAGACTCATCATAGACATAAACATGAAATTCCCCGATATTTACATTTTCGCCTGGAATATTGAATACTATACTTTGATTCGGAAGTTTATTAATAATCCACCCTGACGTTGCAATTACGCTTGAGCAGTTCGAGCAATCAACATAAATTGTTTTTCCATCAGGGAATTGAGTTGTATCTACAGTTTTATTATTGCCTGAGAGAACTGGTGCAACAGTAGTCTTAGCAGCCATAGCAGTTGATTGTGTCTTACCATACGCAATCATACTATCAACATAAGACTCAATTTCACTGTGTGAAAGATTGTACTCTGTGAGCATTGGCTGGCCCCGGATTGCCTCTGGAGCCGTTTCATCAAACGTAGCGTTTTTAAGATCATTAATATGAGGCTGCGCCAGCTTACTGTCCTGATCTGCAGGCAAATATAAATCTATAGGACACGCAGTCTTGTGAATATCAAGTGACTGACCCGTAATATTCGATACGTAGAAAGGCATCGAACCGGATCCGCTTCCGCAAACATCAGTGTTTGCATTGTGATCCAGATTTTTCACTGCATAGTTGGTTTCACTGTGTCCTGTCTGCTTATAAGTATCTGCTACAATACCAAACTCTGCCGCATCTCCAAGTACATCATCAGGTGTTTTAGCATCATCATATGTTGCCGATGAAAGTTTGAACTTAAACTCTTCACGATCTATGTGATTGGTGTTATCAACATCATGATCAACATGGCCCTCATATATAAACTTGTAGTCACCTATCAGATAACCTTCTTTGTAATCTGATTCATTAGGTCTCACCCCACCTGTTTGGATCGTCTTTCCAGGCTTTGGCGCGATAACTTTTGCAGTAAGGCCGGTCCAGTGGCTTGAGAACTTCTGTCCCGAAGACCAATTGCCACGTACCGGAAGGTAAACAACAGCCTCGCTCCCATCTGTCGTTGCTTCAACAACATAATAGTACTTATTATTACCCTCAGCTGATGTTGCCTCAAGTAGGATATAGCTCTTTCCGGATGCAATCGGGCCTTTGTCAGAAGCAGGATCAAACGTTAATACTACATCCAATTCGTGTTTATTACCTTGCTTGAAGCCAACTTCATATGTGCCGGCATCTGCATTTAATCCACCGTTATGAGCCCCTGAAATAGAGTAGCCCTCGAAACCTCCATTCCAGAGTTCATCATACTCATCTTTCTGTTGTTGACTTCCGGTTGCCATCTGTTTCAGGTGTCCAAGCTTCAACTGGTCAAGTGGTTTGCTTGAATGAACAACACGTATTCTTAAATTTTCCTTCTGCTCCTGTGTCAGACTAGAATATGATACGCTTTGTCCTCCCCATTGCTGTCTATCAAAGCTGCCGAAAGAAACCTTATAAGTATTAGTCTCCCCAGTATAACCTTTAATATCATCTATTTGATATGCTGCCCATGGAGTGTTATCGGGTGCATCGGAAATCACACTGCTCGTACCAACCCATGCAAACACATAAACATGATCTTCTTCTCCAAAATCAGAAGGAAAACCAATTTGTGCAGCATCATTATAGTCATAAAGGCTGATCGACACATCTAAAGCTTCTTGTGAATCAGTAACCCTGATTGTAACAATTTCACCATCAGTCATCTCCACGGTAAGAGCCTCTTCTGTAGAGAATGCTTTCTTGCTCTTCAGCATCCAGTCGTTGCTAAAGAATTTCTTCTTTACCTCAACGAGGCTGGGGTCAGAGAATGTTACGTTCTCGACGTCCTTGACTTCCTTGTCGATATGCAGCTGCTCAAAGATCTTGCTGAGCTCGATGCTGCCCTCGCCAGGGATGCTGAACTTATACTCGCCGTATTCGAAGTCGACTGTGTATGCGAAAACGGAGAAGTCGGATGTCTCGAACTCGACCTTCTCGTTCTTTACGCTTACCGCAAGGTCGTTGCCGGCCTTGGTTACTTCCTCAACTTTAATATCTGCGGCGCTGATCTTCTTAGCGTCGGCTGTTGTATCATATTGATCTTTAACTTTATCTTTCAGTGGGAGGTGAGTGACGTTCAGATCAGAAGCTTTCTTGGCACCCAGATCTTGGATCAGCTGGTGGTCTTTAAAATCAAAGGTGACCGTGACGGTTCCACCGTCCGGCTGAATTTCCTTGCCGTCTTTGATGAAGGCGATGTCGTAGAGAAGGGTATTGTTCTCAGAATAAACAGTCTCCTGACCGGCATTCAAGGCTTCCATATAAGCATCGTAGTTATATCCGGATGTCCGGTCCGTAATACGAGCCGCCGAAAGCTTCGCGTCATCCGGAATGATATCAGCGTCAGACAGAACTGCCGTTATCTCAACACCATCCGTGCTGCAGCGATACTCAGTCCGGGACTCACCGGAGGGTTCTTCACCGGATTCCTCTGCATCGATGTCCTCTTTAGTGGATTCTGCTTCCGTGGATTCTGTTTTCTTAGATTCCCCTTTCGTGGATTCTACTTTCTTAGAATCCCCGTCTGCGGATTCCCCTTCAATGGATTCCTCCTCCGGCTCCACAGCAGCATCCTCTTCTGCAGCATTCTCTTTCTCGTCGGTTGCCTGCTGATCAGCTTCAGCCGGCTGCTCCTGTACAATATCCGCCGGATCACTCTGCGGCGCCCCCTCGATTGCATCAGCATTGAAAAAAGGCGTGCACGCCAAAATCAAAGCCAAACTTATGCAAATCAAGCTTCGTAACTGTCTCTTCCTATTCATCTGTAATCTCCCACCACTAATTTTTAGTTTACGCATTGCCCTCGTAAATTTAAATTCATTATATTTTACAACATTTTTACTATTATTGTAAAGGTCCGAATTGTTTGAATGTTTTGCCGTCTTTTATTGTAATTAAGAATACCATGCTTCTTATCAAAAAAACTGTCAAAGAGCTCTATTTTTTGCTCAAAACTCCGCCTTGCGGCTTCTGCCCATCAGAGACTCCAGCGCCGCGGGTGCTGCGATCTCGCCTTTTGTGACTTTGTAGATGGCTTCAGTGATCGGCATTTCGACGTCGCTGAGCTTGGCCAGTTCATAGGCGGCTTCTGCTGTGAACATGCCTTCGACGACCATGCCGACCTTGGCGATGGCCTCTTCCGGGCTCATGCCCTCACCCATGAGGATGCCGCAGCGGCGGTTGCGGGAATGCATGCTGGTGCAGGTCACGATCAGGTCGCCTGTGCCTGTGAGGCCCGCGAAGGTCTCCGGCTTTGCGCCCAGCTTCAGGCCAAGGCGGGTGATCTCCGCCAGGCCTCTGGTCATCAGGGCTGCCTTGGCGTTGTCGCCGAAGCCCATGCCGTCGGAGATGCCTGCGCCCAGAGCGATGATGTTCTTCAGCGCTCCGCCCAGCTCCACGCCGACGACATCGTCCGTCGTATAGACACGGAAACGGTCGGTGATGAACAGATCCTGGATCGCCTTCGCGGACTCGGGATCCAGAGAAGCCGTGGCGACGGTGGTCGGAAGTCTGCGTCCGACTTCCTCCGCGTGAGAAGGACCGGACAGCACCACGTACTTCTGCATCCGCTGCGGACAGCCTGCTTCTTCGAACATCTCCGCGGCGATTTCGGACATTCTCTTATGGGTGCCCTTTTCGATGCCTTTCGCTACATTTATAATATAGACGTCTTCTCCCAGATACGGAAGCGCCGCCTTTAGCGCGCTTCTGAAATGCTGCGCCGGCGCGGAAAACAGCACCACGTCCGCCTCCGCCAGCGCCTCCTCATTGGAGTACGCGATCCGGATATTATCATCGAGAGGTACGCCGGGGAGATAATCAACGTTTTCCCTGTGCTCCTCCATGGATCGCAGATGCTTCTCATCCACATCGAAGATCCTGACCTGATTGCCCTTGTCTGCAACAACAGTTGCCAGAGCAGTGCCCCAGCTGCCTGCGCCGATTACGCCGATATTACTCATCTTCCGTTTCCTCCTTCTTCTTAAAAATCCCCATGACCGGTTCCTCCCCGTGGATCAGCCGGACGATGTTGGCCCGGTGCTTAACCAGGATGATGATCGATATCACACATGCAAAAGCAAAGAATCCCGGCTCCAGAAATACGGCCAGTACTGCAAAGGCTACCGCCCCTACGATGGAGCCCAGGGACATCCGCTTTGAGGTGAACACAACGACGGCAACTATTGCCAGGGAGATCAGAGCCAGCAGGGGATTCACAGCCAGGACAGCGCCGAAGGCTGTCGCCACGCCCTTGCCGCCCTGAAACTTATATACGATGGGCCACACATGACCCAGGAATACACAGAGAGCGCAGAAATACGCGCCCATATTCCCCAGGATCAGCATACCGATCAACACAGCGGCCACGCCCTTCAGAATATCCACGATGCAGGTGATTGCGCCGGCCTTCTTGCCCATGACACGAAGGGCATTGGTGGTTCCGGCGTTGCCGCTGCCTTCCTTCTTGATATCCAGGCCCTGTCTCTTGGCCATGATAGTGGACGGGGAGATGTTGCCGATGAAGTAGGCTGCCAGGCCTGCAGCGCCAAGCATCAGAATGTCGATCATAGCTAAACCACCCATACTAGAATTCCTCCTCTTTTTCTCCCTTCTCCCGGAAGACGAATTTCAGCGAAGTCCCTTCAAACCCAAAGGCCTTCCTGATCTGATTCTCCAGATATCTGGAATAGGAGAAATGCATCAAAGGCCTCGAGTTGATTTTGAATGAGAACAGGGGCGGCTTGACGCCGACCTGCGTTACATAGTATATCTTGAGCCGCTTGCCCTTGTCGGACGGCGGCTGTTTCATCATTGTCGCATCCGTGATGACCGTGTTCAGCTGACCGGTCGGCACGCGCATGGCGCGGTTTTCTGCCACGACCTTGGCCAGTCCCATGACCTGGTTCACGCGCTGTCCTGTCAGCGCCGAGATAAACAGGGACGGCGCATAGGACATGAAGCCCAGCTCCGCTTCGATCTCTTCCCGGAACTTCTTCATGGTGTTGGTCTCTTTTTCAACCAGATCCCATTTGTTCACCAGGACGATGATGCCTTTGCCTGCCTCATGGGCGATGCCGGCTATCTTCTTGTCCTGTTCCGTGACTCCCTCCTGCGCGTCGATCATAAGCATGCATACATCGCAGCGCTCGATGGCGGCGACGGCACGGATGACGCTGAACTTTTCGATGTCTTCGTTGACCTTGCTTTTGCGGCGGATGCCTGCAGTGTCGATCAGCGTATACGGTTCCCCGTCAAACTCGAAGGGCGTGTCGATGGAATCGCGCGTCGTCCCTGCGATCGGGGATACGATGACCCGGTTCTCGCCCAGTAGCTTGTTGACCAGGGAAGACTTCCCCACATTCGGTTTGCCGATCATCGCGATCTTGATGGAATCATCTTCTTCCTGTCCGGCGCCTTCCGGGAAACTGCCGACGATCTCGTCCAGCAGATCGCCCAGGTTCAGCATGTTGGCAGAGGAAATCGGGATCGGCTCGCCAAGGCCCAGTTCATAAAAATCATAGAAATCATCGGGCAGATCCGGCCGGTCGATCTTGTTGACCGCCAGGACCACCTTCTTGCCCGTCTTCATGAGCATCTCGCCGACCTCCCTGTCCGCAGCGGTCAGGCCTTCCTTGCCGTCCACCATGAACAGGATCACATCGGATGTGTCGATGGCCATCTCCGCTTGCTCCCGCATCTGGGACAGGATGATGTCCTTGCTGTCAGGCTCGATACCGCCCGTGTCGATCAAAGCGAAGTGCACGCCGCACCATTCGGCTTCCGCGTAAATGCGGTCCCGGGTCACCCCGGGCGTGTCCTCAACGATGGATAGACGCTTTCCGACGACTTTATTAAAGAATGTGGACTTGCCCACGTTCGGGCGTCCAACTACTGCTACCAAAGGTAAACTCATTCGAATATCCCCTTCGCGAAATCCTGCGGGTCAAACTCTTCCAGGTCTTCGATGCCTTCGCCAAGTCCCACAAACTTGACCGGCATGTCGAATTCGTCAGCGATAGTCAGGACGATGCCGCCTTTGGCTGTGCCGTCCAGCTTGGTCAGCACGATACCGGTGATATCGGCCGCTTCCCCGAATTCAGAGACCTGTGATACGGCGTTCTTCCCTGTGGTGGCGTCCAGAACGAGCAGGTTCTCCCTGGCTGCTTCCGGCCACTCGCGGCTGATGACTTTGTTCATCTTAGCCAGCTCATCCATCAGGTTCTTTTTGTTCTGCAGTCTGCCGGCTGTATCACAGATGAGCACATCCATGTTCTTGGCCTTTGCAGACTGGATGGCGTCGTAGATGACAGCCGAAGGATCTGCGCCTTCTGCGTGGCGGACGACGTTCACGCCGACCCGGTCGCCCCAGATCTGAAGCTGCTCGCCCGCTGCGGCACGGAAGGTGTCCGCCGCCGCCAGCATGACGGTCTTGCCCTCTTTCTTGAGCTTGTACGCCAGCTTGCCGATGGAAGTCGTCTTGCCTCCGCCGTTGATGCCGATCATCAGGATGACGAGCGGAGTCTCCGGCGAAAGCTTCTGTGCCTCACCCTTGTTGATCGTATCCGCGATGATCTTGCCAAGGCGGATCTTGATGACATTGGGCTTGGTCATATTGTTGGCTTTGACCTCCGTACGGAGCGTTTCCACGACCTTTACAGTCGTATCCATTCCGATATCGGAAGTGATGAGGATCTCCTCGAGCTCATCGAAAAAGTCCTCATCTATGGTGGGATTCATCATAAGCGCGTCATTGATACGCTCCGACATTCTCCCGAAAAATCCTTTTCTCTCTCCAAACATATAGTTCTCCTAGTTACTGTATTTACTCAGATCATCCTCCAGCGACAGGGACAGCACCTTGGACACACCCTTCTCCGGCATGGTTACGCCGTAGAGTACATCCGCATGCTCCATGGTCGCCTTCTGATGTGTGACCAGCGTGAACTGGATGCCTTCGAACTGCCGCAGGCACTTGATGAACCGGTCGATGTTGGCGTCATCCAGCGCCGCTTCCACCTCGTCGAGGATGCAGAACGGCGTCGGCTTGGCCTGCAGGACCGCGAACATGAGAGCGATGGCAGTCAGCGTCTTCTCGCCGCCCGAGAGCAGATTGATGTTCTGCAGCTTCTTGCCCGGCGGCTGGGCGACGATGTCGATGCTCGCTTCGAGCGGGTTGTTTTCGTCTGAAAGCCGCAGCTCCGCGTGGCCTCCGCCGAACAGGACCTGGAACTGCTTCTCGAAGTTCACGACGATCTGGTCGAAGCTCTCGCGGAATCTCTTCTTGATGGTTTTGTCCATCTCTGTGATGATGCCGTTCAGGTCATCCATGGCCTTCTGAACATCCGCCCGTTCATTTGTCAGGAACTCGTACCGTTCGCTGACCTGTTTGTATTCTTCAATGGCGCCGACGTTCACTTCTCCCAGTTCCCGCAGGCGTCCCTTGATCTGCCGGTTCTCCTTGACGGCTCTGGACATCACGAAGTCCTCGGACTTGAATTCCATCGCCTGGATATAAGAAACTTCGAAGTCCTCCCACAGTTTCTCTTTATAGGTTTCGAGCTGTGTATCCTGCTTCGCCTTGCGCACATCCAGATCGTATTTCTGATCCTGGAAAGTCTGGATCTTCCCCGAAAGCTCGTCCTTGTCTTTGTTGAGCTCGGCAAGCCGCGCGGTCAGGGCGGATTTCTCGTCCGTCACTGTCTGCAGGTGTTCCTCAGCGGCGGTTTTTTCTGCTTCCAGCTCCCCGATCATCTCATCGATATTCATGTGTCCTTCGGTGATCTGGCTTCTTTCTTCTTCCAGCAGTTCCAGACGCAGTTTTCTCGTTTCCAGGTCGGATGTGATCTCCGCAATGGAATCGTTGATCCGGTCAGCGATGTCATCAGCATGGGCTTTTTTCTCGCCGCAGGTGTTGACGAGGATTCTCGCTGTCGTGATTTCCTCGCTGATTCCTCTTGCTTCTGTTTTTTTGTTTTCGTACTGACGGTTTTTTTCCTCGCACGCTGCCTCGGCATCCTTCACAGCGGCTTCCTTCGCAGCGATATCCGCGTTGACCCGGTCGATCGCTGCCGCGTTGTTTTCCTGCTCCTGCCGGATATTCTGCAGCTCTTTATCCACCTTGCCGGCGCTGCTCTTCATATCTTCCAAAGCGCCTTCCGCGATTCTGATCGCGTTCTCCTTCAGCATCAGAGAACTTTCGATGCTGCGCTGGTTTTCATCGAGGCTTCTGATTTCCTCCTCATAGCCCTTGATTTCGATCTTCAGATCGTCAAGTTCATCGCTGTATTCTTCCTGTTTCCGGGTGCCTTCTTTGATTTCTTTATCCAGACGCGCCATCTCGGCTCTTCTGTCCAGGATATTGGCTGTTTTGTGTTTGAATCTGCCGCCGGTGATCGCGCCGCGGGCGTTGATGATTTCCCCTTCCATTGTTACGGTCAGGATGTCGCGTTCCTGCTTCGAAATGTTGACCGCGCTCTCCAGATCGCGTACGACCACAACTCTGCCCAGCAGGTAGCTGATGATGTTCTCATACTTTTTATCATAGGAAATGCATTCCGGTGCAAAACCTACAAATCCGGGCTGATCCTTCAGCGATGGATCAGGTTTTTCTCTTCCTCTGATGGATTTACGCGGCAGGAAGGTCATCCTTCCGGCCTTGTTCTCCTTCAGCGACCGGATCGCCCTGCGTGCGCTCGTATCATCTTCGCAGACGATGTTCTGCAAAGACTGCCCGAGGGCTGTTTCCACTGCTGTTTCGTAACCTGCGGGCACCTGGATGAGTTCCGCAACAACGCCGTGGATCCCGGACATGCCGGCTTTCATGACGTGTTTGACCGCGTTGGAATATCCTTCGTAATTGCTCTCCATCTCTTCGATGGTCTTTAGCCTCGCAGACATTCTTCCGAGGGACAGTCTGAGGTCCTCAGCCGAACGGGACAGGCGACGTTCTTCTTCCATGGCTTTCTCATAAGCATCGGCAGTCTCTTCGATTTCTTTGAGGAGTGTTTCTGCCTGCTCCGCCAGTTCGTCCCGTTCCTTCTGCGCTCTCTGCAGATCTTCTCTGGCCTGTTTCTCTGTATCTTCTCCTGCGTCCCGCTCACTCTGCAGAGCCGTTTCTCTTCTCTGCAGGGTATCGCTGATCAGCTGCATGCTGCCGATCTCAGATCTGCAGGCAGTGATCTCTGCGTTCAGCCGGAAGATTTCGTTCCTTGCTTCATCGGCCTCTTCTCCGAAGCGGCTCAGATCATCCGCGACCGCGTTATAGCGTTCGATGATCCCGTTGAGCGCTTCTTCTGCTTCTGCGGCCTGCCGGTCCGCTTCCTCCTTCTGCTGCATGAAGGAAACTGCGTTGGCTTCTTCTCTTTCTTTTTTCTCCTCCAGCGTCTTGATCTCTTCGCTGATCCTGGCGGTATTGTCCTCAATGGCCGACATTTTCTCTTTGTCGACGTCAGACTTATTCACTGCCAGGTTCAGTTTGTCGATGGCGCGGATCAGTGCTTCACGGGCATCCACGGAAATGTTTTCAAGCGTTTCATTCTTGCTTCCTGCTTCGCCTATTTCCTCTTCGATCCGCTCCTTCTCATTCTTGAGCCGCTGCAGATTGAAGACGATGTTGCGCAGATCTTCCTCCATGGATTCGTTTTTTCGTTCGAGTCCTTCCACATTCTTGAGGATGATGTTGATCTCAAGGGATTTGTTCCGGTCTCTCAGTTCCAGGTATTCCTGCGCCTTTTCGCTTTCTTCACGAAGTCCGTCGATCCTTCCTTCGATTTCCCCGATGATATCCTGGACGCGGTCCATGTTCTGGGTCGTGGACGCCAGCTTTCTCTCTGCTTCCGCCTTTCTTGTACGGTAAGCGACAACGCCGGCCGCTTCCTCGAAGATTTCCCGGCGCGACTCGGTGTTGTTGCTGATGATTTCTGAAATTTTTCCCTGACCGATCAGAGAATAACCGTCTACGCCGATTCCGGTATCCATGATGAGCTCACGGATATCCCGCAGTCTGCACTGGTTTCCGTTGATATAGTATTCGCTCTCTCCGGAGCGGAACATTCTTCTGGTGATGGCGACTTCTTTGTAATCGATCGGCAGTGTGCCGTCACTGTTATCGATGTACAGGGTGACCTCGGCCATGCCGCGGGACTTTCTGCTGTCCGTTCCGTTGAAGATGACTTCTTCCATCTTGCCGCCGCGCAGCATCTTCGGGCTCTGCTCACCCAGGACCCATCTGATCGCGTCGCTGATGTTGCTTTTGCCGCTGCCGTTCGGGCCGACGATTCCGGTAAGGCCCTCGTTGAATTCAATTGTTATGGGTTCTGCAAACGACTTGAACCCGTGCATCTCGATTTTCTTAAATAGCATGTTGTCTCCTTGAAAGCGCAGCCCTCGCAGCGTTCTGCTGGGCCTGCTTTTTACTCTTCCCTTCCCCTTCGGCAGCCTGGCTGCCTGCTACGATCAGTTTGACCGTAAACACCTTGTCATGGTCCGGGCCGCTCTGGCCCGCATCCACGTACTGTATATCTCCCGCTGACAGACCTTCTGCCTGCAAAAGCTCCTGCAGCGCGGTTTTATAGTCTTTGGTCACTGCCCTGCCTTCTCTGACTTCCCGCAGTCCGTCTGCCAATAGACCCAGCACGACATCTCTTGCCGCTTCATATCCTCCGTCCAGGAACACGGCGCCGATCAGCGCCTCGACTGCATCTGACAGAATCGAAGGTCTGCTGCGGCCGCCGGACTTTTCCTCGCCTGCGCTGAGCCTGAGGTGCTCCCCGATTCCCCGCTGCATGGCGACTTCAAAAAGAAATTTCTCACAGACGAGGCTTGCCCTTGTTCTTGAGAGAAATCCTTCTTCTCTGCCGGGAAACATCCTGTACAGCTCCTCGCCTGCGATCGCGTCAAGCATGGCGTCACCGAGAAACTCCATTCTCTCGTTGTACTCCGCACTGTTTTTTTCTCTGGCGTAGGAGCTGTGGGTCAGGGCCGTTTCCAGCAGTTTTTTATCCTTGAAATGATATCCGATTTTTTCTTCAATGCTTTTCATACAGAAATCAGTCTTCTTCTATATATTCGGCTACGTCGAGCATCTCCTGCTTGATGATGTCGACGACGTTCTCTTCTGCGTAAGGCATTCCCCTGAGGATGGCGCTCTTGACAGCGCGTGCTGTCGACGAGCCGTGCATCTTGATGACCGGACCCGATACGCCCAGCACCGGAGCGCCGCCGTATTCCTCGTAGTCGAATTCATCCTTGAGTCCGCTGAGTTTCGATTTGATCAGCGCGCCGCCCACCATTGCCTTGACATTGCTCTTCAGGGTATCCTTGATCAGCTTGAATATGCTTAAGGATACGCCCTCTGTCAGCTTGAGAATAACGTTTCCGGTAAATCCGTCGCAGACGATGACATCGCAGACGCCTTTCGGAACATCTCTTCCCTCAACATTTCCGATGAAGTTCAGTTTGGAAGCGCTGAGCATCTGGTAAGCGTCCTTCGTCACACTGGTGCCTTTGCTTTCTTCCGCTCCCAGGTTCACGAGTCCGACCCGGGGATTTGATCTTCCCCAGACTTTCTCGACATAGACACTTCCCATGAGGCCGTACTCAAGCATGTTCCTGGCTTTGGATTCGGAACTCGCGCCCGCGTCCACCAGCATGCAGGGATCGCCGCCTGTCATATCGGGATAGATGCTGGCCAGCGCCGGTCTGTCCACTCCCCTGATCCTGCCGAGCAGCAGTCTGGATCCTACGATCAGGGCACCGGTGTTCCCTGCGGAAACAAACATGTCGCCTTCACCGTCCCTGAGCATATTGAGCCCGACCACGAGAGAAGAGTCCTTCTTGTGACGGATCGCCTTGACCGGACTGTCCTCCATGGTGATGACTTCATTCGCAGGAGCGATGCTGATCTGTTCGCCTTTGTATTTGCATTTTTTCAGCTGCTTTTCGATTGCATCCGGCTTCCCGACGATGATGATCTCATCCTCGATTTCTTTCGCTGCTTCTACAGCGCCCTTGACGATTTCTTCCGGGGCGTTGTCGCCACCCATTCCATCCAATATGATTCTCATTTTAGATGCTCCTTATCTTACTGATGAACTGCTTCGTCGTTTCTGTGATGTCCGGTGTTTTGAACACTGCCGAACCTGCAACGATGATATCTGTTCCGGCTGAGGCGAGTTCCTGCACGTTGTCCAGGTTCGCGCCGCCGTCGACCTCGATTTCGAAATCCAGTCCTTCTGCTCTTCTGACTTCAGATAATTCCCTGATTTTTTCCAACGCCGACGGGATGAATTTCTGACCGCCGAATCCAGGATTGACAGACATGATCAGGACCATATCAAGATCCTCGATGATATAATCCAGAACGGAAAGCGATGTGGCCGGATTCAGGGAAACGCCTGCCTTCACGCCCAGGGATTTGATGTGCTGCACCGTCCGGTTCAGATGTACACATGCTTCCTGATGCACGGTGATGAACGCCGTATTGTCAGTCATAAAATCTTCCAGGTAGTCGTCAGGGTTCTCGATCATCAGGTGCACGTCGAAGGGCAGGTTCGTCTTGCCCAGAAGGCTCTTCATGACCGCCGCTCCAAACGAGATGTTCGGTACGAAATGCCCGTCCATAACATCCACGTGGATATAGTCCGCGCCGCCTGCTTCGATCTGTGCCACTTCTTCCGCCAGCTTTGAAAAATCTGCCGAAAGAATCGATGGTGCCAGTTTTTTCATTTTAAGAGTTCCTCCATCTGTTCCTTGTAGGAATTGTAACGGCTCTGTGCGATTTTCCCTTCTTCCAATGCCCGCTTCACTGCACATTCAGGCTCCGCCAGATGCCTGCAGTTATCGTATCTGCACTGCCCCGCGAAAGCTCCGATCTCCGGATAGAGGAACTGCAGTTCCTCTGCGTCTGCAGTCAGGATGTCAAAGGATGTGAATCCCGGCGTGTCGAAGATCATGGTGCCTTCTTCATCCAGCGCGAAGAGCTCACTGTGTCTTGTAGTATGCTTTCCCCGCTGGGACTTTTCGCTGATCGCACCTGTCTCCATCAGCGCCTCCGGATGCAGCCTGTTGAGGATCGTGGATTTCCCCACGCCCGACGCTCCGGCAAGGACCGCCTTCTTCCCTTTGATCAGCTGCCGCAGCCTGATGAGGCCTTCTTCCATGCCTTCACCGGTGCACACGACCGGATAAAGGGGCCCGTAGATCTGCATCAGTTCTTCCTGTTTTCCCTTCAGGTCGCATTTGTTGATGCAAAAGACGATATCCGTGTGCGCTTTCTCGGCCATGACCAGAAAACGGTCTATGGTCCGCAGGATGGGTGCTGGCCGTTTGGCAGCCGCCACGATCACGAAGCAGTCCACATTTGCCACAAAGGGGCGGATAAACCAGTTTTTCCGCGGCAGGATCTCCGTGACGAGAGTGTTATCCTCCTCCGTTCCGATCTGGAAACGGACCTCGTCGCCGACTGCAGGTTTTATGCCCTGCTCCTTAAAGGCGCCCTTCGCCCTGCATCTGTATACTGTTTCGCCGGATTTCACATAATAAAACCCGGCGATTCCTTTGATTATTGTTCCATTCATTCTATTAATCTGCAGGATGATCAGGATCGTCGTACTCAGGTTCCGTTTCCGTTGTCGTCGGCGGCGCTGTCGTCGTCGTAGTCGTTGTTGTCGTCGGTTCCGGTCCCTTGCTGACTCTCAGTTTCACTGATGATCCCTTATCGATGGATGCACCCGCATCGTACTGCTGCCACATGACTTCACCCTCTGCGTAAGAGGAACTGTAGTCGTAGCTGATCTTCCCGGTCTTCAGCCCGGATGTCGAAAGTTCATTCTCTGCATCATCGAGGGATTTCCCTACCAGATACGGAACTTCCGCCTTTGCCTTGGATCCGTCGCTGACTTCAACATCGATAGCTGTTCCTTTCTCTACCTCGGTGCCTGCCTTCGGATTCTGGCTGAGTACGGTCCCTTCCGGCTCATCGCTGGCCCTCGTCGTGACTGCACCCAGTTTGAAGCCCGCTGCTTCGAGGTAATCGGACAGGTCGTCTTTCATCTTTCCTGTCAGATCCGGAACGCTGCCGTCTCCGAGGCCTTTGCTGATATTGACGGTGATAGTGCTTCCTGTCTTGATGGTCTGGCCGGCTTCAGGCGTCTGGGATACGATGAGTCCTTTGTCGACTTCATCACTGATCACCTCTTCGCCCTGTTTGATCTTGATGTCCATCTTCTCGGCCATATCCTGCGCCTGCTGCATGGTCATTCCCTTGAAGTCCGGAGCCTTGATCTCTTCTCCGCCCATCAGGAAAATGGCTGCAACCAGTCCCAGAATGACCGCTGCGGCGATCGCCGCTATGATGATGATCCGTTTCTTGTTCTTCTTGTTGATTTCTTTTTCCTTGCGGCCTTCTCCGCCGTATCCTTCATCGTCGCTTTCGCCGTCATCATAATCTGTTTTGGCGATCGGAACGCCTTGCTTCGGCGGACGGATCTGCGTCGTGTTTCTGCCGCTTCCGCCCATGAGGACGGAGTCGCCTACTACGCTGCCGACAAATTCGAGATTGTTCAGCGCTTCGATGAGATCGTCTGCAGAAGCGTACCGGTTGACCGGATACTTATCGCAGCACTTCATGATGATGTGCTCCAGCGCCGGCGGAACGCCGCTGACCAGTTCAGACGGCGGCGTCATCTCACTGTTGATGTGCTGCAGGGCGATGTTCACGGGATTGTCCCCGTCGAAAGGAACCTGCCCCGTCAGCATCTCGTACATGACGATGCCCAGGGAATAGATATCTGATTTTTCATCCACATATCCGCCTCTGGCCTGCTCCGGTGAGAAGTAGTGGACCGAACCGACGATGCCGTCGGTGTTATCCACGATGGTCGCGGCGTTGACTGCCTTTGCGATACCGAAGTCCGTGATCTTCGCCGTTCCGTTCGGCGTGATCATGACGTTGTGCGGCTTGACGTCCCTGTGGATGATGTGATTCTTGTGGGCGAAGGCCAAAGCCGACGCGATCTGTTTGGAAAGGGCGATGACCTTCGGATAGGCCATGGGTCCCTGCTCCCGTATGTAATCGCTGAGCGCCCGTCCTTCTATCAGTTCCATTACGATATAATGGATGTTGCCTTCTCTTCCTACGTCGTAGATGTTGACGATATTCGGATGGCTCATGCTCGCTGCGTTCTGCGACTCACGTCTGAAGCTGTCGATGAACTTCTGGTCGCTGATGAACTCCGGTTTGAGAATCTTGATGGCTACAAATCTATTGAGAAGTCTGTCTTTGGCCTTGTAGACCACAGACATACCTCCTTCTCCTACTCTCTCGAACAGTTCATATCTGTTTGCGAGTACTTTGCTCATAACTTCCTCCTAATGGAGTCGCCACAGCGAACTTCTGTGAGCTGATGGGACTCCTTATGCTTTAGCGGCCCAGGAACGCGTCCGTCAGGGCGCGCGACTGGCTAGCCGCTAGTCGTAGTAAATATGTCAATGGGATTTACACCCTGATACTAATCACTGTGATATTATCTCTGCCTCCTGCGAGGATCGCCTCATCCACGAAGTCTGCGCAAAGATCATTCATCTTCGTGTTGTTCTCACAGGCGTTCTTCAGCAGTTCTGTCATTCTGTCCTCACCGACCTCACCATAAAGCCCGTCGGAACAGAGGATCATAATATCTCCTCTCTCCAGCGCGACCTTGTAAAAATCCGGTTCTGCCTGCGGCTCGGCGCCCAGCGCCTTCGTGATCACATTTTTCTGGCTGTGGCTTTCTGCCTCTTTCGCTGTGATGATGCCTTTGTCGATCAGCTCATTCACATAGGTGTGATCCTTTGTGATGCGTTTCAGCTTGCCGCCTCTGAACAGATATGCCCTGCTGTCTCCGATGTTCGTCACGTACGCATTTCCATCATGAATATAGGTCATGACGATGGTCGTGGCCATACCTCTGTAATGGAGATTTTCCTGATTCATTTCGAAAACGTCCCGGTTGGCGGAATCTACTGCCTCTGTGAAAAACCCGAAGATTTCCTCAGGAGTCTTGCAGTTTTTCAGATCGCCCGCCTTGACGAAGGACGCCAGTGACTCGACCGCCGTGCTGCTGGCGATCTCTCCGGAATTGTTTCCGCCGACGCCGTCCGCCACAATGTAGACGTCCTGATTCGGGATCAGGAAACACGCGTCTTCGTTATTCTTTCTAACGACTCCTCTGTTGCATTTGAATCCTATTTGCAGCATATTGTTACTCCATCAGTTCGTCTCTCTTCATCACGCAGATGAAGAAGCCGTCTGTTCCATTTACGTTTGGCAGAAGCAGTGTTCTCTCAACCTTCTCGAAGTCCTTGTGCTTCCTGAGGAAGGTATCGACGACCTTCTCGTTTTCTTCCGGGTTGATCGTACATGTGCTGTAGACCAGCGTGCCGCCCGGTTTGACATAGCTGGACGAAGACGACAGGATCGCGAGCTGCTTGTCCGGCAGCAGTTTCATCTCCTTCGAATACTCTTTGTACTTGATCTCAGGTTTTCTCCTGATGACCCCGAGGCCCGAGCACGGAGCGTCGACCAGTACCCTGTCTGCTTTCTTATTCATTGTGGAATCCACTCTCGTAGCGTCCCATGATCTGGTTTCGATATTGGTGATGCCGAGTCTTGCCGCTTCCTTGTCGACAATGTCAAGTTTTCTGCGGTAGATATCCGACGCGATGATCTTGCCCGTATTGTTCATGCGCTCTGCGATGGCCGTTGTCTTGCCGCCCGGAGCAGCGCACACGTCCATGACCACATCGCCCTGCCTTACGCCGATCTTCTCGGACACGAGCATGGACGCTTCATCCTGCGGTGTGAACAGGCCGTAAGCGTACAGATCGCTGTCCAGGATCTTGCTGCCTTTGACATACAGCGCGTTCTGGCAGATCTTGCCGTCTTCCGCTTCGAAGCCTCTTTCTTTAAGCACCTTCTTCAGATCTTCCTTTCTGATCTTGAGCCAGTTTGCCCTGACCGTAAGCGGCGGTGTCTCGTTGCCGGCATCCAGAAGCTTTTCGACGAAGCTCACGCTGTAGTACTTGAGCCAGAGTTCGATGATCCACGGAGCATAGGAATACTTCACGGACAGATAGTTGATTTCATCTTCATCTCTTGTCGGGAGTGTCAGATAGATTTTCTTGTTCTGGTATTCTCTGAGAACGCCGTTGATCAGGCCTGCTTTGCCTTTGCAGTATTTCTTGGCCAGATCCACGCTCTCGCTGATAGCTGCGTATTCGGGGACTTTGTCCATGTAACCCAGCTGATAGATGCCCATGCGGAGAATGGTGAGTTCCTGTATCCGCAGGCTGTCGATGCCTTCCTTCAGGAGCTGGTCAATGTAGTGATCCAGCGTCAGTTTTCTCTCCAGGACGCCGTACACCAGCTCTCTTACAAAAGCAGGAGAGCCCGGTTTGTTCACTGCGATTTTGTGGTTCAGGGCTATGTTCGAATAAGCCTTCTTTGATTCTACGTCCAGTAATGTCTGGTATGCGGTCTTGCGGTTGTTATCCATTAGCTGTTGTTCCCCCTTATCAGCAATAATCTGATGAGCGTCAGAAGGGACACCGACAGAGCGGCGACATACGTCATCGCCGCAGCCGAAAGCACCTTCCTGGCTCCTCTCACTTCTGATTCATCAACTATATCAAGCGCAACAAGCTGCTGAAGCGCACGCTTGCTGGCATCGAATTCTACTGGCAGTGTCACCGTGTGGAACAGAACGACGACTGCGAACATGATCACTCCGATATTGAACAAGGATCCCCCCATCGCCTGCCCTGCGCACACGAGGATGATTCCGATCATGATCACCGGCATCGATATCGCAGACACCACATTGACTGCGGGCACCATCGCGATCCTGAGCTTCAGAAAAGCGTAGTTGGATCCGTCCTGCATGGCGTGTCCCGATTCATGGGCGGCGACCGCCACAGCTGCGACCGAGGAACTGTTGTGCGTTCCTTCGGACAGGTGCATCACATCCTTCGTAGGATCATAATTGTCTGTGAGATTTCCCGGTACGATCTCGATCGGCACATGACCCATGCCGTTGCTGTTCAGGATCATTCTGGCAGTCTGCCCTCCGGTGATCCCTTTTCTTGTGGCAACACGCGAATAAGCAGCGTAAGTGCTCTGCACCTTACGCTGTGCGTATACGGTGAATATAATTGCCGGTATCAGAATGATGAACGTTGGGTCAAATCCATAAAACATCATATCACCTCAAATTACATTTTATCGCAAAACAGTGCCGATTTCAATCGAATTGCCTCTTAAATAATCTTCAGATTTCATCCGTTTTTTGCCGGGCGCCTGCAGCTCAGTCACCCGCAGAACAGCGCCGCCCGCTGAGATGTCCAGGCCCTCGCTTCCCGCGGCAACAACGGTTCCCGCAGGAGCGTCCGTCTTCTGCCCGGGCGCAGTGGCGCGCCACAGTTTGAAGGTCTTGCCGTTCATCTCGGCGAAGGTCCCGGGCCACGGATCGAAGGCTCTCATCCTGCGCTCGATTTGCTCCGGACTCATGGTGAAATCAATGTGTCCGTCCGCCTTGGAGATCATGGGAGCGTAAGTCGCGAGAGCATCGTCCTGTTTCTCGGCTTTCGCCAGCGCTCTATCGATGTCTTCCAGCGTTTCGACAATCAGGCGCGCGCCCATGAGCGCCAGTTCATCATGGAGCTGGCCGCAGTTCTTCTGTCCGATGGGCGTGGATGCTTTTGCGAGCATATCCCCCGTATCGAGTCCCTCGTTCATATGCATGATCGTAACGCCCGTTTCCTCGTCTCCTGCCGCGATGGCCGCCTGGATCGGAGCGGCGCCCCTAAAGCGCGGCAGCAGCGATCCGTGTATGTTGAGGCATCCCAGCCGCGGCATTTCCAGAATATGCAGGGGCAGGATGCGTCCGTAAGCAGCGACGATAATGGCATCGGGGTCCGCCGCTCTCAAGGTCTCGGCGAACTCTTCATTCCGTTTGATTTTCGTCGGCTGCAGCACGGGGATCCCCATCTCCAGGGCCTTCTCCTTGACCGGGGAGTATTTGATTTTTTTGCCTCTGTCCCGGACGGCGTCCGGCTGGGTGACCGCGTACAGTATTTCATGTCCTGCCTCCGCAAGCATCTCCATAGGAGGCACTGCGAAGTCCGGCGTACCCATATAGATCAGTCTCATGTGTTCTCCCTATTCCTCTTCCTGTTCCTCTTCCTCGCTGATTTCGAAGACCTCGGTGGCTTTGTCTGTGTAGAGAATGCCCTCCAGATGATCGAATTCGTGGCACATGACAATTGCGTCGAATCCCTCGAAGGTGTACTGCCGCGGATGTCCGTATCTGTCCTTGCCTTCGATCACGATCTTTTCGGGTCTGATGACTTTGCCAACGCGTCCGGGAACAGAAAGGCATCCTTCTTCGCTTTCCTGTTCTCCTTCCAGGCTGATGATTTCGGGATCCACGAAGTGATAGACTTTCTCGGGCTCCGGTTCAGCCACGAACATTCTTCTCATGATGCCCACCTGCGGTGCAGCCAGGCCTACGCCGTTGGCGTCCCTCATGGTGTCCACCATATCGTCGAGGATCATCTGTATGCGCGGTGTCACTTCTCCGACCGGTCTGCAGACTTTCCTCAGGATCGGATCTTCGTCTGTTACGATGTTTCTTAATGCCATTGTTATTTCCTCTTTTCTTATGTGAAGCTGTATGGATTCACGTCCACGACAGCTATGTAATCCTGTTTTTTCTTTCGCGCCTGCGCGGTTTCTTCATCCCGGATCTTCATGAGGATCGCCGTGTACGCGCGGCGGCTTCCCTTCGGGCATTTGATGATCAGAGAGTATCTGTATGTATCGCGGATCTTGCTCATGTAGGCTTCCTGCGGCTCGAACAGATTCCGCTCATGCCCTTCAGGCAAAAGCTCCCCGATCCGTTTGTGCCACATCGCGGCGCCTTCCTTCGCTGCTTCCGCAGACTCTGAGGTGAACATGATCTGGAAGATGTCGCTGTACGGCGGATACATCATGAAGCGCCGGAACTTTTCCTCGGCTTCGTAGAATCCTTTGTAATCATGTTTCGCCGCGAGCGCGACCGCGTAGTGCTCCGGGCTGTAGGTCTGGATGATGACGCAGCCTCTGTCGCCGCCCCGTCCGGCTCTTCCCGCCGCCTGAGTGATCAGCTGGAACGCCCGCTCCGGTGACCGGAAGTCGGGAATGTTCAGCGACACATCCGCCGAGACGATCCCAACAAGGCCCACGTTCTTGAAGTCCAGTCCCTTGGCAATGAGCTGGGTGCCGATGAGGATGTCTGTCTCGCCTCTCTCAAAGGCCTTGAGTTTTTTCTTCAGCTCGCCTTTTTTCTTGACGGAATCCAGATCCATCCGGTCGACGGTGCGCCCCGGGAACAGCTGCCGGATCGTTTCTTCGATCTTCTCTGTCCCGCTCCCGAAGTACCGGACATAACTGCTGCCGCATTCCGGGCACTGCAGCGGCGCCGGTTCTTCGCGTCCGCAGTAGTGGCAGACCAGTCTGCCGCTGCCGCCATCTCTGTGATAGGTCATGGACAGCCCGCAGGTCGGGCACTTGGCCACGTAGCCGCACTCTCTGCAGGAAACGAAGGTGGAATACCCTCTCCTGTTGAGGAACAGCATGACCTGTCTGCCGTTCTCGAACTGCCGGTTCATTTCCGCCGCCAGCCTGTGGCTGATGACAGTCCTGTTGCCCTCTTTCATCTCCTCCCGCATATCGACGATCTCCGTCTTCGGGAGGCTGACCTCGTTGTATCTTTTTGTCAGTTCGATCAGTTTGTAGATGCCTTCCTTCGCCCTGCTGTAGGTAACGACGGAGGGTGTAGCGCTGCCGAGGATCAGAACGCCGCGGCTGTCCCGGTCCTGCAGACGTTTGACCGCCACTTCGATAGTGTCGTACTTAGGCGTGAAGTCGGACTTGTACGTTGACTCGTGCTCCTCGTCCACCACGATCAGGCCCAGATCATCCACCGGTGCAAAAGCCGCCGATCTGGCTCCGATGACGATTCTTGTTTCGCCGTCTCTGATCTTCTTCCACTGATCGTAGCGTTCCCCTGCCGATAGTCTTGAGTGCAGGATCGCCACGGAGTCCTCCCCGAAATGCGCCAGGAACCGCTCTACGATCTGGCCTGTCAGAGAAATCTCAGGCACCAGAACGATCACGCCTCTTCCCGCTTCGAGAGTCTGCTTCGCCGCCCGGATGTAAACTTCCGTCTTGCCGCTTCCCGTCACGCCGTGTATGAGGAACCGTTCCGGTCTTCCGGCGGCGATCGCTCCGCCGATCTGCTCCAGCGCCGCCTCCTGCTCCGGCGTCAGGTGCTCCACGTGCTCCGCATACCCCTTTTCGCCCGCCAGGGAATTCTGTTTTTCCCTGCGCACGGCGGCGCTGCCGGCAGGCGTGAAGCAGCGGATGGCGTCGATGTACCGGCAAAGGTACCGACTCTTCATCCACATGGCGCTTCTGATCATTTCCGCGGTGAGGGACACCTCCGGGTCTACATGGTCCACGACGCGCAGCTTGCCGAGGATCGCCTTGTCGGTTTCCGAAGGCTCCTCTCTGACTGCCGCCGCATACCCTTCCCGCAGCTTCGTGCTCCTCGCGAAAGGGACGTAGACCTTGCTCCCGACCCGGACCGCATCGTCCTCGCATTTGTATGTGTAGAGAACGTCCGTGCTGTTGCTTTTGTTGTCGATTACTACATCGATGTATTTCATATACTCTGCAGTTTACAGCAGGAAGATGTCGTGTTCTTCACACTCCCGGACCATTTCTTCCGGCCAGATGGCAGCCTGCACTTCACCGATGTGCGCTTTTCTCAGGAAGTACATGCAAAGTCTGGACTGGCCGATACCACCGCCGATGGAGTACGGAAGCTCGCAGTTCAGGATCTTTTTGTGGAAGTCCAGGTCAGCTCTTTCGGTTGCACCCGCGATCTCAAGCTGACGGGCCATGGCTTCTTCGTCGACTCTGATTCCCATGGATGAAATTTCGAAGGAGCTCTGGAGTATATCGTTCCAAAGGAGGATATCCCCGTTGAGTTCCCAGTCGTCGTAGTCCGGCGCTCTGCCGTCATGAGGCTTGCCTGACTTCAGGGCTCCGCCGATTTTCTCGACGAAGACGGCTCTCTTCTCCTTGCAGATCGCATCTTCTCTTGCCTTTGCATCAAGATCCGGATACATGTCCTCCAGTTCCTGTGAAGTGATGAAGAAAATTTCATTCGGAAGGTTTGTCTTAAGCTCGTTGTAATGCCTGTTCACAAAGTCGTTCAGATTCTTCAGTGCGATGTAGAGCGTCTCGACCACTTCGTGGAGATACTCTGTCGTTCTGTCTTCCTTCGTGATGGCTTTTTCCCAGTCCCACTGATCCACGTAGATCGAGTGCAGGTTGTCCAGTTCTTCGTCTCTTCTGATCGCGTTCATGTCTGTGTAGAGACCTGTTCCCGGCCTAAAATGGTATCTTCCCAGCGCCATCCGCTTCCACTTGGCCAGCGACTGGACGATCTCCACTTCCTTCTCGCCCATGTCTTTGACTGTGAAGCTAACGGTTCTCTCCACGCCGTTCAAGTTGTCATTGAGGCCTGTTTCCGGTGCCACGAACAGCGGTGCGGAAACTCTCCGGAGCTTCAGTCCGTACGCCAGTTCCTGCTGGAAGAAATCCTTGATTTTCTTGATCGCCCTCTGGCTTTCCATGTAGTCGATCTCAGGCGTATAGCCCTTCGGAATAATAAGATTTGCCATATTGTCCTCCTATATATAATAAATAATTCTGTATTTACGATGTTATCGCTGCAGCACCGTGTTGGGCGTCACTTACAGCGCCCGCCTGTTGTTTGCGGCTCCGGGCACTTGTGGCGCCTGTCACTTGCGGCGCCAGTCGCTGTAGACGCAACCGCAGTAGTTCTGCCTGTACAGTCCGTATTTCTTCGACAGTTCGATCGAGCGTTTGAACCCGTCCTGTTTCTTAAAGTCACGGTCGAGAAAACCGATTCCGTAGCGCGCCGCAATGTCTTTGCCGATGGCGGAAATGATCTCATAGTTCTTGTGCGGGCTGACTGTCAGCGTTGTGCCGAACAGATCGCACCCGTGGAACGCGGCCATCTGCGCCGCTTTCTCAAGCCGCTGTCTGAAACATATCCCGCAGCGCTGCCCGCCTTCGGGATCTTCTTCGTGCCCCTTTGTGATCTCCAGAAAAGCGCCCGGCTCATAGGGTCCTTCGACCAGATTGATGTCCGGCAGATCGATCCGCTCCGCGTTGAACTTCTCGATGAACTCCACCTGGGCTGCACGCCTGCGTTTATACTCCTCCTCATCGGTGATGCAGGGATTGTAGTACAGGACCGTGATGTTGAACTCGCCCGCAAGGCGTTCGATCACGCTGCTGCTGCACGGTCCGCAGCAGCTGTGCAGCATGAGGTTCAGCCGTTCCACTTTCTTGTCCGGCCCGTCCCCTGCCAGCACGCCCATCTCTTTGTTTGTCATCATACGCATCCTCAGCGGCTGCGCTTTTTTCGGTGTTTTCATTTTTATTGCACCTCGCGGCACCTTGCCGCACCCAACAATACCCCATGATAAAATAACAATTTATTATACATGAAACGCACCGCTATATCAACGATTGTGCTATGATTATGATATGAAACCGATCATCTTTGACAAGTCCGACGGACAACAACTGAGAATCAACATGATCAGCCCCTGGCTGAAGCATCATTATGCGGAGCTCGGGCTGGACAGCCCTGCCAAAATCGTCAAGTTATCACTCGACGGGGGCTTCACATGCCCAAACAGAGACGGGAACAAAGGCACAGGCGGCTGCTTGTTCTGCTCAGAAAGCGGCTCCGGAGACATGGCCTCCGCGGCAGATGATATCCGGCAGGCCCTGGACAGTCAGATCCGGCTCCTGTCCGACAAATGGCCTTCTGAAAAGTACAATGTGAAATACCTGGCCTACTTCCAGAGCCACACCAACACCTATGCGCCTGTAGAGGAACTGCGCGCGAAATTCGAAGCGGCGCTCAAGGCGTCGGATGTTGTGGGGATCGCTATCGCGACGCGTCCCGACTGCATCCCGAAAGATGTTCTGGATCTGCTTTCGGAACTGAACGAGAAAACGTTTCTGTGGGTGGAACTGGGACTGCAGACGATCCATGATGAGACGGCCCGTGCGATGAACCTGTGTCACAGCCGCGCCGACTATGACGACGCCGTCCGACGGCTCACCGGCCGCGGCATCCGCGTCGTGACCCATCTGATCCTCGGCCTGCCCGGTGAGAGCCGGGAGATGATGCTGGATTCCGTCCGGTACGCGTGCCGCGACATCGGCACCGACGATGGCGCAGGCGGCGGCTCCGGCTTCAGCTCCGGCTTCAGCTTTTGCCCCGGCAGCGGCTCCGATGGCGTGCGCCGCATCTTCGGTCTGAAGCTGCACATGCTGAACGTCGTCCGCGGCAGCGGCATGGCCGCCGCGATGCCGGACTATGTTCCATTCGATTCCATGGAGGAATACATCGACCTTCTGATTTCGGCACTGGAGATCGTGCCGCCTGAGATCACACTTCACCGCATCTCCGGCGACGCCCCGCGCGCGACACTCATCGCTCCGGAGTGGAGTTACAAGAAACGCACCATTCTGAACAACATCCACAAAGAAATGCGCCGGCGAGACACCTGGCAGGGACGTCTGGCGGGCAAGTAAAAAATGTGTCAAAAGAACCGTCCCTTTTGACACATTTCAAAAAATAAATGGTGCCCAGACTCGGAATCGAACCAAGGACACGAGGATTTTCAGTCCTCTGCTCTACCAACTGAGCTATCTGGGCACACGATCGCGGGCATATTGCCTTCGCGGATCTATCTATGAAGTTGTTGGTGGGCCATCGGGGACTTGAACCCAGGACCTGCCGGTTATGAGCCGGATGCTCTGACCAACTGAGCTAATGGCCCACATATCAATCTGGTTGGTCGGGGTGGCAGGATTTGAACCCGCGGCCCACTGGTCCCAAACCAGTTGCGCTACCAAACTGCGCTACACCCCGTTATTAAAGTAATTGGCAGGGGCAGTAGGAATCGAACCCACGGCACGCGGTTTTGGAGACCGCTGCTCTACCAGCTGAGCTATACCCCTGCATTGTGGCGGAGAAGATGGGATTCGAACCCATGCGGCCCTTGCGAACCCTAACGATTTAGCAAACCGTCCTCTTTAGCCTCTTGAGTACTTCTCCACGAGTAATTCGGTTATGGCGGAGAGGGTGGGATTCGAACCCACGGAGGTTTGACCCTCACTGGTTTTCAAGACCAGCACCATAAACCGCTCGGACACCTCTCCTCATGCTGTCATTGATACTGCGGGTCCTTAGTTCTTTCGATACCCCAACCAGAAAAAAGAATTGGTGACCCATCGGAGATTCGAACTCCGGACACCCTGATTAAAAGTCAGGTGCTCTGCCGACTGAGCTAATGGGTCGTATTGGCTGGGGTAGCAGGACTCGAACCTACGCATGACGGAGTCAAAGTCCGTTGCCTTACCGCTTGGCTATACCCCATCGTTATATATTCCGATCACAGAGGCTGTGACCATATTTGTCAAAAAAAATTGGCGAGCCCACAGGGATTCGAACCCCGGACACACGGCTTAGAAGGCCGTTGCTCTATCCAGCTGAGCTATGAGCCCGCATCTTTTGGAGCGGATGATGAGAATCGAACTCACGCCATCAGCTTGGAAGGCTGAGGTTCTACCATTGAACTACATCCGCGTATTCCGGGCCTGAGAGCCAAGCTCTCAGGAACCCGTATTTGTCAATTTGGAGCGGAAGACGAGATTCGAACTCGCGACCCTCGCCTTGGCAAGGCGATGCTCTACCCCTGAGCCACTTCCGCGTATTTAATTGGTCGAGGGAGATGGATTCGAACCATCGAAAGCTCAGCTAACGGATTTACAGTCCGCCCCCTTTGGCCACTCGGGAATCCCTCGACATTGCTCGTGCATTAGGTATTATAGCACATATTTTGTAAATGTCCAATGCATTTTTGGAGCTGGCGGAGGGAGTCGAACCCCCAACCTGCTGATTACAAATCAGCTGCTCTACCGTTGAGCCACGCCAGCATGGTCCTTCGCAGGCTGATTTGCCCGACGCACTTATGTACTATACCTTAATCCGGTAGGGCTTGTCAAGAACTTTTTTAAACCTTTTCCGGTCCTTCCTGTTTTGACAGGATCTTCGCTGTTCCTGATGTGATGTTCGCGATGAGTCCTTCGACCGCATCCCCGTATTCGGCCAGCGTGATCAGTTCCATCTTCACCTTGGCGCCGTACTCTATTTCTCCCATTGCAAAAGCAGGCTCTCCCGCCTGGCCGCTGCCCGCCGGATCCCCTTCGCCTGCAGAGACAAGCGTGTCCGACGCCAGCTTCTGGAATCTGGCAAGATATGTGTAATCTGTTTCACAGGTGATCTTCAGCACATTCTGCACAGAACAGACGCCGGCAGCTTCCAGCACCAGTTTGGCGCTGCTCGTGTAGGCGCGGACAAGTCCGCCGGTACCCAGCTTGATGCCGCCGAAATACCGCGTGACCACAATGACGAGATTGGTGAGGCCTTCGCCCACCAGCATCTGCACGATGGGCGCGCCCGATGTACCCTGAGGTTCTCCGTCATCGCTGGCCCACTGGATCTGGCTTTTGTCCCCTATGACCATCGCCGGTACATTGTGCGTCGCGTCTTTGTACCGGCTCTTGATTTCCGCGATGAATTCCTCTGCCTCGGCTCTGTCCGAAACCGGCATCGCGTGGGCGATAAACCGGGATCGTTCTATGATCTGCTCAGCAGAAGCCTGCTGTTTAATCGTTCTGTATAATTCCATATTCTCTGTACCTGCCCAGGTCCTCCTCCTTGAAGCTTCCTGTCAGAAGGGTCCCCTCCGGCTTGTAATCCATATTGTCGATCTGCCCGTTCTCACACAGGTAAGATACGATATTTCCTTTGTCATACGGGATCAGAAGCGAAGCCTTCACCATACCGCCGAACAGAGCGTTTCTGATTGCAGCGGTGAGTTCCTCCATCCCGTCGCCCGTCCGCGCTGAGATGAAAACCGTTTCCGTTCCTGCAGTGATCAGCGGTTTCTCCGGGGCGAGGTCCATCTTGTTGTAGACAAAAATCTGCGGCACGCCGCCGGCGCCCAGCTGCCGGATGACGCGGCTGGCGACCTCCGTCTGGAACTCTTTGTCCTCACGGGAATTATCCACAACGTGTATGATCACATCCGCGTCCTTTACCTCTTCGAGGGTCGACTTGAATGCTTCTACAAGATCGTGGGGAAGTCCGCTGACGAAACCGACCGTGTCGATCAGAATGAAGTCCATGCCTTTGCCCAGCGAGAGCCGCCTGTGGGCAGTATCCAACGTTGCAAAGAGCATATCCTGCGACTTGACCTTCCTGCCGTCTGCAACCTCTGCCGCGGTTTCGGATGCAGCATCTGCTGCATCCGATGTGCCTGTTCCGTTATCGGAGTCCAGCATATCGATCAGCCGGTTCATGATGGCGGACTTTCCTGCGTTCGTGTATCCCGCCAGGCATACCACCGGCAGTCCCGCTTTGACGCGCCCGCTCTTCTGGGTCTGTCTGCTTTTGCCCGCCTTCGCCAGTTCTTCGCGGATATCGTCGATCCTCCTAGCGATATGACGCCGGTCCGTTTCGAGTTTTTTCTCGCCCGGTCCGCGTGTTCCGATGCCGCCGCCCAGCCTTGAAAGGGATCTGCCGAAACCGGTCAGACGCGGCATCCGGTACTTCAGCTGCGCCAGTTCGACCTGCAGCTTACCTTCTTTTGAGATGGCCCTGTCCGCGAAAATGTCGAGAATCAGGATCGTTCTGTCGATGACCCTCACGCCGAGGGCTTCCTCCAGGTTCCTGATCTGGATCCCCGAAAGCTCCTCATTGAACACGACCGTATCGACTTCCATGCCCACGCAAAGACCGGCAAGTTCCTCTACCTTGCCTTTGCCGATCAGCGTCGCGGAATTCGTACGTTCCAAAGACTGTACAAGACGACCGACGACCTGTATGCCGTCGGCCTCACAAAGCGCCTCCAGTTCGTCCATGGACGTTTCGATATCTTCCCGCCGCTGGACGCCCGCGATAATGCCGCGGTAACTGTCTTCTCTGATTATTTCATTGTCCTCGTTGAATCTGACCATTCTGTTCCTTGATCGCTGTTACTTGATCGCTGTTACTTGATCTTCTCCAGTTCGGATTTCAGTTTGGGGTTGAGGATCTTGATTCTGGTTCCTTTCATCCCCAGAGATCTGGTTTCTATAACACTGGCGCTTTCCAGTTTGCGCAGGGCGTTTACGATTACCGAACGAGTGATGCCGGACCTGTCAGCGATCTTGCTTGCGACCAGAATGCCTTCCATGCCGTCCAGTTCCGAGAAGATGTGCTGCACTGCCTGCGTCTCTGAGTAGGAGAGCGTATCGATTGCCAGCTGTACGATGGATTTCTCTCTGGCGTCACGTCTTTCTGCATCCAGTTTCTCGCGCCGCAGCGTAAGCGCTATGATCGTTGTGCCATACTCGCCAAGTACCAGATCCTCATTGGTGAACTCCGGCTCCTGCCTGTTCATGACCATTGCGCCCCACTTGCTTCCGCCTCCTACGATTGGGATGATCGTATTGTATCTGTCACTCTTGAAATCAAAATTGAATAATTTATGAACATCTTCATTCCTGAGATTTGCCATAGTCGATTCCACAGCAACAAGCTCCTTGTTGAGTTCTTCCGGCAAGTAATACCTTTCTGCTTCCTCATTCCATTCCAGGCTCGTCTCCTTCGGAAGTTTCAGAGAAACCCCTACAACTGAACCTTCGGAATCTAATACGTATACATTCGCCTCCAGAAGATCGCTGAGGATCTCACACAGATCATCAAATGTAAAAGCTCCGGTCGGCGACTCCTGCAGCGTCCAGTTTAACTTCCTTACTTTGTCCAAAATATCACTCATGTTAGCCCTCCTTAAGTTGTTGTATTATGAACTGTTAAACCAATTATACACTAAAATGAGGGAATTGTATAAATAAAATATAAAATTAAAGCAATTATTGTCATTTGATGTAATTCTGTTCCTCTCATTCCATACTAAAAAGCCCCACCCACACCTTCTTCCAAAGGCATGACAGCGGGGCTAACCTGCTTTTGCTTTATGATTCGGTTAGAGAATGAATCTGTCCAGATCGTCCGGATGGATCTTCTCTTCGAATTTTTCCTTCACGTATTCTCTGTCGATGGTGATCTTCTCTTCTTCCATCTCGGCGATGTTGAAGGAGATGTCCTCCAGCAGCTTCTCAAGTATCGTGTGAAGTCTTCTGGCGCCGATGTTCTCGGTCTGCTCATTCATGAGATGTGCCATCTCTGCGATCTCGTCGATGGCTCCTTCCGTGAACTCGATCTCGATTCCCTCGGTTTCCAAAAGCGCCTTGTGCTGCTTGAGCAGCGCGTTCTCCGGAACGGTGAGGATCTTGACGAACGTATCCTTATCCAGGTTCTCAAGTTCGACGCGGATCGGGAAACGGCCCTGCAGTTCCGGGATCAGATCTGTCGGCTTCGCTGTGTGGAACGCACCGGCGCCGATGAACAGGATGTGGTCCGTCTTCAGCGGGCCGTGCTTGGTGTTCACAACGCTTCCCTCCACGATCGGGAGGATGTCCCTCTGCACGCCTTCTCTCGAAACGTCCGCGCCGCTTCTGTATCCGGAACCTGAGGCGATCTTGTCGATCTCGTCGATGAAGATGATGCCGTTCTGCTCAGCGTTCTCCATTGCTTCATCCTCGACCTGATCCATGTCGATCAGATTCTGGGCCTCATCCTCGCGGAGAATCTTGCGGGCCTCTTTGACCTTGACCTTCTTCGTCTTCTTTTTCTTAGGCGCCATGTCGCCGAAGATGTTTCCGATCTGGATCATGCCGCCGTCGCCTACATCCAGGTTGTTCTGCTTCGGCGCTTCCGTGACCTGGATCTCGATGTACTGTTCTTCAAGCAGTCCGTCTCTGAGCTGCTGGCGCACCTGCTCCCTTGCCAGGCTTGTATCTTCGTGCGCATCTTCCTCTGCGGCAGCCTTCTGCTGCTGCTGTTCGTACTGCTCCTTCTGGCTGACATAGCCAGCGTTGCCCAGGATGAAATCAAACGGTCCTCTGTTCTGGTTTGCGTTGACTTTGCCCTTCTTGCCCGGGATGATCGCCTCGATGATCCTCTCTTCGACGATTTCGTCAGCGATGGAGTATTTCTCTTCCAGCATCTTCTGCTTGGTGATGCGGATGGATGCTTCCGCCAGATCCCGGATCATGGAATCGACATCGCGGCCCACGTAACCTACTTCCGTGAACTTCGTAGCCTCGACTTTGACGAACGGAGCGTCCATCAGTTTCGCCAGTCTTCTGGCGATCTCTGTTTTACCGCAGCCTGTAGGCCCCATCATCAGAATGTTCTTCGGAGTGATCTCTTCTCTCATCTCGTCGGAGAGCAGACTTCTCCTGTACCTGTTTCTCAGGGCGATCGCTACAGATTTCTTGGCCTCATCCTGGCCGATGATGTATTTATCCAGTTCACCTACGATTTCCTTAGGTGTCATCTGATACAGTTTGCTTGCCATATTCCCTCCCCCTATAACTTCTCTACCGAAATGTGATCATTTGTGTAAACACAGATCGACGCGGCGATCTCCAGCGATTTGCGGACGATCTCTTCCGCGGAAAGATCCGTATTGTTGTAGAGCGCGTTTGCCGCAGCGTAGGCGTAATTGCCGCCTGAGCCGATTGCGACGAAGGGCTGATCCGGCACGATGACCTCGCCTGTTCCCGAGATGATCAGAATGTCATCCTTATCAGCGACGATCATGAGCGCTTCCAGATTTCTGACAGCCTTGTCCGATCTCCATAAGTTGGCCAGTGCGACCGCTGCCCGCTTCAGGTTGCCGCCGTGCTCATCCAGCTTGCTCTCGAACTTCTCCGTCAGTGAAAAAGCATCCGCCACGGACCCCGCGAAACCGGAAAGAACCGTGTTCTTGTATATTTTCTTGACTTTTTTCGCGCCGTTCTTCATGATGGCGGTCTCACCCATGGTGACCTGACCGTCTCCGCCGATGCATACTTCATCGCCTTTTTTGACTGCGCATATTGTTGTTGCATGAAATTGGACCATTGTTTAACCTCCTTGCTCCCTCCCATTATATACGCTGCTTTATCTATATGCTACTCTTTATAATTGCATTCTCTGTTCGAACATGCCAGGGTGGTGTCTTTGCCCTTCTTTTCTATCAGCATGCTCCCGCACTTGGGGCAGATCTTTCCGGACGGCTTATCCCAGTAAACCTGTTTGCATTCAGGATAATTGGAGCATCCGTAAAAGGTCTTTCCCTTCTTGCCTCTCTTGATGATGATATCTCCTCCGCAGGCCGGGCACTTGACATCGATCTTCCTGACGATCGTCTTCGTGAATTTGCACTCCGGATATCCTGTGCATCCGATGAACTGTCCGTACCGGCTGCGTTTGATAGCGAGATCCCTGCCGCACTCGGGGCACTTTTCTCCTGTCAGCTCCACTTCCGGCTCCATTACAGGAATGGCCTCATTGGCGTAGTCGAGTTCTTTGCGCAGTGTTCCGTAATAGTCCTCGATGATCTTTTTCCATCTTATGTCCTTGGTTTCGATATCATCCAAGCCCTCTTCCATTCTCGCTGTGAATCCCACATCGACGATTTCATGGAAGTACTGCGCCATCATATCTGTTACCGTGAAGCCCAGATCAGTCGGAATCAGGTTTTTCTTTTCTTTTTTGATGTATTTGCGCTCCATCAAGGTCGCTACGATCGGAGCATACGTACTCGGTCTTCCGATTTCTTTATCTTCAAGGTCCTTGACAAGGCTTGCTTCCGTGTATCTTGCCGGCGGCTGGGTGAAGTTCTGTTCCGCTCTGGTATCCTTAGGCTCCAGTTCTTCGCCGGCCGACATCTCCGGCAGCCACTTGTCGTCAGCATCGCCTTTGAAGCTCTGACCTGCCTTCAGGAATCCATCGAAGACGATCTTGGAACCTGTCGCCTTGAATCCGTAGTCTCCGTTCTCGACGCTCGCGCTCATTGCTTTGAGTTTCGCCTGCGTCATCTGGCTGGCAACGAACCTCTGCCAAATGAGACGGTACAGGTTGAGCTGATCCTTGCTCAGCTGGGCCTTGATACTGTCAGGCGTCAATGTGACATCAGACGGACGGATCGCTTCGTGTGCGTCCTGCACGTCTTTTTTCCTGTTTGTGTAAACGGCTCCTCCGTAGTAGTCCTCTCCGTAGCTGTCCAGTATGAACGCTTTCGCTGCATCCCTGGCCTCGTCAGAGATTCTGACAGAGTCCGTTCTGATGTAGGAAACCAGACCGATGGTGCCCTTTCCTTTGATCTCTACGCCTTCGTAGAGCTGCTGCGCGACCATCATGCTCTTTTTCGTTGAAAAGTTCAGCTTGTTTGCGGCATCCTGCTGCATGCTGCTTGTAGTATAAGGCGGAGCAGGTTTTCTGAATCTGTCTTTCTCCTCGACCTTTCCTACGATGTACTTGCCCTTCTCCAGATCTGCGAGCACAGCGTCCGCTTCATCCTTATTGGCCAGCGAGATTTTGCTGCCTTTGCATGAGGAAAGTTTCGCTGTAAACTTTCTTCCCTTGCGGAAATCAGTCTCGATCGTCCAGAATTCTTCCGGCACAAAAGCCTGAACCACTTTTTCCCTGTCGCAGATGAGCTTGAGTGCAGCAGACTGTACACGGCCCGCACTCAGACCTCTGGAAATCTTTCTCCAGAGCAGCGGGCTGATGAGATAGCCGACAAGTCTGTCGAGGACTCTCCGCGCCTGCTGCGCGTCAACGAGGCTCAAATCGATCGGGCGCGGGTTTTTCACGGCTTCCTTGACTGCCTTCTTTGTGATTTCGTTGAATACGATACGGCACGGCGCTCCTTCTTCGATACCGAGCAGATACGCCAGGTGCCATGAGATCGCTTCTCCCTCACGGTCCGGGTCAGTTGCCAGATAGATTTTTGAAGCTTTCTTCGCTTCCTTCTTCAGTTCTTTTATGACGTCACCCTTGCCCCTGATGTTGATGTACTGAGGGTCAAAAGCATCCGCGCCGGCCAGCTTGCCGGTTGGGTCGGACTCTATGTTATCCAGATCTTCCGGAAGCACGATGCCGAGTTTGCTCTTCGGAAGGTCTCTGACGTGTCCTACCGAAGCCACGACCTTATACCTGCTTCCCAGGAACTTCCCGATTGTCTTGGCTTTTGAAGGTGATTCTACTATTACAAGTGTTTTCTTCGCTGCAGCTGCCATCTATATTCCTTTCCTCGCCTGCCGGAGCAGACGGTTTAATCCTAAAATCATCACTACAGTAACCGATTATATTTCTATTGTCTGCTATTTGCAAGAAATAATTTTCAGGAACACTCTTCCCATCTCGGAGCTGATGAACCCTTTCATTTCCATCACGGCCAAAATCGGATTCACATACGCCGGGGTCATCCCCGTCCGCATGCAAACTTCATCCACAGATAGTTCACCTTCTTTTTTCAGGAGTTCGAATATCTGATATTCCCGCTCACTGAGCCGTTCCCGCGCATCCTCCTCATTTGCTCCCGATATACCCAGATACTCCAGGATGTCGTCCGTACAGATGAGCGGCGATGCGCCTTCCTTGATCAGTCTGTTGTTGCCCAGATTGTACGGGCTGTCGATATTCCCGGGCACCGCAAATATTTCCCGGCCCTGTTCGGCGGCAAGCTCTGCAGTGATCAGAGCGCCGCTTCTGTTCCTTGCCTGTACGACGATCGTCGCCTCACAGATCCCGCTGATGATCCGGTTCCTGTTCGGAAAATTGTATCTGTTTGCCGGCGTGCCCGGGCTGTACTCCGAAACGATCAGGCCGTGACGCCTGATCTCAGCCATCAGGACCCTGTTCTCCGGCGGATAGCAGACATCCGGTCCGCATCCCAGAACTGCAATCGTTTTCCCTCCCGCATCAAGAGCTCCCTCATGGGCGCTGGCATCGATCCCCAGCGCCATGCCGCTGACGACCGTCACCCCGGATGCTGCAAGCCGCCGGCTGACCGCCGCGGCTGTCTTCCTCCCGTACACCGTCGATGTCCTTGATCCGACGACCGCAACAGATCTGTTTCCCAATAGCGTGCAGTCGCCGCAGCAGTAAAGCTGCGGCGGCGGGTTTTTGATTCCTTTCAGTAATGCCGGATAGGCAGGGTTCTCCCTTGTTATGACCTCGATCTCCATTTCTTTCCCCTTTCTGTTTCCCTTTCTGTTTTCACTATTGTTTCAAATCGATCCGGTACATGAGCGCTTCTGCAACATGCTCCGTCCGGATATCCTCACAGCCCGCGAGATCCGCGATCGTGCGCGCCATCCTGAGAATCTTGCTGTAGCCTCTCATGCTCAGGCCGAGCCTGTCGTAGGATGCCATCATGAGCGCTTTGCCCTCTTCTCCCAGGGAGCAGTACTTCCGGATGCCGTTTTCATCCAGCTGCCCGTTGCAGCTGTAACTTTCCCCTGCGTATCTTGCCGTCTGAACGGCCCGGGCTTTACTGACTTTGTCCCTCATGTCCGCAGTGTTCTCCCAGTGCGTCTGCGTCCGCCCGTCGGGATCTGTTTCCCTGTCGTCGAAACTGCTCAGGCTGTCCCGGTCGACGGGGTTTACCTTGATGTGTATATCGATCCTATCGGCAAATGGTCCCATGAGCTTCCGCCTGTAGCTTTCGATCAGGCGCGGAGAGCATGTGCACTCTTTTCGCTCATCCCAAAGATTGCCGCATTTGCATGGGTTGGCCGCTATGACCATCATCACTTCTGATGGGAAAATGATTTCCTCCAGGTTCCTGTTGATCCGTATGATGCCCTCTTCAACAGGCTGCCGCATCGCATCGATCACGCGGCTGTCGAACTCTCCCATCTCATCCAGAAACAGCACGCCCCGGTGCGCCAGGGACAGTTCGCCCGGCCTTGGTCTCGCGCCGCCCCCTATGAGCCCTGCCTGCGTGATGTTGTGATGGGGGCTTCGGAAGGGTCTCTGACTGACTACCGGTTCCTCCTTGGACAATAGTCCTGCAACACTGTAGATGCCTGTAATCTCGACTTTTTCTTCATAGGTCAGCGCAGGCAGTATGCCGGGGATCCGACGCGCCATCATGGTCTTGCCGCAGCCCGGGCTTCCCATCATCAGGATGCCGTGGTTTCCGGCTGCACCTACAAGGATCGCCCGCTTCACGCTCTCCTGACCTATCACCTGTGCGAAATCAAGGCTGCTGTCATGATTCTGTTCAAGAGTTTCTTTCCTTTTATATACCGGAAGCTGCCTCATCCCTGCTGCGTACTCTGCCGCTTCCACAAGGTGCGTGACCGGCAGAATGTTGATATCCTCGAGAATCGACGCTTCGGCAGCGTTCTCCAGGGGCAGCACAAGATTCCTGATCCCGGCGCTCCTGAGGCAGATTGCCAGAGGAAGCGCGCCCCGCACACCATTGATGGTCCCGTCCAGAGACACCTCCCCGATGAACGCGGTCTCCTCCATATCGACCAGGTCCGTTCCCAGCATCATGATCCCCAAGGCAATCGGCAGATCGAAGTGGCTGCCCTCTTTCGGTCTGCCTGCCGGAACGAGGTTGACCGTCACCCGCTCACCCGGGAATTTGCCGCCGCAATTCTGTATGGCCGGCTTGATCCGCCTGCTCGCTTCCTTGATTGTTGTATCCGCCAGTCCCACGATGTGAAATCCCGGCAGTCCGCTGTGCAGATCTGTTTCCACTGTGACGGGGTATCCCCTGATCCCTGACAGCGTCGCTGTCCTGACCTTTGTCAGCATTTCCGTTTCCCCCTTTCATATGCATGTCTCTCTTTTCCCCCTAAAATGCATGATCGATCTGATTGACCAGTATTTCGATGATCTTGAAGCTGTAGGTTCTGGGAATGCAGCCCTTCTTTTTCATTTCATCTATAAAGCAGTGTGCAGCCCGCCGCAGATGTTTCTTCTTTTCTTCTGTAACCGCTTCACACGGTCTTCCGTAATTCAGATTCTGCCTTGTCTTGACTTCAATGAAACTCATCTCTCCGTACTTCTCCGCTATGATATCGATTTCCCCGTACCTGCATCTGTAGTTCTGGCGCAGGATCCTGTACCCTTTCGCGCGCAGGACATCCGCCGCCGCGTTTTCTCCGATTTGCCCCAGCACCCGTTTATCCATTCCGTTCTCCTTCTTTATCTGCGCTCCCCTGCTCCGTGCTCCATTGTCGTGTGCTCCATTGCCCAGTGCTCCCTTGTTCCATGCTCTCCTATTCTATGAACGTCGTTTTCCTGTCTTTGCTGGTATAGGTGAAGAGCCGCTCCTTTGTAGCCTTTTCGATCCCGGTCAGTTCATATGCCGAATCACCTTCTTCTCTGGAAAACTCCGCTGTGTCGACGCACTGCTCTACAACCATCTCCCGCTGTTTCTCCGTCAAGTGCCGCCAGTCGGTATCAGGCAGTTCGATCGTCGCAGTATACATGTTTCCCTCGTTTGTGACGCCGATCACACAGTTTATATCCTTTTCTTCTGCTGCGCCGCACGCTGACAGCATGACGCAAAGCGCCAGCACCGCTGCCAGAAAGGCACATCGTTTCTTTTTCCTGAACATATCTGCAGCCTCCTTTCTCCTGCGCTGCGCCTCCCCTGTTTAGATACTGGTCTTATTCTTCGGAGACAGATACACTACCCGATACGCCATGGATTTATAGTCTTTTGTCTTGACCTTTTTCTTCACGCTCGTCTTCTTCCACTGCTTATCCACCTTCTGGTATTTCCGCTGCGTGACATTGCGGCAGTTGTAAACAGGGCGGTACTGAATAGCCCAGGTTCCTTTCTTTTTTCCTTTCAGACTGGTCGAATACTTGACGCTTACGCTGAACGACTTGTTGATTTCATGTTTCATCAGCGCGAAACTCTCCAGTTTCGGGATCGACACCTTCAGTTCTCCGGAATATGTGCTGTTGACTTTTTTGGTCGTATGGCAGCTCATTTTGTCTGTGCATCTGCCGTTGGTATATGCCCGCACAGCCTCCTTCCATCCGCCGTATCCTTCAAATACCCCGGACTTCTTCTCACACGTCCACTTCGTCATCGCCTCATCTGCAAAAGCATTCCCTGCCATGCAGACCGCCATCACCAATCCCACCAGCATCGCCAAATACCTCTTCTTCATCATTTCTCTAACCTCCTGTTGTTTTCCTGCCCCTTTTCACCTGCATACACGATTGCCGCGTACTGGAATTATATACCAATTAATTTCCACAATCAAGCACTTTTGTAATAATTATCCAATTCGCTGCGCGCGGAAAAAACTTAAACTTGCGCGGCGATAGAGAACGCCCTGCGACGCTTTCCGCAGGAGCCGCCGCAATCACATACGAAATGAACAAAGAGAACAGAAAAATCCCAGACATGTCTGAGCTGGCTTGCCAGCGAGTTTGTCTGGGATTCTGTTCTCTATGAATGAGTATTTGTGATTGCAGGCGATGAGGACTTAGTCGCAGGGCGTTCTCCATCGCTGCGTAATATGTTTATGTTTATGCCAGCACGTACCTCTCCACTGCCGCCGCGACGCCGTCCTGATCGTGATCAGGGGCGATAAAGTCGGCGACCGCCTTGACTTCCGGCTTGGCGTTTCCGACTGCCACGGCGATGCCTGCAGCCTTCATCATAGCCATGTCGTTGGGGCTGTCCCCGGCTGCCATCATTTCCGAACGGTCTATTCCAAGCAGTCTGCCCATCTGCCGCAGCGCCTCCGCCTTGCTGGTTGTCGCGCCGCCGATTTCCAGGTTGTGATCGAAGGAGCTGGTAATGGTGACATCCGGCAGGGTCTCCAGCCGAATCTTCATCCCGGGCTTTTCGGACAGATCCTCGAAGTTGACGTTGATATTCTCGAGTCTTTCCTTGTTGTCCAGCATGAACTGATAGAAGTCATCCACCGGATGCCTCGTGTTCAGAATGTAATCGACGCCGCGGAAGCTCTGCCGGGTCTGTTCCACTTGCCGGTAGTACCAGCCTTCTATATACGCAACTCCGTCAACAAAGGTCTCCAGCACATAATCGAGAGGTTCGAGCATCTCAACAGCCGCCTCCACTGCGTGGGGCGCGATGCAGTTCTCGTAGAAAGCCTTTCCCTCATGCAGGTCCGTAATACGGGCGCCGTTCGAAGTAAGCACGTATCTCACCGGATCGAATTCGAGGATCTCCTGCGGCAAGGCGCAGAAAGGCCGACCCGTGGCGATGACGATATTCACACCCTGATCGGCCGCCGCCTGCAGGGCTTTCCTGTTTCCTTCGCTTAGTTTTCCTTCTTTGTTGAGCGTTGTACCGTCCAGGTCCAGCGCGATCAGTTTAATTGTCATCTGCTGTCTCCAACAATCTCTAAAAATTCCAGGTTGATCTTTCTTACTGTCTTCATGGTCGCCGGATCGCCGTGACCGGGATAGATGGTGATATCATTTCCCCAGTTGTTTATGACATCCATGATGCTGCGGACCATCTCTTCATAGCTGCCGTCTTCCAGATCCGTTCTGCCGAGATCCACATTGAAAATGGTGTCCCCTGTGAAACAGATACGCTCCCGCTCTGACATGAGGCAGATCCCGCCCCGCGTGTGTCCGGGCGTATGGAGGACCTGCAGTTTCAGACCACGGCCACTGCTGCCTGCAGCAGCCAGTTCCAGCACATCGCCGTCTTCCAGCAGCACATCGGCCCCCTCCCGGAACCGGTCCGCATCTTCCCTGTGGATCATGATCGGGCAATCCAGTTCTTTTCTCAGGTAAGCCGCATTGCCGCTGTGGTCCACGTGGTGATGGGTCAGCAGGATGCCCTTCGGCTCCAGATTACTGGCTTTGAGATACTTCAGGATCTTATGCGGATCGTAGCCGGGATCAATAATGTAGCATGATGCTTTTGCATCGGAAGGCGTTCCGGAAGGACTGACAATATAGCAGTTCGCCATCAGGATCCCGCCGATGATTCTTTTGATTTCCACTAGTTTGCTCTCCTTTATACAACCTGTTTATTGTACCATGCTTAAACGAGCACATTCAACTTGAAATCTACGGCAATAGATGTATAATATGGTGTGTTTTAAATTAAAGGAGAGCAGGAAATGAAAGTAGCAATTGTCGGCGCCGGCAAACTGGGAATGGCGGTTACAAACACCCTCCTGGGCGGCGACCACGCTGTAACCATTATAGATACAGACGAAAGCCTTCTGCAGAAGGTCAGTTCGCATATAGACGTCTTGACTGTCACGGCCAACGCCAAGGAAGTGAAAGCCCTGAAGAACACCGGGATTTCTTCCTATGACTTTCTGATCGCGACGACGGATAACGATGAAACAAATCTCGTAATCTGTTCTTTCGCCAAAAAACTCGGATGCGGCAAGGTCATTGCCAGAGTCAGAGACCCTGAGCACATGCAGCAGATCCAGTTCATCAAGGATCTGATGGGCGTTGATTACATCATCAACCCGGACCTTGAAATCACCAACGAGATCTATAAATACCTCGTCGAGAAATACACCCTGAGCAACGGGATCTTCTCATCGGGCAAAATCTCTCTTCTCGAGTTCAAAGCCAGCAAGCACAAGGCCTTGATCGATCTTCCGATCACGGAGTTTTCATCTGTCCTTCCGGGAATGCTTGCTGTTGGAATTTCCAGAAACGGCAAAGTCATCATCCCCCATGGAGATGATGTCATCAAGAAGGAAGATTATCTGTATGTTGTCGGTGAGAAGGAACCGATCCAGGCTCTCAGCAAGAAAGTCCATGAACGCGGTAAATACACAGACCTGCAGAAGGTCATGATCATGGGCGGCGGCAAGACGGGATTCTATCTGGCGAAGAGGCTTTCTGACTACGGCGCCTCTGTCAAAATCGTCGAGAAGGACAAGGGCAGATGCTTCTACCTGTCCACACACCTGAACGACGTCATGGTTCTGAACGGCGACGCTACCGACCTGCAGCTCCTCGAAGAAGAAAACTTCGAAGGAATGGATGCGGTCGTAACCTGCACCGGTTTCGACGAAGACAACCTCCTTCTGGCGCTCTCAGCGAAGCAGCACGGGATCGAGGATGTCATCGCGAAAGTCAGCCGCAGAAACTATGCGGAGATCATCTCCGCCATGGGTATCGACATGGCGCTCAACCCGATCGATATCGTAACCAGCATCATCCTGCGCCTTGTTCAGGGAAACAAGAAGGTCCTTTCTTCTCAGCTCATACAGGGCCAGGCTGAAATCATGGAAGTATACGCCACGCCTCATATGGATATTCTCGGTGTGCCCCTCAAGGATCTGGATCTTCCTTTGAGCGTCATCATCGCAGCGATCCACAGAGGCAACGAGGTCATCATACCCAACGGCGATACAGTCATCGAGGAAGACGACAGACTTCTCATGCTGAGCCTGATCAGCGACATCGCAAGCACGGAGAAGCTGCTCAAAGACTCAAGCAAGCTCGGCTTCTTCAGGGGGCTGTAGCAAGTACAGAATCTGCTGCAGAACCGGAGGAATTGTAATATGCGTGGCACATTCGGAGCATTATTCAAAGTTTTGGGCATGATCACGGTGGTACTTAGCATTGCTATGTTGCCACCTGTTTTGGTGTGCGTATATTACGGCGAAAACCATGCTGCTGCAGGTCTGTTCCACGCGATCTGGGTCGGTTTTATTACGGGTACGGCCCTGTTTTTGCTTTTGCGGCATATCAAACGGGACGCGACGGTCCGCGACGGATATCTTCTGCTTGCTGCCATATGGATCGCGGCTTCCGTATTTGGTGCGTTTCCGTATTATTTCGCGGATGTACTGACAAATCCCATCGACGCGTTCTTTGAATCCGCTTCCGGCTTCTCCACAACAGGAGCTACTGTATTCGATGATGTGGAATCCGTTCCCAAAGGCATCCTGCTGTGGCGGTCCATCACCTCATGGCTGGGAGGTCTGGGGATCCTCGTATTTGCCGTAGCCCTCATGCCGAGCCTTGGCGTGAACGGCACAAGTGTTGCGGAACCGGATACCCCCTCGGTCAGACTCAACCAGATCACGCCGAAAATCCAGCGTATCATGTTTGGGCTTCTCACAGGTTATTCCCTGATGACGATCATCGAACTCTTCCTCCTGCGCATCGGCGGCATGGGTTTCTTCGATGCCGCCATCCATGCTCTCGGCACAGTGAGCACCGGGGGTTTTTCAAGTTACAATGACGGACTGATGCACTTCGACGGGATCTTCATCAGAGTCGTGATCGTATTCTTCATGATCGTTGCGGGAACGAACTTCACCATGTTTTATTCCTTCTCCCGCAGAGGTCTGCGGGCCTTTACAGAGGATACGGAGTTCATCTCCTACTGGGCTCTGATGATTGTTGCCTTTCTCCTCATCTTCGCGGGTCTGTTTTTTATGGATACCGGATGGACCCACACAGGAGAGGCTGCAAACTCAGCCTTCATGACAGTCTCAGCATTGACGACAACAGGGTTTGTTTCAGACGATTACACCATGTGGCCTGCTTTTGTACAGATGCTCCTCGTCCTGCTCATGATCATCGGGGGCTGCTCATCATCCACGAGCAGCGGCAACAAGGTAGTCCGTATCGTCGTACTGGCGAAACTTGTGTTCCACGGGATCCAGACCAGGCTGCACGCCAATGTGATCAAACCTGTAAAACTGAACCGCAAGGACCTTCCCAACGACACAGTTTCCGCTGTATCCAATCACATGTTCCTGTTTGTTTTGATCGCATTTGTCGGAGCCTTTGTACTGGCTCTTGAAAATATAGATATGATAGATTGTTTCACGTCCACATTTTCACTGATGAACAATGTTGGGCCGTGCTTTGGTGAAGTCGGCATCAGCGGAAGATTCGGCGACTTCAATGCGTTTACCCGGATATTCCTGTCCTTCCTGATGATCGCGGGCAGGTTGGAATTCTATACGATCCTTGTCATGTTTACCCCGGGCTTCTGGAGGGCTAACTAGATGAGAACGAAGGTCACGAACTACAGAGCGATATTTAAAATACTGGGCATCATCATGATCATCGTCGGTGCAGCCGAAGCCTTCCCCTGGATCTATGCAGAGGTCACAGGCGATGCTGCAGTTGCCTCTGCATTCCGGATCTGTGCATTCTTGACTACTGTACTGGGACTTGCCATGTTCTTCTTTATCAGAACGGGCCGCTCCAGATTCGGTGCCAGAGAGGGTTACCTGGTCGTTGCTTTGTGCTGGATCGGCGCGTCTATCGTGGGCGCCTTCCCTTACCTGCTGTCCGGATACCTTGACAATTACATCGACGCCTTTTTCGAATCGACTTCCGGTTTCACAACAACAGGCTGCACCATTGCGCCGCACGGGATCACGAATCACGCTCTTCTGCTTTGGAAAGCGATCTCCCACTGGCTGGGCGGTATGGGAATCCTCGTTTTCGTGATTTCCCTGCTCCCTGCACTGGGTATCAACGGGCAGATCATCGCCCGCGCGGAAATGCCTGGACCGGTTCTTGAGAAGACGACGGTCCGTATGAGCGATTCTGCAAAGGCACTCTATCTCACGTACATCACCTTCACATTGGCCGAATTTGTGCTCCTCATGATCTCGGGCAAAATGCCTCTCTACGACGGTGTGATCACTACGCTCGGAAGCATCAGCACCGGGGGACTTCTCGTCCATCCACAGGGCATCGCCTATTACGGCAGCATTTATATTGAACTTGTGATTTCATTCTTCTGCCTGCTGGCGGCAGTCAACTTCGTCCTGTACCACTACATTCTTACAGGTAAGTTTTCATACTTTGTGAAGGATCTGGAGCTTCGTGCCTACGCGATCATCATCGCCGGCGCGACCATCATCTGCACTTGCGGATTGATGTATTACAATCACGACGGATTTGGAGAATCCCTTCGTGATTCCTTCTTCCAGGTGGTCAGCTTCGCAACCACTGCCGGATATACAAGGACGCCTTACATGTACTGGCCTTCTGTCTGCCAGCTTATTCTGCTCATGATCATGTTCATCGGAGGCTGCTCTGCCTCCACCGCCGGATCCATCAAAGTCATCCGGATCCTGGTCATGCTCAAAATGATCGCCCGCGGCTGTATCCGCCGGATCCATCCGCGTTCCGTCGTCGCTGTCAAACTGGGCGACAGCGCCATCTCAGCGCCGGTCGTATCATCGATCACTGTATTCCTGTTCACCTTCGCCGGGATTTTCCTGTTCTCCGGCTTCGTCCTCTCCTTCCAGGGGACCGACATGGAGACCAACTTCACATCAGCTCTGTGCATGCTCTCAAACACAGGCGCATCCTTCGGCTTCGGCGCATCCGCCGGGAACTTCTCATTCTTCCACCCTGCCCTGAAGATCTATCTGAGCGCGCTCATGATCGTCGGCAGACTGGAACTCTTCACCATCATCATCCTCTTCACCCGCAACTTCTGGAGCCGGAATCACTAAAGATCGAACGATTGTCGATCGTTTTACTTCAGCCTGCAGCGCGCGGCGGGACAGTGCCGGAGCGACTTCCGCAGGAGCCGGTACTGCCGGCAGCGAAACGAAAAGAAAGAACAGCAAGACCTCAGGGCATTGAAAAAGAGCTGCCGCACAATCCGTGCAGCAGCTCTATTATCGTTTCTAATGTATCGATCTGTGATTATCCGATCAGACCGCCGATGGCGACGAACAGTGGTGCGAATACGACTGATACGATCGTCATGAGCTTGATCAGGATGTTGATGGACGGACCGGAAGTATCCTTGAACGGATCGCCTACGGTGTCGCCTACTACGGTAGCCTTGTGAGTATCGGAACCCTTGCCGCCGTATGCGCCGCCTTCAACGTACTTCTTAGCGTTGTCCCAGGCACCGCCTGCGTTAGCCATCATCAGAGCGAGGAGTACGCCTGCTGCCAGAGCGCCTGCCAGCATGCCGCCGAGAGCCTCAGGTCCGAGGATGATTCCAACTGCCAGCGGAGCGATGATCGCCATGAGACCAGGAACGATCATTTCCTTCAGAGCAGCTTGTGTTGAAATGTCAACGCAGTGTGCATAGTCCGGCTTGGATGTTCCGGCCAGGATGCCGTCGTCTGATCTGAACTGTCTTCTGACTTCTTCGATCATCTGGTTCGCAGCTCTTCCGACTGAGTTCATTGTGAACGCTGAGAACATGAACGGAAGCATTGCGCCGATGAACAGTCCGATGATAACGATCGGATTGAGCAGTGAGATCGCGGACAGACCTGTTACTGCGGAGTAGGATGCGAACAGAGCCAGAGCAGTCAGTGCTGCGGAACCGATCGCGAATCCCTTACCGATAGCAGCTGTCGTGTTTCCAACAGCATCGAGCTTGTCTGTGATGTTACGAACGCCTTCCGGCAGCTCTGCCATCTCAGCGATACCGCCTGCATTGTCAGATACAGGACCATAAGCGTCAACTGCTACTGTCATACCGGTTGTGGACAGCATACCTACTGCGGCCAGCGCGATGCCGTACATACCCATGCCTGCTCCGACAGTCTCTGTTGCGAAGTAAGCAGCGAAGATACCTACGGAGATGCAGATGATCGGCCATACGGTGGACATCATGCCGACGCCCAGACCGGAAATGATGGTTGTAGCGGAACCAGTCTGTGACTGTTCTGCGATTTTCTTAACGGATTTGTAATCTTCTGAAGTGTAGATCTCGGTGATTTTACCGATCGCAACACCAACCACGAGGCCGGCGATGATCGCAATTGAGAAAGCGTAGCTTCCCAGCATTGCCTTTGAAAGGATGATGGATACGATCACAACGATGCCGCTCGCGATATATGTTCCGGCGTTCAGTGCATTTGCAGGATTGGAACCTTCCTTGCCTCTAACGAGGAGAATGCCGATAACGGAAGCAATGATTCCGACTGCTGCCATGATCAGCGGGAAGATCGCTGCGGTAGCCTCATCAAAGAGACCGCCTGCTGCTGTTGAAGCAACTGCTGCCAGTGTGATAGCTGAGATGATGGATCCGCAGTAGGATTCATAAAGGTCGGAACCCATTCCGGCAACGTCACCTACGTTGTCGCCTACGTTGTCAGCGATAACAGCCGGGTTACGCGGGTCGTCCTCAGGGATTCCTGCTTCGACTTTACCTACCAGGTCAGCGCCAACGTCAGCAGCCTTGGTGTAGATACCACCGCCGACACGGCCGAACAGAGCCATGGATGAAGCACCGAATCCGAAACCTGTTACGCACTGTACTACAGTTGCCAGGTCCAGGCATACCATAACCATTCCCAGTCCGAACAGTCCGAGACCTGCTACTGCCAGTCCCATAACAGCTCCTGATCTGAATGCTACCTTGAGGGCTTTGTTCATGCCGCCTTCTTTCGCAGCATTTGCAGTTCTGACATTACCCCAGGTCGCAACGTTCATTCCGAAGAATCCGGCAAGTACTGAGAGAACAGCACCGCAGATGTAGAGGATGCCTGTTACCCAGTTGATGCAGAATCCGATGAGAAGGAACAGAACCAGGATAACGATGACCATGATCTTGTACTCTCTCTTCAGGAATGCGAAGGCTCCCTCTCTGATAAATCCGGAGATCTCCTTCATTCTGTCTGTTCCCTGAGACTGTTTCTTGATCCATGTAGCGAGTACTACTGCTACGACCAGTCCGACGATCGCCGCGCATACAGCGATCACAGCTATAGCTTTCATTTTTTGTCTTACCTCCCCCTCGCACTCGGCAGGTTTTTCCCATCCTGTAATGATGCTTTAAGAGGCGCCTTGTCTGACACCTCTTAAATAAACCGCTTCATGCGAAAAACATAAACAACTATAATTTAACTATACATTTAATATAAACTAAATAATATAAACTATATTATTCTACAGCCACCAGTACGATCGAGATTATGATGAACAGGACAGCAGTTACTGTCGCGATCTTGCTGAGCAGCGCATCATAACCGGAGCTTCTCTTCTTACCGAAAAGCTGTTCTGCTCCGCCTCCGATGGCGCCTGACAGACCGGCGCTCTTGCTTTCCTGCAGCAGAATGCTGATGATCAGTACGATACTGGCAATCAAAAGAATAATTTTAAGAGCTAATGTCATTTTCTATCTCCTCCTACTCTAACTTCGATAGTTTACCATGCAGGATAAGCAAAATCAACAACTTTTACTCTTGATTTATCTTATATTTCAGCATCTGTCATCACAAACCCTGTTATTTCGGCCTGTTACTTCAGATTGTAGAAAGCGTCCATGCCGGCATACTGCGCAGCATCACCCAGCAGTTCTTCGATTCTGAGCAGCTGGTTGTACTTGGCGATACGGTCGGTTCTTGACGCGCTTCCTGTCTTGATCTGACCGGCGTTGACGCCGACAACCAGATCTGCGATGGTGGTGTCTTCTGTCTCACCGGATCTGTGTGAAACGACAGCTGTGAATCCGGCTTTCTTCGCCATCTCGATCGCATCCAGCGTCTCTGTCAGTGTACCGATCTGGTTGACCTTGATCAGGATCGCGTTGGCAGCACCTTCCTCGATACCCTTCTTCAGTCTCTCGGTATTCGTGACGAAGAGGTCGTCGCCGACCAGCTGAACTCTGTCGCCGAGCTTGCCGACCAGAAGTTTCCAGCCGTCCCAGTCATCTTCTGCCATACCGTCTTCGATGGAGATGACCGGATACTTGCTGCAGATGTCTTCATAAAATGCGCAGAGTTCTTCTGCATTCATCTTTCTGCCTTCACCCTTCCAGTCATAGATGTTGTTTTCTGCATCATAGAATTCACTGGCTGCGCAGTCGAGAGCGATGCAGAGATCCTTGCCCGGTTCATAGCCGGCTTTCTTGATAGCCTCGATGATAACCTGGATGGCTTCCTCATTGGTTGCCAGGTCCGGAGCGTATCCGCCCTCATCGCCGACATTGGTGTTCATGCCCTTTTCCTTCAGGATCTTCTTCAGGTTGTGGAATGTCTCAGCACCCATCCGCAGTCCTTCTCTGAAGCTGGTTGCGCCGACCGGCATGACCATGAACTCCTGGATATCGACAGAGTTATCAGCGTGGGATCCGCCGTTTAAGATATTCATCATCGGAACCGGCAGCACCTTGCCGTTGACGCCGCCCAGATACTGGAACAGCGGCATGCCGACGGAAGCTGCAGCAGCTCTTGCCACCGCCAGGGAAACGCCCAGGATCGCATTGGCGCCCAGGTTGCCTTTGTTCGGTGTTCCGTCCAGCTCGATCAGCAGTTTGTCCAGTCCCGGCTGATCGAACGGATCCAGTCCGATGACTTCATTTGCGATGATCTCGTTTACGTTCTTTACAGCCGTAAGTGTTCCTTTGCCGAGGTATCTTTCTTTGTCGCCGTCTCTGAGTTCGACTGCCTCATGCACGCCTGTGGAAGCACCTGACGGAACGATTGCTCTTCCTTCTGTGCCGTCTTCCAGCAGAACTTCGACTTCGACGGTTGGATTGCCTCTGGAATCCAGAACTTCTCTTGCTAATACATCTTCAATCAATGCCATGTATTTTTCCTCCTTCAGAACTATGTTTCTATATTATGGAACTAAATTGAACTATATCAGAAATCTATGATCTGCATGAAATCGGCTGCCTTCAGGGACGCGCCGCCTACGAGGGCTCCGTCGATTTCATCCTGATTCATGATTTCGGTGGCGTTGGCCGGCTTGACGCTGCCGCCATACTGAATGATGACTTCGTCGGCCGTCTCTTCGTCATACAGATCGATCAGGGTCTGCCGGATGAAAGCGCACATTTCTTCCGCCTGCTCCGGGCTCGCTGTACGGCCTGTGCCGATGGCCCAGATCGGTTCATAAGCGATCACCACGCGCTTCACGTCTTCAGCGCTGATCCCTGCCAGTCCTTCTTCCAGCTGCGTCTTGACAAAATCGAACAAAACGCCGGAATCTCTCTGCTCCAGGCTTTCGCCGCAGCACATGATCGGACGGATGCTGCCGGCCAGAAGCTTCTTGAGTTTCAGATTGACTGTCTCATTGGTCTCTGCGAAGTACTGTCTGCGCTCAGAGTGGCCGACGATGCAGTAGTCGACCCCGATGTCCTCCAGCATTCTGACGGACACTTCACCCGTGAACGCACCTTCTTCTTCGAAGTGTACGTTCTGGGCTCCGACGCCGATGCCGGTTCCTTCAAATTCCTTCACCAGAGTCTCAAGATCTGTGAACGGCGCGCAGATGGCTGCCCTGATGTCTGTTCCCTGATACAACTTTTTGAACTCTTCCGCAAAAGCCACAGCCTCTGCGCGAGTTTTGAACATTTTCCAGTTTCCTGCGATAAACGGTATTCTCATCTTACTTCTCCTCTATGCAGGCGATGCCCGGTAATTCGCGTCCTTCCAGGAATTCCATGGAAGCGCCGCCGCCTGTCGAAACGTGTGTCATCTTATCTTTCAGGCCGAACTGCTCGACTGCAGCTGCGGAATCACCGCCGCCGATGATCGTTGTCGCATCTGAGGCAGCCAGAGCCTCAGCAACTGCCTTCGTACCTGCTTCGAACTTCGGATTCTCGAAGACGCCCATCGGTCCGTTCCAGACAATGGTCTTCGCATTGGCAATGACCTCCTGGTATTTAGCGATGGTCTTCGGACCGATATCCATGCCCATCAGATCCGCAGGGATCTTGTCGGAATCGTATACCTCGATCACATTGTTCTCTGCGAAATCATCTGTGCACACGGTGTCGACCGGAAGCAGGATCTCAACACCGGCGTCCTTCGCCTTTGCGAGGATCTCTTTTGTGAATTCGATGCTGTCTGCGTCCAGAAGAGACTTACCGATCTCATATCCCTGCGCCTTGAAGAATGTGTAGCTCATGCCGCCGCCGATCAGGATCTGGTCGACTTTGCCGAGCAGGTTCTCCATGACCGGGATCTTCGTCTCGACCTTGGCTCCGCCGAGGATGGCGAGCAGCGGCCGTTCCGGTGATTCGAGGGCGTCGCCCAGGAACTTCACTTCCTTCTCGATGAGGAATCCGGAAACTGTCGGCAGATATCTGGCGATGCCTGCTGTGGAGCTGTGGTCTCTGTGCGCTGTTCCGAACGCATCATTGACGAAGAGTTCGCCGAGGGAAGCCAGCTCACCCGTGAACGGTTCTTCGCTCTTTGTCTCTTCTTTTCTGTATCTGGTGTTCTCCAGAAGCATCACTTCGCCGGGCTGCAGACCGTCCGCCACTTCTCTGATGTGATCGCATACGACTGTCGGGCAGGAGGAGAATTTCACTTCCTGACCCAGAAGTTCTTCCAGCCTTTTCGCAACCGGAGCCAGTGAAAGTTCCGGCTTTGGTTCGCCCTTTGGCTTGCCCATGTGGGACATGAGAATGACGCGGGCTTTGTTTTCAATCAGATATTTGATTGTCGGCAGTGCGGAAACGATCCTGAAATCGTCGGTGATCTCGCCGTCCTTCATCGGAACGTTGAAGTCACATCTGCACAGAACCCTGACGCCATTCAGTTCAACATCTCTTACTGTTTTTTTCATATTGCTGATCCTTTCTTTCCAGAATTACTTGTGATCTACACTGTACATATGTCTGATAAGCTCAAGCACCTTCGTCGCATAACCATACTCGTTGTCATAGTATGCGATCAGCTTGAAGAACTTGTCGTTCAGAGCGATACCCATGGAAGCGTCGAAGATGGATGTGTGAGTATCACCGACGAAGTCGATGGTGACGCACTGATCTTCTACATATTCCAGGATGCCCTTCAGCTCATTCTCAGATGCTCTCTTCATTGCCGCATTGATTTCTTCCAGAGACGTCGGCGTCTTCAGCATGACGTTCAGGTCAACGACGGATACATCGTTTGTCGGTACTCTGTACGCGAAACCAGTCATCTTGCCCTTCAGGGACGGGATAACCTTCGCGACTGCCTTTGCAGCACCTGTCGTTGTCGGGATGATCGAATTGAATGCAGAACGGCCGATTCTCCAGTCTTTCATGTTTCTCTTGTCGACAGTTACCTGCTTGGATGTAGCAGCGTGGATGGTCGCCATCAGACCCTGGTCGATGCCGAAGTTGTCTTCGAGCACCTTACACAGAGGAGCCAGGCAGTTCGTCGTACAGGAAGCGTTGGAAACAACATCCATATCGGGTGAATATTTATCCAGGTTTACGCCGCAGACGAAGGTTGGGGAATCGTCCTTTGCCGGGGCTGTAATGATGACTTTCTTAGCGCCTGCGTCCAGGTGATCCTGAGCTTTTTCTGCAGTGTTGTATGCGCCGGTTCCTTCTACGATATATTCTGCGCCGCATGCATCCCACGGAATCATCTTGGCGTTCGGCTCACTGTAGACAGGTACCTCTTTGCCGTCGATCACGAGTCCGCCTTCATATGTCCCCAGTTCCTTCGGGAATCTTCCGAATACGGAGTCGTATTTGAGCATATAGACCAGATAGTCCAGATCTGCGTTACGATAATTAATTCCGGCGATCTCGATATCCGGCATGTCCATTGCTGTACGAATTGCCAGACGTGAAATACGTCCAAAACCACTGATTCCAACTTTGATTGCCATAACATTTTCCTCCTGAAACAAATATCTTCATTTAAATTATAGGTTAAAATATTTATCAGCCCGTGCAAAAGCAATACTGCCTGCGGGTCAATAACGTTTTCGTTTCGACGATGAGAGAATGCCCAGTTCGTCCCTGTACTTGGCCACTGTTCTTCTGGAGATGTTGAAGCCTTTGCCTTTTAAGATCTTCACCATGGCCTGATCGCTGTAAGGTCTGTGCCTGTCTTCTCCCTCGACGATCTCCTTTATAAATTCTTTAATGCTGTTCGACGAAACGCCTTCACCGACCTGGTCCGAAACGCCTGCCGAGAAGAAATACTTGATCTCGAAGACGCCCCGCGGACACTGAAGGTATTTGCCGCTGATGGATCTGGAGACAGTTGATTCATGGATCCCCAGCTCCTCTGCGATATCCCGCAGCGTCAGCGTCTTCAGGTACTTGCTTCCTTTGTCGAAGAAGTCCCTCTGATAATTGACGACTGCGGACACAACATTGTATATCGTTTGTTTTCTCTGTTCGATGCTTTTGATCAGCCAGTTGGCGCTGCTCACTCTCTCCGAGAGATAGTCCGCCAGCTGCTTGTCCTGGTCCGCCTGTCCCAGAAGGCCCCTGTAGTAGGAGCTGATGGTCAGGCGCGGCGTGCTGCTGTCGTTGATGATCACCACGTATTCGTCATTGACTTTCTCGACGATGACATCGGGAATAACATATCTTGTTTCCATCTCAGAGGCGAACTGCCTTCCCGGTTTCGGTTCAAGCGTCCTGATCAGATCCGCAGCTTCCTGGACCTGCAGGACCGTCATCCCCATGCTTTTTGCCACGGCAGAAAGCCTGTTGTCCGCAATATCCTCAAGATGTTCGGAAACGATTTCGTCCATCTGAGGAGTCAGTTGATTCCTGGCCTCCAGCTGAAGCCGGAGACATTCGCTCAGGTTCCTGGCTCCCACGCCTGCAGGATCAAATTTGTGGATGATGTCGAGGGCCTCGCCGACCTTCTCTTCGCTGACGCCCATCGCCCTGGAAATCTCCGGGACCGTCGACGTCATATACCCGTTCTCATCCAGCGACTCAATGATGTATTTCCCAACGCGGCGGCAGCCTTTGCTCACCGTCGCGAACTGGTACTGGAACATGAGATGCTCCGGAAGGGTCACTTCATTAGCGACATACCGCTCGAAGAGGTCCGGCCGTTCTTCATCCCTGCCGGCATATCCTCTGTAGCCCACATCGTCGTAGCTGCCGTTGCGGATGAATTCCTTCCAGTCCAGTTCCTCATCCAGCTTCTTCTGTTCGCTTTCTTCCCGTTCAGCACGTTCTGTGCCGGATGTTCCGATATCGTTTCGCTCTGATTCGTTTTCTTCGGCCTGTCCGTCCCCCTGCTTCTCATGGGGCTGATCCTGTTCCAGAACAGGGTTAACCAGAAGCTGTTCCTGCACAAAGGCATTCAGCTCCTGGGTATTGAACTGGAGAATCTGGATCGCCTGGATCAGTTCCGGGGTCATCACCAGTTTCTGCGACTGTTCGATTGTAAGGTCAAATCCTAGCTTGATATCACTCATCGTATAAACCGTATGAAATGTATGCTATGATCTGCCGCAGCAATGCTTATATTTCTTACCGCTTCCGCACGGGCAGGGATCATTGCGCCCGATTTTCGGTGTTGCCCTTCTGACTGTCCTTGACTGCTTGTATTCCTTCGCGATCTCGACCATCTTCTCCTCGCCCAGAATGTCGTTCCACTGGTCGAGTCCGTACAGATAATCCGCGTCTGCCTTCAGCATATTGAAAAACAGTTTCTCAGGGATGATCTCGACCTCGATCTCGGATTCTTCATCCTTATCTTCCAGATCGTTCGGCGTTACGATGCTTTCGTTGATTCCGTCCAGAAATCCCATGAAAATGACGGGACGCACATCGTACTTCTCAGCAAGTTCGCCGATCGTTCCTGTCATCTTCTCCTGCGGATGGTCCAGAATATCGCTGTAGATTTTTGTCTCTGCGCCGCTGTATTCCTCCCAGAATTCATTGAAGGTTTCTTTCGTCTGGCCGCCGATCAGCTTCTGCCACTGTTTGAATAATGATGCCATGTTTAGTCCTCCTGCAGATCCATCGTCTTAGCGATTTCCATTACGTCTCCCAGAACCGCGCTTCCTGTCGGCAAGGGGCCTGCGCCCGGTCCGTAGAACATCAGCTTGCCTACAAGATTGCCTTTGACGTAAACGGCGTTATACTCTTCCAGCACGCCTGCCAGCGGGTGGTAGGTTCTGATGAATGTCGGCCTGACCTCGTAATCGATGTCTCCGTCTTCTTTGACCGTCGCGTGGGCGATCAGTTTGATCACGCAGTCATTTGCTTTTGCTTCTTCGATTTTTTCCTTCGTGATGCCGGAGATGCCGGTCGTCGGAATATCATTCGGGTGGACATACTTGCCGAACATCAGCGCCATCAGGATGCTCAGTTTGTTGGCGGCGTCGATTCCCTCCACGTCCGCTGTCGGGTCAGCTTCGGCGAAGCCTTTTGCCTGAGCGTCTTTCAGGGCCTCTTCGTATTCCATGCCCTCGGTGCTCATCTTGTGGAGAATGTAGTTGGTCGTTCCGTTGACGATGCCCAGGACCTCTGTGTAGTCGTTGGCACGCGCGCCGCAGTCCAGCGGATTCAGCACCGGAATGCCGCCGCCTACGCTGGCTTCGAATTTGAACTGCACGCCGTTCTCCTCGGCCGCCTTCATAAGACGCGGATAGTTGGCCGCTACTGCTGCCTTGTTGGCGGTGATCACATGCTTGCCGTTTTTCATCGCTGTTTCCATGAACGTCGCAGCAGGTTCTACGCCGCCGAGCAGCTCGATCACGATATCGATATCCGGATCTTTGAAAATCTCATCAGGATCGGAAACAAACTGGTCTCTTGTGACGGTAATGTCACGTTCCCTGTCGATATCCTTCTCCAGGATCTTGACGATATTCACCTTCGCACCGACTCTTTTCTCGATGATTTCTCTGTTCATTTCCAGGGCTTTATAGGTCCCTGTTCCGATGTTTCCCAGACCCAGAAGTCCGATTCTGATTTCTTTCATTTCAAATAATTCCTCCATTAAATATTGTTTAAGTAATTATACCATAAAAACATGTATCACAAGCTATTATTTGATCTTGACCTTGACTGTCTTCATCGTCTTGTTTGTGCCTTTGAGCTTGATCATGATTATCACTGTTTTGCCCTTGGCAGCCTTGTTCTTTGAGGCTTTGACCACACCCTTGGCCGTCACTGTGGCGTACTTTTTGTTCGAGGACTTGTAGGCCAGTTTCCACTGCTTGGCAGCTGGGGCCGGCGTGATCTTCGCCTTCAACGAGCCGGTCTTGCCCCGCTTAAGTGTCAGGGACTTGACGGAGCTGACCTTTACCTTAGCCGTCTTGGCGGTTGCTGTAACATCCTTCGTCACCAGGGCCGCCGCAGTCATGCCTTTTGCCATAGCCTTTCCGGATTTGCCCGCAAACTTCAGGCTCTTGACGTAGTAGCCCGGTTTTGCTGTCGCTTTGACGGTGCGGGTCGTGCCCGGCATGCAGGTGCCCTTGCCGGTCATCTTACCATTCTTGATGGATGTCTTCACGGTGATCAGACCGCTCTTAACTGCCTTGTTGATACCGATGACGTTGAATTCCTGATCGGTGCCGAGGATCCGGTCGCCGACCGCCACAGCTTTGAGCACCTGAGAGTAGCCAAGGTCATAGACATCATCCATATCCTTCGCGAAATTGTAGCCGGTATCAGCATATGTATCATTGCTTACATCATAAGTGAACGTATCGCCGTAGTCCTCGACAGGAATCCCGATATAAACCAGCCCGTTCTTCGCGATTCCGACGCTGCCGCTGACACAGCAGTATTCTTCGCCTCCTCTGGATATCATCGTGTTATCCGGATCGATCGGCGTCAGGGCGGCATGGTGCTTTCCAAAAGACCATGCTCTGCCGTTGAAAATGTAGTTTGGCGGCGCTGCGCAGCTAGTCATGTTATCCGCAGTGTATCCCAGCGTGTAGACAAGTTTATCTCCTGTCTGGAGAACTGCGCCGCCGGCTCTTCCCTGCGGAAGTGGTGCTGATGCCAGCTCACTCCACTTGTTCTTGGACGCATTATACGCGAATACCTGGTCGCTGAACCGGCTCTGCGATTCTCTCATGCCGCCGATCAGGTAGAGCTTGCCGTTATAGGACGCCAGTTTGCTGTCCGTCAGCTCGCTCACGGTTTTGTTCGGCCATGCGACCTTGCTGATCTTCCCGGTGGAAATGTTCACTTTGAAAATGTATGTTTCCTCTCCGAATACGGCGCCGGTGGAATCCGGGAATCTGTCCATATCGTCGTCATTGTCGTCGATGCGGCTTGCATATCTCTTCGCCCAATCGTCGTCATCACCCGAACCGGATTCTGATACGTCGCAGAAAGAACCCTTCACGTACAGATCATTTCCGATTTTGACAAGGTCGTCGCCGAAACGGAAATCATAGTTTGCCGTGTCAGAAATATTCTCTTTTTTCGCGCTCTCGAAATTCTTCTGGATGAACTTCTTCGTAAAGGATGCGATCGAGTCTGTCTCAAACTCTTTATTGTTTATCATATACAGGATCGAATCCCCGATCGACTGCGCCGCATAGATTGTCTTGCCGTCCGTCGTCATCGCGGCATCCGGTACGATGTCGCTTCCGCTTTCCGAAAAGACGCTGTATTCTTTCTTCCCCTTGACTGCGTAAATGCCCTTTTTGCTCGCTGTTTTTGTCTTACCGTCTTTTGTCTTGGAAACCGTAATATCAAATACGTTGTTGATCAGTCCGTCTCCCTTCAGGATGATTTCGGAAACATTTTCTCCCGGCTCCTTGGGGCTGATGATGTTGTCAGCAGGCACCTCTTCAGCCGCCTGCGCATTCATCTTTTTGACCGAGATTTCTACCATTCCGTCATCAAATTTTCCTTTCAGTTTGACCTGGTTCTCTTTAGGATCCACTGTAACGGAGCTGATCCCGATCCAGAGGTTTGCTCCTTTCTTCGCAAAATCCACAGCGCCTTGTGTGCTGTCAGCGTATTTTTTTCCTGCCATCAAAGGCGGTTCGTTGTTCACCATGCTCAGGATCTCTCCCTTAAGCATTTCCGGACCAAACTCCGCATCCGGATGGGCTGCTTTCGCCAGTGCTGCCGCGCCGGTAACGTAAGGTGTCGCCATGGATGTGCCGGAATAGAAATCATATTTTCCGACTGCATCTGCCGGCAGTGCCGGCTGGCTGATGCCGATATCATCGATGTGGGCGGTGAAGCCTCCCAACTGACTGTCTCCCAGGATAAGAAGGGCTCGCTCTTTATCTACCGCCTGCCATTCCTCCTTATTTGCCGGGTCAATGGATTCCGCACCATCCTCATTGTTGATCAGATACTCTGCCTGCCCATCCTCGTTGATACTTTTGACAACTGTTGACGGACGCAGGTGCGTCCAGTAATCGTCATTTCCTACAACCATCTGGTAATCGCAGACGTAATTATTCAGAATATCTTCTCCTGCATTATTGAGAAAATCCTCATTTTCAAGAAGAGTGCGCGGTACATCCAGCAGCATGACTTTGCTGAACTGTCCGGCATAGTACTCGTCAAAAGACAATGTCTTCGGCCCGTCCATAGTCTGAATCATCATGCTCATGTCCACGCCGCCAACAGACTCTTCATAACCATCCGGAAGGTCATACGGAATGGCGATGTACTGCATCTTTTTCTTGTTGTCTTCCGGCGCGCTGAATTTGATGTTAAGACCGTCCTCACTGAAGAACGCTGCCGCCGCGTCGGATTTTATAACGTCCGGATTCGTCAGATCCAGATTAGTATTATCCTGTGAAATCTTTTGGATGGAAGCCTCTGAACCATCCAGATAGGTCTGCGCGATTTCCTCATCATTTCCATACAGTGTCGGATTGAAGCACGGATAGCTTACCGTGGAAAGAATGTCTGTCCCCGGAGCCGCAACGTCTATGCTTTCTTCGCCGTAGTTGCTGAAGCTGACGAGTTCTGCCTTTGACTTGTTCGAATCCTCTGCATCCGGAACGCTCTTTGTCGCCGCAACGCTGACGATGTATTCGCTGTCGGCACAAGCAGGATAAGAAGGCTCCCTGTCGCAGTTTGTCGCTTCATTTCCGGCTGCGCATATGGTAAGGGCGCCGCTCTGAATCACCTTGCCGTCTTTATCTTTTTTTTCAAACGAACCGATCTTGTTGATCACTTTCGTCATGATCTCATCATCATCTCCGCCGCCGAAGGAACAGTTGATTGCCACAACAGGCTCGCCGAGCGTCATCGCCTTGTAGATATAGTTGAACGCAGCTATGATGTCGGAATCATATCCGCCGCCCTCTGCATCAAGGACCTTCAGCGCCATAAGGCTGACACGCTGGTTGACACCCTGCACCCCGGCTCCGTTTGTGCCGGCGCCGATGATGCCGGCGCAGTGTGTGCCGTGTCCGTTGTCGTCCATCGGATCGCTGTCGCCGTTTGCGAAGTCAAATCCGTAAATGCCCTTGAGCTTGTTTCCGTGTGTGTTCTCCCACAAATTGCAGCCGTCTTCCTCCCGTGAGAAATCTTCGTGCTTGTAATCGATTCCGGTGTCGACCACCGCTACAATGTTCTCCTCACTGCCTGTATTTCCTGTATTCCATTCTGTCTCAACACCCATTCCCGGGTAAGCGTCCAGCGCCCACTGGTAATCCCTGTATGTATCACCGCCGGAACAGATGTGCCGTCTGTAGTTCGGAGAAACGGCTTCGATCATGTCCTGAGACTCCAGCTTTTGGATCATCTTCTCTGTGCTCAGTTTATCGGAAGATGCGACTGCGACTGTGACCGGATCGCTCTCGCCGGTGCCCGGAAACTCCCAGACCTCATCGCTGCTCACGGTGATCCCGGACGAGATTTCGATTTCCTTACTGCCCTTTGCGCCGTTATCCTCCAGGCCCATAGTCTGCACTGTTTCGATTTTATCCGATTCCGTCTTGCTCAGATCTGCGGAATCCGGATCCGCAAACTGTACGATGACTTCTTTTTCTTTAGGATCATCTGCCTCAGTCTGCTCGCTCTTATTGAACAGTTTCGCCAACTTGTGGGCGTCTCCATTTTTCTGCATCCAGAATCCTGCTGCGCCCGGTTGCTCGTTTCCATTTGTTTCCGCCGCTGCACCTGTGAATGTGAATGAGCCGAAGCCCACGACCATTACCAGCGTCAGCAGCATACTCAGCGCTTTTTTCATGAAAAGTTCCTCCTTGCTTTTGCTTTATCTAATTCTTGTTGATTGGTTTACGTTTTATTTCTTCTTCCGCCGCCCCATTCTCCTGCACGCCGCCGGTGAGGATCTCCTTGATGGTGGAGATGTTTACATCATCAGGGTCCATATCGAACTTGCTCGTCTGACCGTAGGAATGGGTTTTGTACCATTTGATTTCTTCTATGATCTCCTCCGGCGCTTCGTGCTTGCTGTACGGATGGCTCGTGTCCTCAATGACCTTGTTGCACATGATGCCAAGGATCAGTACCCAGGCAAGCAGCAGGAACCAGATCATGATCGCGACGACCGATGACAGCGCTCCGTACATAATGTCATAGTCGGCCAGGCTCCCCGTATAAAACGAATACGCCCAGCTCACAAGCAGCATGCCGACAGACGCGAAAATCGCACCCGGCACGACCGTCCGGAAGGGTTTCCTGACAGTCGGGATAATAAAGAAGTTGTATCCGATGATGAAAAAGTAAAGAACAAATGCCAGAGGCCATCTGAGCCACAGCCAGAAGCTGTCGACGAAGGATGTGTCTTCGATGCGAAGCGCGGCAAGAATTCCTATGAGAATGATCTTGCCGTAACAGAGAATGACGATCGCTATGATAAGACTGATCATGGTCAGCAGCATCGTTACGATGGCCCGCGCTCTCTCGACGAAATAGTTCTTTCCTGTGTTGTCTCCTTCTGTCATGGTGTAATTGGCGATCCTGGATATGGCGAATGACGCCCTGGATCCCGCCCAAAGAGCGATGATGAGGAAGACGATGTTACCAAAGCCGATGTAGTTGAATTCAAAGAGCGTGTTCAGTACGCCGGACATGGTGTTTCCTGTATACTCCTCCACCACGTTCAGGGCTGTCTCCATACTGATGCCCAGAAGACCCAGCGTCTGGATGATCAGAATGAGGATCGGCACAACGGACAGCATCAGATAAAATGATATCTGCGCCGCGAATCCGTGGTAATAAGGATCCTGGATCTGCTGGAATCCCACTATGAACATTCTTTTGAATCGGTTAATAAGATTATTCAACACTGTTCTCCAGTTTTCTGTGCAGTTCTTCCAGCGCTCTTGCGCGGTGACTGATCGAATTCTTCACCTCAGGGCCAAGCTCGCCGAAGGTTTTGTCATAACCTTCCGGCACGAAGAGCGGATCGTAGCCGAAACCGCCGCCGCCCCGCGCTTCCAGGACCAGATGTCCCTCGACAGTTCCTCTGGCAACAATTGTGCGGCCATCCGGATAAACCATCGTGATGACCGAAACAAACCGCGCCGTCCTCTTCTCATAAGGGACGTCCCGGACCAGGCGGATGAGCTTGGCGTTGTTGTCGCCGTCGTCCGTGTCGACACCTTCTTCACCTTCCTCCGGCCAAAGGCCATCGAAGCCGGCAAAGCGCGCAGAATAGACCCCCGGAGCACCGTCCAGACAGTCCACCACCAGACCCGAATCATCTGCGACCGTGATCTGACCGCAGAGCTTCATGATCTCGTAAGCTTTGATGTAGGAATTCTCTTCAAAGGTCTTTCCCGTCTCCGGAATTTCGACATGCGGAACACCGGCATCGTCTCTTGAAATGATCTCCATTCCGAACTTGCCGGTTATCGCTCCGATTTCTTTGATTTTGTGTTTGTTTCTCGTCGCTGCAACAATCGTATTCATACAGAATTATTGTACCATATCCCGGCTGGACTTTCCACACCGGGTATTGTACAATGAGCCCGTTGCAGAATTGATTCAGGAGGTTGTTCATGAACGCAGTTTTACTGGACGGATATACGATCAATCCCGGCGATCTGAGCTGGGACAAACTCAGCAGTTTATGTGATGAGTTCACGGTTTACGACAGCAGTTACAACGACGATCTGGTGCCGCGCATCGGCGACTGTGAGATCGTTTTCACAAGCAAAACCCAGATCACCCGGCAGGTGATGGAGCAGTGTCCGAATATGAAGTACATCGGCCTGACGGCGACAGGATACAACAATGTGGACGTTGCCGCGGCAGCGGATCTCGGCATTGCTGTGACCAACGTGCCGGCCTACGCGACAGACGCTGTGGCACAGCACACCCTGGCCCTCATACTGGAGCTGACAAACAATGTCGGCCTTCACAACGAGTCTGTCAACGCCGGAGAATGGACCAGCAATCCGTACTTCTGCTATTGGAAAAAGCCGATCACGCTTCTGGCAGGCAAAAGCATCGGCATCATCGGCTACGGCCAGATCGGCCGCAAGGTCGCCCAGCTGGCAGAGGCGTTCGGCATGACGGTCAACGTTTACAGCCGTGACCGTGAGGCTGCTGTAAAGTCCGATTTCGTCTCGCTTCACTGTCCGCTGACTGCAGAAAACAAGCATATGATCAACGCGGCATTCATTGATGAAATGAAGCCGGGAGCCATCCTGCTCAACACCGCACGCGGCGCCCTTGTCGATGAGAACGCGCTGGCGCTGGCGCTCAAGTCCGGACGTTTGGGCGGCGCCGGACTGGACGTTCTTGAAACAGAGCCGCCGGCCGCTGACTGCCCGCTCCTGGGATTAGACAATTGCGTCATCACGCCGCATAATTCCTGGGCACCAAAAGAGATGCGCCAGATGGTCATCGATGTCCTCACCGACAACCTGGCAAGCTGGTTTGCGGGAGGCACGCTGAACAGACGGGATCTGTAGCCGGATTATAGAGCAGTGGGGTTTTTAGATGAACGGCAGGATCACATAGTATCCGATCACGCCGCAGCCGATGCCGATGAGGGCGCCTGCGATGACGTCCCGCGGGAAGTGGACGCCGCCGGCGACGCGGCTCCAGGACAGGACTGCGCCTGCGATCCCGACGAGGATCCCCGGCAGAGGCCATACCCAGAATACTGTTACTGCAATGACAAAAATAGAAAACACATGACGGCTCGGGAAAGACTTTCCCGGGGCGTCTTTTTGTATGATCGGCGCAGCCGCCCCCGGCATCTCATAGGGACGGGGCGCGTTGATTTTGCTTCTGAACACGCTGACAAGGACAAACGAGATCCCGGGCACCAAAACAGCCGGTATAAACCCGGGCGCTTTATCTGTCAGGTGATTTACGGCAAGATAAATGAGCAAAAGCGGGTACAGCAGATACACCGCTTTCGTGAGAACCGAATTGAGAATCAGAATGGTTTTCTCTTTCATCAATCCTCCAGCGACTTATAATAGAGCATACAGTGGCAATATCCTTCGAAATTCGGATCCTTGATCTGATCGCGGAACTCCTTGCACATGCATTTATTGTCTTCTGTGCGCTCTATTCTGCACGGACAGTATCCGCCCGTCCTCTCAAGTCCTTCCTTGACCGCGTCGACGACTTCCTGATTTTCGTTGTATCTGACTTTCATAGTTTTATCCTCCGATAATTCTTACTCTATACAATTATATACCATATCAGTCTTGAATGCTTTTGCTTATTCTCCTTGCTGTTTGCCGGTGCTGATGATCCCGAATGCTGTGACCGCGATCACCATGCCGGCCGCTGAGATCACCGTCATCGGTTCATGGTATACGAAAAATCCGAACAGCATCGCAGAAACCGGTTCGCTCGACGTCAGAATCGAAGCTTTCCCGGCCTCGATATGCTTCAGCGAAACGTTCAGCATCAGGTACGGAAGCGCCGCGCCAATCACCGCGTGGGCAATCATAAGCAAACTGTGTGATAGCGGCGACGCGGCAGTGTATGCCGCAACCACGCCCCAATTGCTGAACGGCGCCGTTGTGAGCGCTGTGATCAGGAGAGCGTAGAATGTGATCGTCAGGCCTTTGTAACCTCTGCCGATGGCGATCTTCGTGAAGATGCTTGTCATACCGTAGAACAGGCCGGACAAAAGCCCCGCTGCGAGGCCGGCCGCTGTGAATGTGATCCCGCTGTCCACCACGCCGCTTACCATGATGACTCCGATGATCGCCAGGATCATCCCGAGCAATTTGCGGCGCGTGACCTTCTCTTTGAACAGGAAGGCTGCGATAAAGACGACATATACGGGCGACAATCCGATCAGTACCCCTGCAAACCCAAGAGACAGATTCAGCACCGCAACATTGAAGAAAACATTCGTCAGCGTCATGCCAATGAAGCCGCCTCCCAGAAGGATCGGCAGATCCCGCACCCTGCATTTCAGTAAATCTCTGTCATATACCAGCAGACAGAGAAACAGGATCAGCGCGGAGATGGCGTTTCGCGTTGACAGAATCGCCATGTTGTTGAACCCGGCTTCACTGAAAAACCGTATGAAGATCCCGATCGAACCGAAGCATATGCCGGTCAGAATCGGCAACAAATAAACCAGTCTGTTCATGGGGACATTATACCACCTGATTGGACAGATTGGTTGCTTGACTTAGGTTGACTTTGATAGTTGACATGAAACTCTTCAAATGCTATGATTCGATTGTAAACCTATTCTATTTAATTGTTAACCAAAAGCTGATTGTAAACCACGAGGCCCTATGCAGGAAGGAACTATGACAACAAGGACATACACTATGACATCAACTGCTCTTATGACAGCAGTTACCTGTATCTTAGGGCCTCTGGCTATTCCGATCGGACCGGTTCCGGTCTCGCTCACGCCTCTGGCGGTCTTTTTGAGCGTTTACATTCTGGGCACAAAAAGAGGGACGATCGCGTATCTGCTGTATCTGCTGATCGGAGCAGTCGGCGTCCCTGTATTCTCCGGATTCACCGGAGGACTCGGCAAGCTTGCAGGCCCTACCGGCGGTTATCTTGTCGGATTTATCCTGATGGCGCTGATCGGGGGCTGGTTCATCTTCCGTTTCTACGACAAGGTTGCCGTGCAGTTCCTCGGGATGCTTCTGGGACTTGTCGTGTGCTACGCGTTCGGAACGGTTTGGCTGTCCTATTCGGCAGGCATGCCCTTTGGTGCCGCACTGGCGGCAGGTGTGTATCCGTTCATTCCGTTCGATCTCGTCAAGATCGCCATTGCGATCTTCCTCGGCAGGACCGTCCGCAGACGGCTCGAGCGAGGCGGGATCATCTAATTCCCTGAACCGCAGTTTCAGAACCGCAGCTCTGTACGCTGGATCAGATCATCCTGCAGTTCTTTACCCAATTCCACAAAGTACGCGCTGTAGCCGGCGACGCGGACCAGCATGTCCTTATAATCTTCCGGCTGCTTTTGCGCTGCGCGCATCGTCGCGGAGCTCATGATATTGAACTGGATATGCATGGGGTCTCCCGCAAAGTATGCGTCGATAAAGCTGATCAGATTGTCGCGTCCTGTTCTGCCGGAAACCGCATCCTCAGGGAATTTGACATTGAGCAGGGTTCCGTTCGTGGCCAGACTGTGGTCCACTTTCGCAACGGAATTGGCGATGGCAGTCGGTCCCTTGATGTCGTGGGAACCGGCAGCCGTATGCACCGGACCGATGTTGTCTGAAATCGCTTCTCCCGCTCTGCGCCCGTCGAGGGACGCTTTGGTGTTCAGACCCATCCCCACATTGGCGCTGACCGAATAGACGCCCGGCGTGAACTGACCGCCGCGGATCGTTGGTCTGCCGGAAAGATTCCTGCAGTAACATTCAAACATAAAACGGAAAAGTTCGTCCGCATAATCATCGTCGTTTCCGTAGTGATGCACTTTGGCGCTGTTCACAAGGGCGTAGAGTTTCTCATGTCCGACCCAGTTGTCCTTCAGCGCCTTGAGCAGCTCGGCGCCGGTGTATTTCTGCTCCTCAAATACAAGCTGTTTGATAGCGGCGAGACTGTCGGCACAGGTCGCCAGACCGCTGGCCTGCGGCCCGATGCCGTTGTACTTGGTGCCGCCTGCAGTAAGATCCACGCCATTTTCCAGACACCCTTCAAAGTACGCCGACACGTACGGCAAAGGCTTCCTCTCCCGGTGGGCCTGATCTATGATGTTCAGCGTGCTGCACATCTGGTCGCTCCAGTAGGCGAACTGCCTGTCCACGCTTTCGAGGACTTCATCGAAGCTGCGGTAGGTCTCCAGGCTTCCGGTGTCCGGGCCCAGGTGTTTGCCAAGGGCTCCGCAGACGGACCATCTGCCGCAGTGCGGCCCGCAGTCCAGGCAGCGCCCGCCGTTCAATACCATCTCAAAGAATTTGACCGTGTTGATATAAGCCGCATCATGCCAGCCGTTTTCCCTGCCCGGAAGCGCCGGCTCCACGCAGCCGATGACTGCGTAGTCACGGGCTTCTTCGAGACTGCAGCCCTTCCGCATCATCGCTTTGATTGTCGGCGCGTCGTTAAAAATCTTCGGATGACCGTATCCGGCACGGATGCATTCAACGGTCTTCACTTTCAGTTCATAAGGCGTGTTTTCGTGCATGCGCACCAAGAGCCACGGACACATCATACGCGTGTGCACCGACGCATCCAGAAGCATCATCGTCAGGTCGTTGGTGATATCATTTCCCTCTTCATCGACGCCGCCGATGGTCAGACATTCGCCGCCGAAACCCCTGCCCTGACGCACGCGGACCGTCCCTCCGTCACGCACCTTCGTCGGATTGTTCATCTTGACGACCGTCACTTCCAGCAGTTCCTGCGCAAAGGCTTTATTGATCCTGCCTTCCCGCATGTCGGCTTCGTAATACGGATAGAGCCACCGGTCCATCCTGCCGTAGGAAACGGAATGGCCGTTGCTCTCGATGAGGGTCAGCGTTGTGGCATAGTTGAACAGCTGCAGCGCCTGCCAGAAGGTCTTCGCAGGTCCGCCCGCTACCTGCCGGCTGTTTGCCGCCATCTGCAGAAGTTCCTCCCTGCGGGCGGGGTCAGCCTCGCCGGCCGCTGTTTCTTCCGCCAGCTGCGCATACCGGAGGATGTATTTTTTGGCCGCTTCGTGACAGATGATCACAGCCTGATAAAAGTCGCGTTTCGAAGAGTAGTCCGGATCCTGTTTGTCCAAACGTGCCAGGCCTGCTTTTGCCTGCGCGATCATTCCGTCGAAACCGATGCGCAGGATCTTCGCGTAATCCATGGCGAAGTGTCCGACGCCGCCGTAGTGATACAAGTTCGTCTGGAAAATCTTCCTGCCAGTCTGGGAGCCCTTGGTCTGCTCCTCTGTCAGCTGGCTGTTGACCAGATCGTCGACGCCTTTCCCCTGCCAGTACCGGCAGAGTTCGATGAATTCCCGCCGGTCTTCTTCGCAGCGGAAGAAATGCTGATCGTGCTCCCGTTTATCGAAGGGCTCATGCAGAACCTCATGGAGCATCCAGTTCACGGAAAACTCCGGATACTGGGGAGCAGCCTTGGCCGGCGCGGCGATCTCTCCGAGGATCAGATCGTCGTCGTAGATGAACAGTGTGGCGTTCATGAGGATCTTCTCGAATGCTCTGGCGCAGCGGAGCACCGTGGGAGCATCCTCGTTTTCCTGATAGGCCGCTGTCACATTCCGAAAGCGCTCCACATCTATTTCATACTCCCTGTCCAGGAAGGCCTTGCGGAGTCTGTTGACGCGCGGAAACGGAGACCAGTCTCTGTGTCCGGTCTCGTAGCCGATGCTGTAATTCTGATCGACAGGGTCAAACCCCGCCGCCGTTGTATGGAGTTCTCTGTTCATATAACCCATATGTTGATTCTCTTCTATTATTACTTTTATTTATTACTTTTATTTCTTTTCTGTCAGTCTTCTTCACCGCTTGTGCCGATCCGGCAGTCGATGCCGCGGCCGCGGAAATAGTCCCGGATCTTTCTGACGCGCTCCTGGAACGACCCTCGGTCGAAGGTCATTCCGTCCATTCCGTACGCCATGCCCAGCGACTGGTATTTCTCCAGCCCCAGACGCATATAACTCAGAAGCTGCAGAGTCTCCACCCTTCCGCCCATATCACGGAGAATGAAGTCCGCGGTTTTTTCTATGTTGTCATCATTGTCGTTCACACCTGGTATCACGGGGATCCGCAGGATGATCTGCGTTTCCGTACGGCTGAGTCTGCGCAGATTGTCCAGGATCCTTTCGTTCGAAACGCCGGTGTACTCCTTGTGCTGCCGGCCGTCCATGTGTTTGATGTCTGAGATGATCAGGTCCGTATAGGGCAGGATCTGTTCCACATTCTCCCACTTTGCCTGCAGCGCTGTATCGCAGCAGGTATGGAATCCTTCTTCTTTGCATGCCCTGAGCAGCTGCGCGGCGAAATCGCTCTGCATGAGGGGCTCGCCGCCGGACAGGGTCACGCCGCCGCCGGAGCGGTCATAAAACGCCTTGTCCCGCCGGATGATTTCCATGCAGTCCGCAGCAGACATGACCTGCCCCCATTTACGGATGGCGTCCGCCGGGCACGCTTCAGCGCACCGGAAACAGCCGACGCACCTCTCCCGGTCGATGCCTGACAGTTTCCCTTCCGAAAAAACAAGCGCGTCATGCGCACACACTGCCAGGCAATCGCCGCAGTTTTCGCGTGCTATGCATTTCGCGCTGTAAACGCCGGGCTGGAGCGTCTGCGACAGTCCTTCCGGATTGCTGCACCATCTGCACCGGAGCGGGCACCCCTTCAGGAAGACTTCCGTCCGCATGCCCGGTCCGTCGCTGATCGTAAATCTCTGGATATCGAATATGATTCCCTGCTGTGACATCACACCTGCTTTCCTATCTCTGCATCTGGTTCCCTGGAAGGGAGCTGGGCGACGACGATAGCCGCAAACATCAGCACGCAGCCGATGATTTCTCTGACTCCCATGGCTTCTCCCAGGATCACGGCGCCAGCCAGCACCGCGAAAACGGATTCCAGACACAGCAGCATGGACGCCAGGGTCGGCTCCACATCAGCCTGGGCCACGACCTGGAACGTGTAAGCAACGCCGCAGGACATGATCCCGGCATACAGAATATTGAACCAGCAGGCGAGGACGTTGGAAAGACCCGGGATCGCAAATCCCAGTGCAGGATCAATGATCGGCGCCAGGATACACGAGATTCCTCCTGCTACAAAAAACTGGATACAGGACATCTTGACGCCGTCGACCTTCGGTGAGAAGTAGTCGATCGTCAGGATGTGAAACGCGAACATCAGGGAACACAGCAGGATGATCAGGTCTCCCTTGTTGACTTCCCCGAATCCCCCGTCTGCCGGAATGCACAGAAGGTAGAGACCAACTGCCGATGCGGCCACACAGGCCCAGAAGATCGGCCGGATCTTCTTCCGCAGGATCAGCCCCAGAAGAGGAACGAGGATCACATACAGCGCTGTGATGAACCCTGTCTTGCCGGCTGACGTGTAGCACATGCCGATCTGCTGGATGTTCCCTGCCAGCATCAGCGCGATGCCGCAGCATACCCCGCCGATCCAGAGCGTCTTCTTTTCCCGGGGCGTCTCTTCATGATAGGTCCCCTTTTTCTTCGCGATCCTGCCCATGATATAGATAACAGGCAGCAGCGCGATCCCGCCGATCAGGGTACGGATGCCGTTGAACGCGATCGGAGGCATTGTATCCATACCGCTCTTCTGTGCAACAAAAGCGGTACCCCATATCAGCGCCGTCATAAACAGCATGATGCTGCCGCGTAATTGTCTGCTCATAATTCCACCTCATCTTCGGATGATGCCCCTTCTGACATAAGATATTCTATCAGAGGCGTCGTAAAATAGGAAGAAAAACCATCAAAAAACAGCCTGCAGGCAGCAAGCTGTTTCCTGTATCTTCTATCTGCGCTTCCGGCCTTTTCTTAAAGTTTAAAGGCCTCCGCCAGGGCCACGACGGCCTGCGACAGATTCTCTGCATCGATGGTTGCGGAGATGGAGATCTCCGAAGTGGTGATGTTGTAATGAGGAATATCGTTTTCCGCCAGTGTCGCGAAGACTTTGCCTGCGACGCCCACATGAGTCGCCATGCCTACGCCGACGAGTGAGAGCATGCAGATATTGTCCTGCTTCTCTGTCTCCAGCGTATTGAATCTGGCGTTGATGGCCAGGGCGTTGTCGATCCGTTCGATGTCGCCTTTTTCGCAGCTGAAGGAAACGACAGAAGTATCTTCCTGGTATGGCTGCTGGGAGATCACATTCAGATTGACCTTCAGTTCACCGAGAAGTTCAAACAGTTCCGCGATCTCATCTCCCTGATTGGGGATGCCCTTGATCGTATAGATCACAACGTCTTCATAAGTGCTGATACCGCTAACGGCCGCTTCACCAACGATAAGATTCCTGTTCACGATATATGTTCCTCCTGTTTTTTCTTCTTCGAATGCAGGCCCGACATAGACTTTGACATCGAGCATATGGGCGAGTTCCAGCGCGTCTGCTTCCAGATCGCCTTCGCCGAGCATGGTCATCTCCAATGCTTCATCGTAACTGATCAGATCGAATTTCTTACGCGATTCTGTCGTACGCGGATCAAGCACATAGACCTTCTTCGTGATTCCGTACAGCTCGCAGTCGCACCCCAGTGCGCCGGCGATGGCGACTGCTGTCGCAGCGGCGCCGAATCTGCCGAGATTGTCTTTCATGGTATAATCTCCGATTCCCTGGAAGCCTGCGACCACAGGCACGACGCCCTGGTCAAGGGCTTTCTCGATGTCCGTCAGAACGATCTCGTGTTTGCCGCTTTCGATCTCCAGTGCGCTCAGGGAATGTCCGCGTATGTCCCTGATCACGCGGGCTGCTACGCCTCTCTGCTCCAGCGCGCTTGCCATCAGCGCTGCTGTCTGGTATTCGCTCGCAGAGAACAGAGCGTCCAGTTCCGGTTTGCCTACGCCTTCCCGGAAGACTTCCGCTCTTTCCATCATCTCGCTCGCAATATCATGCATGGCTGCCGTTACCAGAACCAGCCCTTCCAGCTGCTCTTTGTGCTCTGCCACATAATCTGCGATCCGGATCATGTCGTCCATATTCTTCAGATAATCAGCTCCATACTTCTGTACCAGACTCACTTGCTGTTTCCTCCTAAACTAAAATTTGTGTCATTCTAACATACCGCAGCAAAACTTCAAAGGGTTTTATCCTGATTCTCTTCGCGAAATGTCCGATAACAGCTATCTGATAATCCTATGCTTTTGTCGCTACTGTTTCTACTTTGATGGTGTTGGTGTTGCCGGATACATTCAGCGGCAGTCCGGCGCTGATCACGATGCGGTCACCGTCGGTGATGAAGCCCTCCCTGGCCGCTGCACGTGTTGCTTCATCCAGCAGCTGATCCCAATCATAAACGGATTCCGTCATTACGGGATAGACGTTCCTTACCAGAGCCAGTTTCCGGTACGCTTTGTCTGAAGGCGTCGCCCCGACGATCGGCTGCTGCGGATGGTATTTTGCCATCATTTTCGCGGTATACCCGGATTGAGTGATCGCAATCAATGCCTTCGCACCGATATCGTTCGCAGCCTGGCAGGCGGCGTGACCGATCGCAGTTGAGAGATCTGCCTCGCCATCTTCGATCATCGTTTCATGCATCTGACCGATGTCCCTTCTGAGCGGGGACGCATTCAGATCGTGCTCCGCCTGCTCCAGGATCCTGGTCATCACTTCCACAGCCCTCACCGGGTATTTCCCTGCGGCGCTCTCGCCGGAGAGCATGGTCGCTGATGTCCCGTCAAACACCGCGTTGGCAACGTCGGTGATCTCAGCCCTTGTCGGCGTCGGTTCATTGACCATGGACTCCAGCATCTGCGTTGCTGTAATGACCGGCTTTCCCGCTTTGTTGCATTTGTATATGAACATTTTCTGAATTCCCGGCAGTGTTGCATAATCCACTTCCACGCCCATATCGCCCCGGGCGATCATGATCCCGTCAGACGCTGCCAGAATCTCATCGAAATTGCGGATGCCTTCCGGGTTTTCGATCTTTGAGATGATGTCGATGTTCTTTCCTCCATTCCAGTCCAGAAAACGTCTGACATCGTTCACATCCTCGACCGTTCTCACGAAAGATGCAGCCACATAGTCCACATCATTTTCAATACCAAAGAGAAGATCCGCCCGGTCTTTCTCCGACAGATAGTCCATTTCGAGATGGACATCGGGGACATTGACGCCCTTCTTCGTACTCAAAATGCCATCGTCTTTTGATGTGCAGAAGATGTCACCGTCTTTGACTTCATCGACTTCCATGCGCACCTTGCCGTCGTCGATCAGGATCAGTGTCCCCGGGCTGACAAGCGCCGCCAGACCCTTGTAGGAGATCCCGACGCCCTCTGCTGTTCCCGGCTGATCATCCGATCCGCGCAGCACGAATTTCTGGCCTTTGCTTACGGATACTTTATCATCTGCAAAAGCCCCCAGGCGTATTTCAGGGCCCTTGGTATCCAGCAGCACTGCCGCCGGGACCCCTGTTTCCCTGCATGCCTCGCGGAATGTTTTCATCTTCTCCAGGTGTTCCTCATAGCTGCCATGGGAGAAATTGAATCTCGCCACGTTCATTCCCGCGGCGAGCATTTCTTTCATGACCTGCTTGTCACTGCTGGCAGGGCCTAACGTACAAATTATTTTCGTTGCTTTCATTATTAAATACCTGTTGTGTTCCAGATGCGGTCTGCATAATCGCGGATGCTGCGGTCAGCTGCGAATCTGGCTGCCTTGGCGATGTTCTCAATGGACATGGTGTTCCATCTTGCACGGTCTTCATAGGCTGCCTGGATGTCATCATGAGCTCTGCAGTAATCCTCGAAATCGAGCAGGCACATATACGGATCGGCAATGCTGTACGACGGATAGAGCAGATAACTCTTGAGGTTATCGAAACTCTGACCGGCGAATCCGCCTTCCAGTGAATCCACCGCACGCTTCAGGACAGGATCGCTCTCATAGACCTGGTAAGCATTGTATCCGTGCTGCAGAATCTCCCGCACCTCGTTTTCACGTTTGCCGAAGATAAAGATGCTGTCCGGTCCTACTGCTTCCCGGATCTCGACATTCGCGCCGTCGAGGGTTCCGATCGTCACTGCGCCGTTGATCATCATCTTCATGTTTCCGGTACCGCTAGCCTCTTTTCCTGCCAGTGAGATCTGCTCGGAGATCTCCGTTGCAGGCATGAGACCCTCCGCCATGGAAACGCTGTAGTTTTCCAGGAAGACGACCTTCAGTTTCGATGCGATCTTCGGGTTGCGGTCGATCTCTTCGCTCAGTTTGCAGATCAGCCGGATGACTTCCTTTGCCAGGAAGTAGCTCGGCGCCGCCTTGGCAGCGAACAGATACGTTTCCGGTCTCATATCCATATCAGGATTGTCCTGCAGCATCTGATAGCGGCTGATGATCCTGAGCGCGTTCATGAGCTGCCGCTTGTATTCATGGAGCCGCTTAGCCTGCACGATAAAGATGGAATCAGGATCGACCTCTTTCCCGGAAGCCTTCTTGATCTTATCGGCAAAACGCGCTTTGTTCTCGCGTTTGATTTCTTCCAGCTTCTCGCATACAGCCGGATCGTCCCGGAACCGGAAGAAGTCCTCCAGCCTGCGGTCGTCCTTGCGGTAGTTTTTGCCGATGCAGTCGTCGATGAGCTGAGCCAGCTTCGGATTAGACTGACAAAGCCATCTTCTGTATGCGATGCCGTTGGTGACGTTGGTGAATTTATCCGGCTGTACAAGGAAAAAGTCATGGAACAGATCATCCTTGAGGATCTGCGAGTGCAGGGCGGATACGCCGTTGACTTTGTGCGATCCGATGACTGACAGATTCGCCATGCGGACCTGTCCGTTTCCGAGCACTGCCGTGTAGTCGACCTTGCCGTGGTCTCCCGGGAACTTGGAATACATGAACTCGCGGAACCTGCGGTCGATCTCCGAAATGATGGAGAACACGCGCGGCATCAGTGCCTGGACCTGGGAAGTCTTCCACTTCTCCAGCGCCTCTGCCAGCACTGTGTGGTTCGTGTAGGAAACTGAACCGACCACTCTTTCCCAGGCGTAATCCCAGGAGCAGCCGTACTCATCCATAAAGATCCTCATCAGTTCCGGGATGCAAAGCGCCGGATGGGTATCGTTGATATGGATCACATTCTTCAGATGGAAGTTGTCCAGATTTCCGTAAAGCTGCATGTGGTCGCGGACGATGTTCTGACAGGATGCGGAAACCATGAAGTACTGCTGCTTCAGACGCAGTTCCTTGCCCTCTTCGATATTGTCAGGCGGATACAGGACCTTGGTGATCGCTTCCGCCCGGTTGTTCCTCTGGGCCGCCTTCGTGAAGTCGCCGCTGTTGAAGCTCTTCATATCGAAACCTTCCGAGTCGATGGCGCGCCACAGTCTCAGTTTGCATACGGCGTCATTGCCTGCGCCCGGCACGTACATATCATAAGGGATGGCTTTGACCACCTGCGGTTCATCCAGTGAAAACTGCAGACCCTTCTCGTCCCACCATTCGGTGTAACGTCCGTAAAAGTTCACATAGAACGGGTCGTCGTCTCTCTTGTTGAGCCACACGCCGCCGCCGGGGATCCAGTTGTCCGGCATTTCGACCTGCCAGCCGTCCTCGATCATCTGCTTGAACAGACCGTATTCATACCGCAGCGAGAACCCCGTTGCATCGTAGTTCCCTGTAGCCATAGCGGACAGGAAACATGCGGCAAGTCTTCCCAGACCGCCGTTGCCCAACCCTGCATCCGGCTCGCAGTCGAAGATGTCATCAAGCGAAAGGCCTTTGCTCTCGACCAGTTTCTGAACAGTGTCCATCTCACCGAGACAGTACAGCGCGTTCTTCAGAGACTGCCCCATGAGGAATTCCATGCAGACATAATAGATCTTTTTCTTGCCTGAAGATGTTAATTCTGCTTTGTTTTTCTTTTTCTTGAACTCCACATAACGGTTCTGCAGCTCCCGGTTCACGATTCTCGCCAGCGCTTTATAGATCTGTTCCGCGGTTGCGTCTTCAAAACTTGTATGAAGCCGGTCTTCCAGATAATCGTTTAATACAACATCTAATTTTCTTTTGTTTTCAATTATTCGCTTTCTGCTTTTCATAACTGTTTATTTTAGTTCTCCGTAAAGTTTACTATACTCTTTCGCCGATCTCTCCCAGGTGAAGTCTTCATCCATAATGTGCTTCACCATCGTGTTCCATTTCTTTCTGTCCCCATAGAGATTGAGGGCTCTGCGGATTGCATATTCCAGTTCTCCGCCGTTGAATTCGAAGAATGTGAATCCGTTTCCGTTTTCGCCGTCCCACTCCTGGATTGAATCTGCAAGTCCGCCGGTCAGCCGCACGATCGGCGTATTGCCGTAGCGGCATCCGATCATCTGCGCCAGTCCGCACGCCTCGCTTCTCGAAGGCATCAGGAGCATGTCGCCTGCAGCGTAGATTTCATGCGCTGTCTTCGTATTGAACTCGATCAAAGACCGAACCTTCTCCGGATAACGGTACTGCAGGCCTCTGAAATAGTCCTCATATCCCGCGTCGCCGGTACCCAGCATCACAAACTGCATATCGGTGTTTGCCAGCAGATTATCCATGATGTCCGCGATGATGTCCACACCTTTCGGTGCCACGAGGCGCGAAATCATAGTCACCATCGGCGCATCTGTCAGCTGCAGTCCGAGTCTCTTCTGGAGGGCGCGTTTGCACCATCTCTTACCTCTGATATTTGCTGAGGAATAAGAATAGCCTAAGAACGGATCATTGGTTGGATCGTAACTCACCGTATCGATGCCGTTCAGGATGCCGATCATCTTGTATTCGTTATCTCTGATGACGCTGTCCATTCCAAACGCACTGACCGGATACGTCAGTTCGCGTGCATAAGTCGGGCTGACAGTCGTGATCAGATCCGCCAGCAGGATCGCACCCTTCATCAGATTGACATCGCCGTCCTTCATCAGATAGTGGTTATCGGCATCATCGATGCCGATGCATTCGCCCAGCACGTCCTTGCCGTATCTGCCCTGGTACTCCACATTGTGGATGGTGAAAACGGCTTTGATTCCCCGTTCCGCATAGACCGTCTTTGCGAAAACGACCGCCAGCGCCGTCTGCCAGTCGTTGGCGTGGATGATATCCGGCGCAAATCCTGTGATATCAGCACTCTCGATCACAGCGCGGCTGAAGAACGAGAATCTCTCGCAGTCATCATAGAAACCATAGAACTTGTTGCGTTTGAAGTAATACTCATTGTCAACGAAGTAGTAGATCACTCCATCCTTCTCAAGTTCAAAGATACCCATGTACTGGCTGCGCCAGGCAACGGGAATATCCTTATACCCAAGGAACGTCATCTTCTCACGCCACTCCGGTTTCACCGAGCCGTACAAAGGCATGATGACCCTGCATTCGATCTCAGAGTCCTCCATGTGGTTGACCGCTCTGGGAAGGGAGCCTGCAACTTCTCCAAGCCCGCCGGTCCCGCCGAAGGGCATGACCTCCGGCGAGGCGACGAGTACCTTTGTTTTTTCTTTAGTATTATCCATGTTCATTCCCCCTGTCTAAGCGATTTATACAAGGGTTCCCAGGTGCTTCATGGTTCTGATGAGCTGGTGCACATAGCTCATTTCGTTATCATACCATGCTACGATTCTGACTTCGTAGATATGTGTGCCGCACTTCTCTGCCAATGTCTGTGTGGCGTCGAAGAGGGATCCGTAGCTGATGCCGATGATGTCGCTGGATACCAGTTCTTCTTCTGTATATCCGAATGACTCAGAAGCCGCAGCCTTCATAGCTTCGTTGATGCCCTCCACGCTGACGGAGTCTGTCATGTCCTTCAGTGTTGCGTCGAGGATCGTGATGGACCCTGATGGAACAGGAACTCTCTGAGCGGAACCGATGAGCTTACCGTCAAGTTCCGGAATAACCAGACCGATTGCTTTTGCAGCGCCTGTTGAGTTCGGAACGATGTTGATGGCGCCGGCTCTCGCACGTCTGAAGTCACCCTTTCTGTGCGGTCCGTCCAGCAGCATCTGGTCGCCGGTGTAAGCGTGGATCGTCGTCATAAATCCTGTTCTCACTTCTCTGTATCCTGCGAGGACCTTGGCCATCGGAGCCAGGCAGTTGGTGGTGCAGGAAGCGCCGGATACGATGTTGTCGTCCTTTGTCAGTGTCTCATGGTTTACGCCGTATACGATCGTCGGCAGATCATTTCCTGCCGGTGCTGAAATCAGGACCTTCTTCGCGCCTGCGTCGATATGAGCCTGTGATTTTGCCTTTGAAGTATAGAAGCCTGTGCACTCGAGTACGATATCTACATCGTATTCTCCCCACGGCAGGTTCGCTGCATCTGACTCACTGAAGATCGGGATCTTCTTACCATCTACTGTAATGGAATTGTCGTCATTTGTAACATCATGGCTGGCAGAGTATCTTCCCTGCACACTGTCATACTTAAGCAGGTGCGCCAGCATTGCCGGGCTGGTCAGATCGTTGATTGCCACGATTTCACACTCCGGATCCTCGAACACCTTCCTGAATGCGAGACGTCCGATACGTCCAAATCCATTGATTGCAATTTTAGTCATTTTGTTTTCCTCCTACTTATTATGAATTTTATTTTAGACTTTATCGATAACGATTATTATGAGTGGGCTCTTTCTTCCTCATCGGAAAGATCGATGATCTCTGTCTGGGACCGGAACCCCTGGTTCGGCAGCTGATCTGTGATGATCGTTCCTGCTTCCAGCGGAGCGAACTTGATTCTCGCTACGAGACCGAACTTGCTGCTGTCGGCAAGAACATAAACCTTCCCCGAACGTCTGATGACTTCTGTCTTTACCATGGATTCCTCAATGTCCAGCGTTGTCAGACCGTTTTCCTGATCGATCCCGTCTGTTCCGATGAAGCACTTGTCAAAATGGTATTTCTTCAGACTGTCTACGGCGTCGTAGCCTATGATCGCTTCTGTGGAAGCCTTTATCAGACCGGACAGAAGATAGGTCCTGAATCCTCTCTCTGCAAGATCGATGGCGTGCCGGACACCGTTCGTCACATACGTTGCCGAATAGCAGTCGATGTGTTCTATCATGCTTCCGGTCGTCGTTCCTGCGTCGATGTAGACAAGATCGCCCTCTTCGATCAAAGCTGCCGCACGGACAGCTACTTTTGTTTTTTCGTCCACGCGGATCTTTGCTTTTGCATCGATATCCTTGTGCTGCACGTTGACTTTGCGCGCAGTATCAGCGCCAGCCGTGCCGTTACTGCCGTTTCCCGGCCGTTTGGCTTCCAGGGCGACAGCGCCTCCGAAGACCTTACGGAGCCTGCCTTCTTTATCCAGTTCCGCGATATCTCGCCGGATCGTCGACTCGCTGGCGTCGAGAATCGGCACCAGATCCGTCACTCTGACCGACGGCTGCTGCCGGAGCATATCTATAATTTTTTCAAAACGTTCGTACTGAAGCATTTGCTTTACCTCCGCTTCTGCAGTCATTATACGCTCCGAATCGATCAAAGTCAATCACGAATCGGTCAAACTCGGTCATTTTTGAGTCATTTTCGCTCGTTTTTCGTCAGAACCGAGCAGACGGACACTGGCTGGCAGTGCAGAAATTTCGGATTGTAGTAGTTTTTGTGACCGATTGACCTTGAAACTATGAGTTCCCTTGTCGGAAGCTCTCAGCTCGCTTGATCACAAACAAAAAGTCGTAGTTATGTTGCTGTTTCAACAACATAACTACGACAATCCGAAGTCTGTACAGTTTTACAAGAGTTCCTGATAACCCGGAACGTACAGGTGCCGTGGGATTCCATCGACCATGATCGGAGCCACATCGCCCTGGATCAGCGGTTTGACGTAAGTGATGAATTCGTTTGTCACATAGGTTCCTTCTTCGTTGATCCACTCTCTTGGTACGAGTCTTTCATCGTTGGCGATCTTGTGCACGTCCTTGACTGCCGTTCCTGCCTGGTACGGGTCATCGGAGAGTCTCTCGATGACGACCATCTTGCCGCTGTCGCCTTCGTCGGCAGCCTTCATAGCAGCGCCGCCTACTTCGAAAGCTTCCAGGATATCGATACGGGAAGCGCAGTGGCTGGCCGCTCTCTGGAGTGTGGACAGCTCGATAGCTCTCGTCTTGCAGCCAATCTGCTCGGAGAGGATCTCACACAGATATCTGGCTGTTCCTGTCAGCTGCTTGTGTCCGAAAGCGTCGACGTATTCGATCACGTTGCCCAGCTCGCTGACATAAGTTCCGTCTGCCAGGTGGATTCCTTCGGAAACCGCGATGACGACAGATGCTTTGTTTTCAAGAAGTCCTCTGCACTTGTTAACGAACTCATTGATATCGAAATCGATCTCCGGCAGGTAGATCGCATCCGGTCCGTCGCAGTCTTCGCCTTTGGACAGGACTGACGCTCCTGTGAGCCATCCGGCGTCTCTGCCCATGATCTCTACGATGAGGATCTGGCCGTGCAGTGTTTCCAGACTCCAACCGTCACGGATGATTTCCTTGACGGATGTGCCGATGTATTTGGCAGCGGAGCCGTATCCCGGCGTGTGGTCTGTCAGCGCCAGGTCGTTGTCGATGGTCTTCGGGCATCCTACGAAACGGATGTCGGAACCTGTGACGATGGCGTAATCAGACAGTTTCTTGATCGTATCCATGGAGTCATTTCCGCCGATGTAGATGAAGCAGTCGATCTCGAGCTCATCCAGTGTTTTGAAGAGTTCTTCATAGAGCGGCTTGTCCTCATAGATATCCGGAAGCTTATAGCGGCATGTCCCCAGATAAGCTGACGGGGTGCGCTTCAGCAGTTCCTCATCGAGTCCTGTCTTGATATGTTCTGATAAATCGATATACCTTCCTTCCATAAATCCCTGGATACCGTGCAGCATTCCATACACCTTGTTGTACCCGCGGTCCTTAGCCGTTCTGTAAACGCCGGCCAGGGAGGAATTGATCGCAGCGGTCGGTCCTCCGGACTGTCCGACGATAACATTTCTTTTTTTCTTCTGTTCCATCCTTTTTTCCTTCTTTCATTCTTTTTTTGTCTAATAGAAACTGATCAGATCAGTTATTTTTGTTCCAATAATCATCTATATTACTTCTCATTGTTTTTTTCGTCAACATCATTTTGCGAAAACATCCTGCGACAGGGAGAATGTGTACCACACGGAAGATCCACATCGCAGTCGCGTCTCCAATCGCATCGCAAATCGTATCTTAAGATGTAATTTGGGTGTAATTATGAGCGGTTTTTCATCAAAAACTCACTATCTGCTGCTTGTGAATCGTCCAAACGCCAATCATTTGGATATTATTTCCAAATTCTTCCGGATGGATTGTATCAAAATGTAAAACACGCATGATATGTGGTGAATTTTCACCTCATTATTCGCAATTATTACATCAAATTGTCCGGATTTGAGAGACAATTCGAGGATGGAAAAATATGGGATGAAAAACGACTGTGAACACCGCGATTTTTACACCGCACGACCCTGGCACGCCCCTGGCACGCCCCTGGCACGGCCCCGCCATGGCTCGGGGGAGGAACTGCACCGACCGCAAATCAATTATTACCATCCTTTTTCAAGGTATTGTGTAGTTTTGCCAAACAATATGTTACGTATTGCCATGCCTATTAAGTTGCATCATTTGTTAATACAGTATACAATAAAGTAAGTATACCTAAGGGGGCTGTCAGATGAATCAGAAAATATCCGAACACAAATACCTGTTCCACCACGGTGCGAACTACAGATCATATGAATTTCTCGGCGCGCATATCACGGCGGAGCCGGAAGCAGGTATCTGTTTCCGCGTCTGGGCGCCCCGGGCAGAGTCCGTCGCGGTCGTCGGCAGCTTCAACGACTGGGAGCTTTCGGCTTGCCCGATGAAGCAGCTCGAAGACGATCCGGAGATCTGGGAGGCTTTTTCTCCTGATGCAAAGGCAGGCGATCTTTACAAGTTTGCGGTGACTGCAGAGCACCCGGACGAAGGCAGGACGCGTACTGTCTGGAAGGCCGACCCGTACGCCTTCTTCTCAGAAAACGGATCCGCCGACAACCAGCGGGCTTCTATAATATATGACCCATATGCAGCCTTCGAATGGGCCGACGGCGAATGGATGGAGCAGCGCAAAAGCAAAAACATCTACAAGTCGCCTGTAAACATCTACGAAGTGCACCTGGGCTCATGGAGACGTCATGATGACGGAACCCCTATGACGTATAAGGAGACTGCAGATTCTCTGATCGAGTACGTCAAAGGCATGGGTTACACGCACATCGAACTGCTGCCAGTGATGGAGCATCCTTTCGACGGATCCTGGGGTTATCAGGTCACGGGGTATTACAGTCCCACATCCAGATACGGCCGCCCGGAAGAACTGCAGTATCTGATCGATATGGCCCACCGCAGCGGGATCGGCGTGATCATGGACTGGGTCCCGGCCCACTTCCCGAAAGATGAATACGGACTGGCCGCATTCGACGGACAGCCCCTCTATGAATATACAGATAAACTGAAAGCAGAACACAAAGGGTGGGGCACGCTGGCCTTCGATTTCGGCAGACCGGAAGTCATCAGCTTCCTTGTTTCCAACGCTTTCTACTGGTGTGAGCAGTTCCATGTGGACGGACTCCGCGTAGACGCAGTCGCGGCCATGATCTATCTGAACTACGGCCGCGAGTTTGGAGAATGGATGCCGAACGAAGACGGCGGCGTCGAGAACAAAGAAGCGATCAAGTTCCTCCAGCGCATGAACCAGGATGTTCTGACCAACTTCCCGGGTGTCATCACAGTGGCGGAAGAATCCACCGCTTTTCCGATGATCACCAAGCCGCCTCATGACGGCGGCCTCGGTTTCAACTTCAAGTGGAACATGGGATGGATGAACGACGAGCTCGAATACTTCCAGTCCGACCCCGTCTTCCGCCGGGATATCCACGGCAAACTGATCTTCTCCCTGCATTACGCCTGGAGCGAGAACTTCATCCTGCCGATTTCCCACGACGAAGTGGTTCACGGCAAGAAGTCTCTCCTCGACAAAATGCCCGGCGAGTATGACCGCAAGTTCGACGGCTACCGTACCTTCATGGCATACATGATCACCCATCCGGGCAAGAAACTCACCTTCATGGGCACAGAATTCGCCCAGTTCATCGAATGGAATGAGGCCCAGCAGCTTGACTGGCTTTTGCTTGATTATGACAAGCACAGGCAGGCCTGGGAATTTGTCCGCGATCTGAATTACATGTACCTGCGGGAGCCGGCGCTCTGGCGCGGCGACGATACGCCGGATGGTTTCCGGTGGATCGACGGCGGGAACATCGACGACAACGTCATCACCTTCATGCGGTATGAAGCCAATGCAAAAGTTTCCAATGCGGAAACGCCCGATGCGGAAACGTCCGACACAGAAGCACCAGCCGCAAAGGTATCCGAGCCCGCAGAAGCCAAAGCAGAAGAAGAAACCCCTCTCGTCATCTGCCTGAATCTTTCGGGCAAGGATCTGGAGCACTACAAAGTCGGCGTGCCTTGCGGAGATGAGTATGTGACGCTGATCGATACAGACGCAGTTTCGTATGGCGGCGCCGGGAAACGGTCCGCTTTAACATATGAAGTACAGCCTGTGGGCTGGAATGGTTACGAGTACCATATCGAACTCTCCCTTCCTGCCCTGTCGGCGATTGTTTTAAAACCAAAGGAGGAAAAGAAACATGGCGAGAAAGAAAAAATGCATAGCAATGCTCCTCGCCGGAGGACAGGGAAGCCGTCTGGCGCCACTGACAGAAAACGTGGCGAAGCCGGCGGTTCCATTCGGCGGAAGGTATAGGATCATCGATTTCTCTCTTTCCAACTGTGTCAATTCCGGAATTGATACAGTTGGCGTGCTGACACAGTATCAGCCTCTGGAGCTGAACGATTATCTGGGTACAGGCGATCCGTGGGATCTGGATCTGAACTACGGCGGACTCCACGTCCTGCCGCCTTACCAGGCTGCAAAGGGCGGCGACTGGTTCAAGGGAACTGCCAACGCGATCTACCAGAACAGGAAGTTCATCTCCAACTATAACCCGGACTACATCGTCGTTCTGTCCGGCGACCACATCTACAAGATGAACTATGACATCATGCTTCAGGAGCATATCGACAACGATGCGGACTGCACCATCGCCGTCATGGATGTTCCTCTTGAAGAGGCAAGCCGCTTTGGAATCATGAGCACCGACGAAACCGGCAGGATCACGGAATTCGCTGAGAAACCGGCGCACCCGAAAAGCACGCTGGCTTCCATGGGCGTATATGTGTTCAGTACAGATAAACTCTTTAAGTATCTGGAAGAAGATGAACAGAATCCGGATTCAGAAAACGACTTCGGCAAGAACGTCATTCCGCTTATGCTGGCAGGCGGCGAGAAACTGCATGCGTATCTCTACAAAGGCTACTGGCGGGATGTCGGAACGCTCTCTTCCTATTGGAGCGCGAACATGGATACCCTCGGCGACGATCCTGTGCTTTGGCTCAACGACGACGGATGGCGCATCTACTATCGCCATGACTTCCAGTACCCAACTTACCTGGGTGAGCACGCCAGTCTGCACAACTGCAACTGCGCAGCAGGAAATGAGATCGACGGACAGGTTTCCGACTCTGTTCTGGGAAGCAACATCACCATCGAAGAAGGCGCTGTCGTCAAAGACTGCGTCATCATGAACAACGTGGTCATTGAAAAAGGCGCATCCGTTGAATACGCCATCATCGACCGGGATGTCCGCATCTGCGCCGGCGCGAAAGTCGGCGGCGACAAGGAGCAGACAGAACTGACCGTTATTGCTGCAGGAACCACTGTAGAGAAGTAGGAGGTGTAGGACATGAATATGCTTGGACTTATTTTTGCCGATGAGCATGATGCTGATGTCAACGAGCTTACAGCGAAACGGACCTTTGCAGCAGTGCCCTTTGGCGCCAGATACCGCATTATAGACTTTTTCATTTCCAACATGACCAATTCCGGCATCCGCAATATCGGCGTGGTGGCTACAACGAAATACGAGAGCCTCATGGGTCATGTCCGTTACGGCGGCGAGTGGGATCTGAACAGGAGAAAATCAGGACTCAGCGTGCTTCCTCCGTTCTCATTCAGCGGCGGTGAGGTCCGCTATGAAAACGTACTGGAAGCGCTGCAGGCGAACATTTACTATATCAAGCAGGCAACCGAGCCATATGTGCTCTTCACCTGTTGCAACGCAATCGGCAACATCGATTACGCCGACATGCTGGATTATCACATCAAGAGCGGCGCACGCTTCACCTGCCTTTGCACGAAGAATCCGCGCAACAAGAAAGGCGGCGTTCCGACAACAGAGTATAAGCTTGACGCGGATAACAGAATCACGGATATCATCATCCGCGAGGAAGTCACGCCGGACGCATACATGGGCGTAAACGCATACATCATGGGACGGGAAGATCTGCTGGAGCTTTTGGAAGACTCCGTCGAACATGAACTGGTCAGCCTGAGAAAAGACATTCTGGTCCCGATGCTCAAGGATTCAAAAGTCATGGCTTACGTTACCGATGAAACGCTCCTGTTTATCGACACGATCTCTTCCTATCTGGAGAGCAATCTGGATCTGCTGGATGCCGATATCAGAAAGGAACTGTTCGGACAGGAACTCCGGCCGATCATCACAAGAGCAGGCAACAGCTCCCCGGCCTTCTACGGCGAGGGGTCCGATGCGGCCAATTCCATGATCGCGGCAGGCTCTGTCATTGAAGGAACGGTCAGAAACTCCATTATTTTCAGAGGCGTGCATATCAAAAAAGGCGCTGTCGTCGAAAACTGCGTTATCAATCAGGACTGCACCATCGGCGAAGGCGCTGTGCTCAACTACGCTGTACTGGATAAGAACGTCGTCATCCATGACAAGAGACTGCTTTCCGGATACATCACCCATCCGTTCTATGTGAAGAAAGGGTCTGTGATCTAGACCGTCGGAACAGGGAGAAAGGATCATTATTTGAAAAAGGCTGATATAGTATTTGACTCGAGAGATAAATATTTCAAATCACCGCAAGGCGCCGTCAAAGCAGGCACAGAGCTGACGTTCCGGCTTCAGATCGCGTGCGATCTGAAGCCTCTTGGGGTCTGTCTTGTTGTGAAATACGACAGGCACGATACGCCGGCGTGTTACGAAATGTGCAGCGGTGCATCTGGTGAGGAAACAGATTTCCTTGAATACGCTGTAACCTGCAGGATCCAAGATACTGGTCTTTACTGGTATCATTTCGAAGTGCTTACAGAAGACAGGCTGCTGTACATCGGCAAGGGCGATCATAACAATGCTATTATCACCGGTGTCTCGCACCTGCACAGCAATGAAGGGAGATGGCTTGCCACACAGCAGACGCATGATTGGTCCGGTGCGCAGAAAATACGCAATTGGCCGGATATGCAGCCGGGACCAATGTGTACCTGGCAGCAGACCGTCTACAACCGGGCGTACGATACGCCGGAATGGCTCTGCGGCGGCGTCTACTACCACGTCTTCGTAGACCGGTTCCACAAATCCGGCAGACCCCGCATCAGAATGGAAGGCAAGACCAACCGCCACGACTGGGGCGGCACGCCGGAATGGAAACCGAAGAATCTCAAAATATACAACAACGATTTTTTCGGAGGGGATCTGGAAGGCATCCGGCAAAAGCTTCCCTATCTGGCTGAACTCAATGTGACATGCATCTACCTCAGCCCGATATTCGAAGCCTATTCCAGCCACAAGTACGACACCGGGGATTACGAGAAGATCGATCCCATGTTCGGCACTGAAGAAGACTTCCGCAAGCTCTGCGAGGAGGCGGCGCGCTACGATATGCGTGTGATCTGCGACGGGGTCTTCGCACACACGGGATCCGATTCCAAGTACTTTGACAAGTACGATCACTATAAAACAGGGCCTGCCGCGGAAGACAAAACCCTGCAGGGCGCCTACAACAATCCGGATTCCAAATACCGCAGCTGGTATTATTTCCACGAGGACGGCACTTACGACTGCTGGTGGGATTTCAATACTCTGCCGAAGCTGAACAAACACGACCCGTCCTATACGGAATACATTACCGGTGAAAACGGCATCATCCGGAAGTGGCTGCGCGCCGGTGCATCCGGCTGGCGCCTCGATGTGGCTGACGAACTGCCTGTCGATTTCCTGGACGCTTTGGTAGCTGCTGCAAAAGCAGAAAAACCGGATGCGCTGATCGTCGGCGAAGTCTGGGAGGACGCCTCCAACAAGATCGCCTATGAGGAACGAAAAAACTACTTCGAAGGCAATCGGCTCGACTCCGTCATGAACTATCCTTTCCGCACGGCCATCATTGATTTCGTACGTTACGGGAACGCTGCCGGCCTTGCGGAAACGGTCGAAACCATTGTCGAAAATTATCCGCCGGAAGTGCTGCACTGTCTGATGAATGTCCTCGGGACCCACGACAGCATCCGGATCCTCACGGCGCTTGCCGGCGTGGATCTGGGGCCCGAGCCGTCCAGATCTCTGCAGGCGGATATCAAAATGAGCGATGCGGAATGGTCGCAGGGGATCAAGCTTCTTAAAATCGCTTCCCTGCTCCAGATGACACTGCCGGGCGTACCGTGTATTTACTACGGCGACGAAGCCGGCCTGGAAGGTTACAAAGATCCGTTCAACCGGACCTGCTACCCCTGGGGCCGCGAATGCATAGAACTGCTGGGCTGGTATAAGAAGATCACTTCGCTCCGCACTTCCCGCAGCCTCTACCGGTGCGGCGGATACCGGACGATCGCATCTGCAGAGGGGCTGTTTGCTTTTGAACGTTACGCAGAGTGTTCCGGCACAGAAGGCGCGGCGCCGATCATCACAGCCGCCAACTGCGGCGAAAATGAACAGCATCTGCCGCTGGAAGGACGCTGGACCGATCTACTGACCGGCAGCACCTTCGAAGGCACCATCGCCATGTTCCCCGGGGACACACTGCTTTTGGAAAAGATATAAGGAGGAATATACACAATGGATTACAGAAAAGAATACGACCGCTGGCTCGCAAGCGACGTGGTCGATGCGCAGACAAAAGAAGAACTGCGCGCCATCGCCGGAGATGAGAAACAGATCGAAGGCAGATTCAGCAAGCCGCTCGATTTCGGTACGGCGGGACTGCGCGGCATCATGTGCGCGGGTCTGTTCGGTATGAACGTCTACACTGTCCGCTACGCCACCCAGGGCCTGGCAGACCTGATCAAGGCCAGCAGCGTGGAAGGCAAAAGCGGCGTTACGATTTCCTACGATTCCAGAAACAACAGCGACCTTTTCGCCCGTGAAGCAGCAGGCGTTCTGGCCGCCAACGGAATCCACGTATATTTCTTCGAAAGCCTCAGACCGACGCCGGAACTGTCCTTCGCCCTGCGCGAGACAGGCTCCATCGCCGGCATCAACGTCACAGCCAGCCACAACCCGAAGGAGTACAACGGCTACAAGGTCTACTGGGAGGACGGCGCGCAGCTGCCGCCCGAACACGCAGCGCAGGTCGCAGACTCCATGATGAAGAGCGACATCTTCGATGACGTCAAGACCATGGATTTCGCAAAAGCACAGGCGGACGGTTTCATCACGATCCTCGGCGAGGAAATGGATGAGAAGTATCTCGCCCGCGTACTCGAGCAGTCTGCAAGCGCTTCCGCCGTTAAGGAAGCCGCGGATTTCAAACTGATCTACACGCCGCTGCACGGCACCGGATATAAACTGGTTCCGGAAGTCCTCAGACGCCTGGGCGCGGAGAACATCATCACCGTTCCGGAGCAGATGGTCATCGACGGAGACTTCCCGACGGTCGCTTCCCCGAACCCCGACAACATCAACACCTTCGGACTGGCCATCGATCTTGCCAAACAGCATGACGCCAACCTGATCATCGGCACCGACCCTGACGGCGACCGCTGCGGCGCAGTCGTCAGAAACGGAGACGAGTTCATCATGCTCACCGGAAACCAGCTGGGCGTACTGCTTCTGGACTATATCATCACAGCGAAGAAGGAAGCCGGCACGCTGGCAGCCAACAGTGCGGCCGTCAAGAGCATCGTATCCACGATCATGGCAAACGTGATCTGCGAGAAGAACGATGTGGCTATGGTCGAAGTGCTCACCGGTTTCAAATACATCGGCGAGAAGATCAAAGAATGGGAAGCAAACGGAGAGCACACCTTCCTCTTCGGTTTCGAGGAGAGCAACGGTTACCTCAGCGGCACCTACGCCCGCGACAAGGACGCCATCGTCGCTTCGATGCTTCTGTGCGAGATGGCCTGCTACTATGCAGGCAAAGGCCTCACACTCTATGAAGTCCTGCAGCAGATGTACGAAAAATACGGTTACTTCAAGGAAGAAGTCATCTCCATCCAGTTCGAAGGATTCGACGCATCAGATAAGATGGCGGCAGTCATGAAGCAGCTGCGCGAGCAGCCGCCTGCAGAGATCGGATTCCCGATCGAGAAGATCCGCGATTACGACAGCGGCCTGATCACGGATGTCGCCACAGGAGACACCTGTCCGACCGGCCTGCCAAAAGCCAACGTGCTGTTCTATGAACTGGCCGGCGGCTCCAAGGCCATCGTACGGCCATCGGGAACAGAGCCGAAGGTCAAGCTCTATCTGATGGCACAGGGCGACAGCGCCGCAGCATGCGGCGACGCGCTGGCAGCGATCAAGGCAGCCCTGCTCGCCCTCGTCAAAGGCTGAGTCAAGCTGCGATGCGAAAGACTGAAAACACACAGTATAAAAACGATCCCCGCGCTCAGGCGCGGGGATTTCTTATAGCATAACTTCTCTTATAGCGTATCCTCTTTATCTGTTGTACCGTTTCGTCATCTCCCGGATCGACTGGGCAAGCTGAGGCGTGAACGCATCCGGATCCATCTGCCAGCGCCAGTTCCCTTCTGCCACGCCCGGAATATTGATCCTGGCGTCGCTACCCAATAGCAGGTAATCCTGCATCGGAATGATACAGGTGTCGCAGCGGCTGCTGTGAGCCAGTTCGATGAGCCCGGAAACAGCCATTTCGGCAGGCATGATTTCATCCGCTTCCTCGGCGACGCCGAACAGTTCGGCCTTCCGCTCCGGTGTGATCTCCGACTTTTCGCGCAGGTACCATGAGACGAAATGTTTCTTCCAGTCTTCTGCCTTTCTGTACCAGCCGGCGGTCGTATCGTTGTCGTGTGTGCCGGTGTAGATCACGGAATTGTCCGTATCGTAATTGACCGGCAGGTATACGTTTTCGTCGCCCGTGTCGAAAGCGAACTGCAGGATCTTCATGCCCGGATAACCGGCCTGCGCCATCATCTCCTTGACTTCCTCTGTCAGATAGCCCAGATCCTCTGCGATGTATCTGCGGTTTCCGAGAGCCGCGTTGACCGCGTTGAACAGTTCCATGCCCGGACCCTTCTCCCAGTGCCCTTCGGCAGGTTCTTCTGTTTCGGCAGGAATCACATAATAGGATTCGAAGCCTCTCATGTGATCGATCCGGACCACGTCGAAGAACCGCAGCTGCTGATGGATCCTGCGGATCCACCAGTCGAACCCCTGCGCTTTGTGAGCATCCCAGTTGTACACCGGATTGCCCCAGCACTGCCCCTTCGCGGTGAAGGCGTCAGGCGGCGCGCCCGCCTCGAATTCGCAGACGCCGTTTTCGTCCAGCTGGAACAGCTGCGGAAACGCCCAGCAGTCCGCGCTCTCATAAGCAGTGTAATACGGAATATCTCCAATGAGCTCGACGGATTTTGCATGAGCGTACTTCTTGAGCCCGTCCCACTGTCTGAAGAACTCATACTGGGTCCAGCGGTAATACTCGATCGCTTCGGCAAGTTTGTCTGTCCATTCTGCAATGGCCTGCGAGTCTCTTGAACGGATCTCTTCGTCCCACAGGGACCAGTCCCCCTCGCCGAAGAATTCCGTCAGCGCTTCATATAACGCATAATCTTCAAGCCACGTTTCCTCCATCTTGCAGAAGGCCTGATAGTGGATCATTCCCTCCTCGTCGCTGCGCAGCCTGATGCTGAAGGCGTCGAAGGCCCGCCTGAGCGCCTCCCGCTTCATCTGAAGGCGTTCCTCCTTCGAGCAGTCAGCGTCCCTGACCGCCCGGACATCTTCCTCTGACAGAAGACCTTCCTCCTCCAGTTTTTCCAGTGAGATCAGCAGCGCTTCCCCTGCGAAGCTGGAGCTTGACTGGTAGGGGCAGAGCTCCTTGTTCACCGGTCCGATGGGAAGTACCTGCCAGTACTTCTGCCCCGCTTCGCTCAGCCTGTCTATAAACTTGTATGCTTCCTGATAAAGGTCCCCGATGCCGCATGCGGACGGCAGCGAGAACACCGGTAACAGAATTCCGCTGGCACGCATTATTTATCCCTCCTGCCTTTGCGGCTTGCAGCCGCGCGTTTCGCCTGTCTGTATTCCGCGCGCTTTTGCGCCTCGTAACGTTTTCTCGTCTTTGGTTTCATCACTGAATAGCCGAAGCGGCCGATCTCCGCTTTCTTCAGCGGGAAATAGTGGCCGTGGCTGTAGGCGATGAGTCCCGCCCTGTCCAGATGGATGGCGCCTTTTTCATCGATCAGTTTCTCATCAGCCGAGACGCTGACGATCTCAGCCAGGAACATGTCATGGGAGCCGAGTTCGATGATGTCCCGCACCCGGCACTCCAGGTTCACCGGCGACTCTTCGATGGACGGGCACGCCACGATCTGACTGGGTGCGGCCGTCAGCTTCTGCGCTTCGAACTTGTCCACATCCCGACCGGACTTCACGCCGCACCAGTCTGTTGCAAAGGCAAGCGCCTGTGTGGTCAGATTGATCACGAACTCCCCTGTCTCCTTGATGATATCGTAGGAGTAGCGCTCCTTCCGCACGGATATATACGTCATGGGCGGATCGGAATTGATGATCCCGGTCCATGCGATCGTCAGTATATTCGGTTTCTCCCCGGGACGCGCGCAACTCACCATCACCGCCGGAACTGGGCTCAGCATCGTCCCCGGATTCAGGACCCGCTTCATATTACTTCCTCCTTCAGCTTCCATAACAGTTATTTTACCACAAAAGCAGGAACGCCAATCACAATCTAAATAATTGTTATACTAATCCAAAATCATTGCCCGCCGGATTGCTTTTGTATTAAACTATTAAGGTAGATATGAGCTAGTTAGTATGTATGAAAGGGGAACGTAAGTAATGAAAAAAATCACTGCATTGCTGCTCGCGGTTATGATGGTGTTCGCCTTCGCGGCGTGCGGATCATCCGGTGAACCGGAGCCGGAGCCGCAGCCCGAACCGGAAACAACGACGGAAGCCGTTAATACGAACCATCAGGTATCGGGTCTGGTGGAAGACCTGCAGAACGCGCAGCTGACGATTTTCACTGAAGCAAATCAGGAGCTGACATTCAATATCGAAAATGCGCAGATCGAAACAGAAGACGGCATCAAGGCCGGAGACACTGCTACGGTAGAATACACGGGCAAGGTTTCAAACGGCGATACTTCCGGCTGTGAAGTCACGCGCGTCGTCGACGTGGCTGCTGCTGTGACGATCATTGAAGGTAAAGTCAAATCAATCGACAACGACAAATCTGTAACGATCTCAAGCAACGGCAAGGACTACTCTTTTAAGACAAAGAGCACCGGCTCCGTCAAGAAAGGCGATACCGTCAAGATCAAGTACGCCGGCGTCATCGACGGACTCGACACAAGCCATGCATACGTAAGGACCATGGAAGTGGCCAAGGAGACTGAAACTTCAACAGAGACAACGAAGAACGCCATTTCCATCAAGGCGGTCGATGAAAACGTATGGGCTTCAACGGAGGTCAATGTCAGGGCGGCAGCCGATACCTCATCCAAAAGGGTCGCAACCGTCAAGAAAGGCACGAAGCTCACCAGAACCGGCATACTCAGCAACGGATGGAGCAGAGTTGAGTACAAAGGCAAGGACAGATACATCGCTTCCAGTTACCTGACAACTAAGGATCCTAATAAGAAGGAAACCAAGACAAAGACAAAGACGAAGACCAAGACCAAGACAGAAACTAAGACTGAGTCTAAGACGAAAACCAAGACAGAAACCAAGACTGAGTCTAAGACCAAGACCAAGACAGAAACCAAGACCGAATCTGTGACCGAAACAGATCCTCCGACAGAGACCGATCCTCCGACGGAAACAGATCCTCCAACGGAGACTGATCCTCCGACAGAAACGGATCCTCCGACAGAAACCGATCCTCCGGAACCTGAGACCGTTACAGTCACAGGCGTGGTCACTGATGTGGGCGCAAACTCGCTCACCCTCGATAACGGCCAGACATTCAACATCAAGGGCGCAACATGCGATGTGTCCGGCGATGAGGCCATGGGTCAGACGGTCGGCGTAGAGTACTTCGAGGGAACGGATGACGCTGTTCACGTTTATCTCGTCGGCGGCGACAGAAGTCTTGGCGTTGGTGCGGATGCAGGAGATGCCGGCGGCGGTATGGGCAGCGCCGTTCCGATCGCGATCATCATCGTGCTCCTGGCGATCGCCGCAGCAGTCGTCACCGTAGTGGTCCGCAACAGACGCAGAACTGAATCCAAGTAAGGCAAATCATTTGACAAACAACTGTCGGCAGAAGCCAATTTGAAAATCCCGGAGTCATTATCTCCGGGATTTCTTTATTCTGTCTTTTTTTTCTGTGGCCTCATTTCTTCTTGCCTTCGTGATGCACGATCTCCGTCTTCAAGGTCCTGTTCATGACATCTCTCAGGATCCCGTAATACAAATAGTCCTCTGAGCTGATATCCCGCTGACTGAGCTTTAGCCCGTACACACCCACACTGATCGGCAGATGTCCCAGTGCTGTGGAGAGATAATTGCCTTCCTTGTCATACCAGTCGTACCGGAAGGTGACGACATTGCTCGACTTGAACTGTTTGATGCCCCGCGGCATTCCCGATTCATCGATGTCATCTGAGTCTTTGTCGGAAGGCAGATAACCGAGGATCTTCCCACTGATATCAGTACCGCCCCAATTCTTCCATTCGATGTAGATCGTGATCGGCTCCATGAAGTTCAGTGACGCATCCACGGTCCCGGTGTAAGTCATCAAGCCGTCCTTGCCCCTTCTTGTCTGGCCGGGGTGGACCGCCACGAGAATGTCGTTGATCGCAAGCCACTTCTCGTTGAACTTCAGCCTTGGGTGGCCATGCCTGTCTATCGCAAGTGTATTCCGGCTTCCCAGATCCGCATATCTGCTGCCTACTTTGATTTTGAGGCCCTGATCACATCCGACGATCGTCGCCCACTCCCGGTCGGTCAGATCGATATCATATCCGCCGTCCCTCTCGATCAGGGGGATATCGTTTCTGTAGGCAGAAACGTCATAGTCCTCGAAATCTTCCACGAACCATTCTTTGTCCCGGTAGTATCCGATGTATCCGCTTTCCTTCGTTGATTTCTGGCTTCCCAGTATACTGGCAAAATCATTATAGACCTTTGTTTCCGATTTCATGCCCAGTTCCTTCAGGTTCCGGTACATGTTGGTATAACTGTCCAGATCATCGTAAGGCATGTAGACCGCCAGCCCGTTGATGTGGTTGGCGCTTGCTGCGCTGCGCACGGCGACGGCGTTGCTGATCCTGCCGATCATCTCCGCCTTTTCGGTGGCGGCCATACTGCTGTGGTTGATGAAATCGATGAGGTCGATCTGATCCTCCATCTGGAATTCGTAAGCTTTTGACCGGGCGGTCGACATCTGGATGAAGCTGTTCTTGTTGGTTTTGAACTGTTTATCCAGATTTTCCAGATACCCGATGAATGTCTTCTGCACGACAGGAATATACCGCAGGTCCGTCATAGACATGGTATAGCCTGCCTGGGGAACGCCGTAGAGCAGCTGCAGGGACTGGTCGTAGGAGGAGCACATCATCGCACCGAACTTCAGGGTGTCCAGATCCGGCTGCTGCGCCAGCCTGGAGAATGCCGCCGTATAGAACATGCCGCTGTATGGTTCCTTTTCCTCCGATGCCAGCAGATAATCAGCGTAAGGTTCCAGCGCCTGCCCCACCTCCATGGTCTGCATCAGGCAGGCGTCAAAGGCGATCAGGTCATATTTTTCTCCTGCATCCTGCAGAGCTGACTGAATATTGTCCATCGAGAGCAGCGCACCCGATGCCCTGGAACTGATCAGACTGTTGAGGTTTAAGGATTTGGCTGTTTGGATCAGACTTTCCCTGCCGGCTACGCCGGGGTTGATGATATCCACGCCGAATCCTGCCAGGCCGCCACCGTGATCCCAGAAGAAGAGCATCCGCCGGTCTGACGGATAAGTCTTGTTCGCCCATATGAGAAAATCCCGGAGCGTGCCCTGTTCCGACATGCTTGTATTTCGGGGAAGGAGCTCGAGGCGCTCCACCTCTCCGTCTTCGACCAGGTATCTGCCGACTCTTCCTCTTTTGAATCCATCCGTGAACCACCGTCCCGTTCCGCCGGCTTCGATGACGAACTTGAGTTTATCGCCGGCTGCGGTCGCATCCTTGATCTGGGCCAGATTGATCGAAGCGGATCCTGTGGTGTCCTCAAGATCAGAACCCACCAGATACATGTAGACTGTCGTCTCAGAAGCAGATGATTTGTCCGGGAAATACAGGTCCCTGACCCCGTCGCTGCGGCCGGTGTCAGCACCTTTCTGCGCGTCCCCTTTCTGCGTGTCCCCTTTCTGCGCGTCCCCGGTTTCGGCGGCCGGGTAGATGACTTCGCCGTTTCCGCTGACTTTTCCTTCCGTCGTATTGTAGGTTTTGCTGAGGTTCTGTTCAATCAAAAATCCCGGCTGATGCTCTGCGAACATCACATAGCCGATATATCCCAGCGACGTGCATACGATCAGCACTGCCGACACCGCGCTTAAGATTCGGCTGGTCAGCGTGCGGTTCTTCAATGTATATTCTTTGAATTCTTTACCTTTGAGGTTTGCCAGATCTTCATGGAATGTGTTTTTGGAGAACGCCAGCAGTCCCAGGAAGATCGGATTGAGAAACAGCAGCCCCATCACATAGACGATGTCGTGCCCGAATACAAAAGCAAGATGCTTGTACATCATGACCGTGATGATCATAAGGCAAATGATGGCGAGGACCATGAAGTTCGACTTGATGAAAGGCGGGATGGGAAGATTGATATCCATGTAGGCGGTGGTCTGCACGACAGAACCAAATACCGCGGCGAGAACAGCGAACAGGACAAAGGGCCATGCCTTCCAGCACCGCTTAAATATCTTGTATTCCCTCACAACGGGTATGAGACTGAGCCATGGTCTGAGCCCCATTTTTTTGAAAATGCGCCACCGGCATACCAGCGTAAACAAAAAGACCAGTATGACCAGGACCGGCACCAGATCCATGATGCTTAAAGAACAAAATAACATTTTTCAACCTCGCTGTGGTGCTTTTGCTTCACTTATGTCATAATACATTAAACAAGCAAAAACCGCAATATATGGCGGCGCGTCTGTGCCCTGACCGCATCATCTGACGTTTCGGGCCGGCGCCGCGGAAGAAAGGATCCTGATATGGATTATACAGAAGAGAAAATCAAGGAAATCGTCAAGGCGCAGCGCGCGTTCTTCCGCACCGGGATCACGCTGGATACGGACTGGCGCCTGATGCAGCTCAAGCGCCTGAAGGTGCAGATGTCCCTGTACGAAAAAGAAATCACCGACGCGCTCTATGAGGATCTGGGGCGCAGCGAAGCAGAAGCATTTTTCTGCGATATCGGAACGGTCATCCTGGAGATCAATGAAATGATCCATGGGCTTAAGCGCTGGACACGGCCGGAACTGTTATACAGCGGACTGACCTGCTTCCCGAGCCTTTTCACGAAGGTCTATCATAAGCCATACGGCGTGTCGCTCATCATCAGTCCGTTCAACTTCCCGTTCACGCTGACCTTCGGCGTTCTGGCCGCAAGCATCGCAGGCGGGAATACGGCGGTCATCAAGACGAGTTCCAAGACACCGCACTGCACCGATGTGATGATCAAAATGCTCGGGGAGATCTATCCCGAGGAATACATCACGCTTGTGGACGGCGACCACGATGTGGCGGACATGTGTCTGGAACAGCCCTTTGACAAGATCTTTTACACAGGCTCCCCTGACGTCGCGAAGCATGTGATGGCGAAAGCCGCCGAAAACCTCACGCCGGTCGCTCTGGAACTGGGCGGGGAAACAGGCAACTGGTGTGTCGTCAGAAAAGACGCCGACCTGAAGGACGCCGCGCGGAAGATCGCTTTCTTCAAGCTCTGCAACAGCGGCCAGATCTGCATCAACATCAATCAGGTCGCTGTGGCCGAAGAAGTCGCGGAGGACTTTATCGGGGAACTGGCTGCCGCCTTCACGAAGCAGATCGGAGAAGACGCACTCGAAAACCCGGAATACCCACGTATCATTTCCGGCCCTGCTTACTATAAATGCGCCGACGAAGCCGACGAATACCGCGACCGTATCATCTTCGGCGGCAAAGGCGATCCGGTGCGGCTGCGTTACCAGCCGACGATCATCTATCCTGTCGGCATCGACGAACCCATCGTGAAGCACGAACTCTTTTCGCCGCTTCTGCCGGTGGTTCCTTTCCCGGACGCTGAGGTCGACCGGCTGATGGACATCATCGCGGACCGGGAGCACGGCCTGGCCCTCTACCTGTTCACGAAAGATATCCGCTGGGCAAACAAGGTCATGGAGACCCAGCAGTTCGGCGGCGGATGCATCAACGAAGTCTGCCTGCACATGATGGTCAAAGGCGCGCCCTTCGGCGGCACCGGCCACTCCGGTATGGGCGCCTATCACGGCAAATGGGGATTCCGGGAATTCACCCACCCCTGCACCGTACTCAGGGGACATACCCGCTTCAACCTGCCTTTGCGCGAGCACCCGTACTCCGGCCGGGAGAACGCATACAAGATGAAGATGCTTCGGATCTTCGAGCGGTGAGGCCGGGCTTGATCACCGCAGATCCATTACAGACAATCAAAAACTGCCGCAGTCAATTCCGCGGCAGTTTTTTTGCTTTTGCTGTAAGCTCTGTTTATTCCTTTTCTCTCTTCACGCCGATCCCGAATATGATCGAAATAATCACGCTGATAAGCAGGAATCCCTGATAGAACAGGAACGGCACGATGGTGATGCTGCCGATACCGGCGATGCCCGCTGCGATCAGAAGCTGGGCTCCGTAGGGAATGATGCCCTGCCAGATGCAGGAGAAGATATCGAGGATCGAAGCCGTCCTTGCCGGAGGAACATCGAAGTGTTCGCTGACGTTCTTGGCAAGAGGTCCTGCCATAACGATCGCGACCGTGTTGTTCGCTGTCGCGATATCCATGATCGAGACGAGCAGTCCGATGCCGAACTCCCCTCCCCTGCGGGTTTTGAATCCGCGCCGGATCAGCTGCAGGATGAATTCGAATCCGCCGAACTCTCTCATGAGAGCGCCGATGGAAGCGACCAGGATCGTGACGATCATCGTCTCGAACATGCCTTTCGTTCCTTCGCCCATAGCGCCCATGGCTGAGCTCATGGTCAGGGAACCTGTGATGAGGCCCATGATCATGCTGAGGATCGCGCCGCATCCCAGAACGATGAATACGTTGATGCCGCACAGCGCCGCGATGAGTACCGCGAAGTACGGAAGCGCCTGCAGGAAGTTGAAATCAAAGTGTTCGATCTCGGCCCCGCTGCTCCTCATGCAGAGGATGACCAGCAGGATCAGTGTCGCGATGGCCGCCGGCAGTGCGATGCGGAAGTTCGCCTTGAACTTCTCTTTCATAGCGATGCCCTGGGTCTTCGTCGCCGCGATGGTCGTATCGCTGATAAAGGAAAGGTTGTCACCGAACATAGCGCCGCCGACGATGGTGCCGATGCAAAGCGGCAGGCTCAGGTGCGCGGTTTCTGCCACGCTCATAGCGATCGGGGCAAGCACTGTGATCGTTCCGCAGGAGGTTCCCATCGCCATCGAGATGATGCAGGCGATGATGAACAGGCCCGGTACCGCGAAGTTCGCAGGAATGATATCCAGCAGCATGTAAGCCGTGCTGTCCGCGCCGCCGGATGCTTTTGCAACGCCCGAGAACGCGCCTGCCAGCAGGAAGATGAACAGCATGATCGTAATGTTGTCATCGCCGATTCCCTTCGCACAGGCCGTGATCTTCTCGTCGAAAGGCAATTCCTTGTTCTGTACGAAGGCAACCGCCAGCGCGATCATGAACGCGACGACGACTGACGTCACATAGAATCCCATGCCGCCCTCGACCGGGTTGATATACTCATAATAAATGCCGCTGCCCAGATACACGATCAGGAAGATGATGATCGGCAGCAGCGCCAATCCGTTTGGTTTTTTCTGTTCCATAACATCCACTCTCCAAAAAACTAGTCTGACGCGCTCTTAAGCGCGCCAGTATATGATATAACAACTTGCGTTTTTTGTGAAGTGTTTTTTACCGGATGTTCTGCCTCCGGTCAGATGATTTCGATCTGGCAGCACTTCATGGCGGCCAGCGCGTTCTCATGGCTTTCCGGCGTGACCCCGGCGCAGCAGGATGCGTCGACGCGCACCGGCACTTCCGGCAGGAACGCTTTCACGATCATGGCGTTGGAGATGACGCAGATGTCCGTGCAAAGGCCGATCAGCGTGATGCTTCCGATCGGTTCTTCCGCGTTCATTTCTGCGAGCTTGAACCCAAGCTCTGCAGAACCGAATGTGACCTTGTCGATCGGCTCGGTCTTTCTGAGTGCGTCCAGCTCCAGGCAGATCTGCCAGCCTTCGGTCCCCTTGATGCAGTGTTCGACAGGGAGGTTGCGGCCCTCCTGCGTCTGCAGATAGTTTGGCCCGTGGGTGTCTCTTGTGAACAGCACAGTGCCGTTGAATTGTTGTATTTTTTCCCTGGCATTCGGGACGATAGCGACGGCCTCCTTTGTTCCGAGTGCGCCGTCGATAAAGTCGTTCTGCATGTCAACGACGATCAGTATATCCTGCATGTGATTATCTCCTTGTTTCGATTGGTGTTTCGGTTGCTTTTGCAGATACTACTCCTGGGCAGGCTCGCCGTCCAGTTCGATTTCTGCAGCGAACTCCTCCATGCCGCGCACGCAGATCTCTGCCACATCGCGGACTTCCATGCCCAGCATCCCGCAGCCCTTCTCGATCGTTTCACGGTCGCAGCCGGCCGCGAATTTCTTGTCTTTGTATTTCTTCATGAGGCTCTTCATCTTGAAATTGTGGATGCCTTCCGGACGCATGCGTGCGTAAGCCTGGATGATCCCGGTCAGTTCGTCGACCGTGAACAGGCTCTTCTCCAGGTTTGTGACCGGCTCCACATCCGTGCAGATGCCGTAGCCGTGTGCCATGATGGCACGGACATCTTCCGGATCAACGCCCTCTGCCAGCAGCTCCTTCTCTGTGTGCTGCAGATGCTCCTCCGGGAACTTCTCGTAGTCGTAATCGTGGAGATATCCTATCGCCTGCCAGTACTCCTTGTCCTCTCCGAAATGCTCCGCCATCGCTCCCATGGCAGCCATGACGTTCGTCGCGTGGATGATCAGCGACTTGTCCGTGACCATCGTGCCGTTTATTTCTTTCGCTCTTTCAAGTGTCAGCATTGTTTTTACTCTCCTTGTTTTATTTATTCTTCTATTGTTTCTATGTTGTTCTGCATGTTGTTCTGAATGTTGCCCTGCAGTAAAGTTTACCACCGATTGCGTGTTTTTGACAGAACCTGCTGTTTTGTATATGATTTGGCAGGAGGAAACAGTGACGATGGAAAATATCATCAGACAGACAACAAAGCTCGCCCTGCATCTGGTGCGGCCTTATGTGACACCGGACGCAGCGGTCGTCGACGCCACCTGCGGCAACGGACACGATACGCTGGCCCTGGCCCGGATGAATCCTGCGCAGCTCTATGCGTTCGATATCCAGGAGCAGGCTGTCCGCGCCACCACCGAACTTCTGCAATGCCACGGCTATAGCAAAAGCATCGCAGACGGCAAAATCACCGTCTGCTGCCAGGCGCATGAACAGATGGGCACGGTCGTGCCCGGAGGCGATTGCCCCGGTGCTGCGCCTGTGCGCGCTGTCATCTTCAACCTGGGGTATCTTCCCGGCGGTGACAAAGAACGGACCACCCGCGCAGATTCCACGCTGGCGGCCCTGCGCGCCGCCATGGAGCTCCTCGCGCCGGACGGCGTCATCTGCATCACCATGTATAGCGGCCACCCCGAAGGCAAACGGGAGAAGACTGCACTGCTGGAGTTCGCTTCAGCCCTGGACGCCGGCAAATGGCACACAGCCTATGTCAGCATGCCCAACCAAAAGCACGATCCGCCTGAGATCCTGCTGATCACACGGAAATCCTGAAACCCGTCTTCTTTTAGATGCTTGTTACTGATCGCCGGTCTGCTCGTTCAGTTCGTCGATTGCTCCTATAAACCCGCCGAGGATCGCATCGAAAACGCTGTCATCGACATCCTCGCTGATGTCCCACTTACCGTCTTCGAGAACCATTGGGAATACGACCTCTTTGCTTGTCATCCCATCTTCTGCCGCAGCGGTTTCATCGACAGCTGCCGACAATTCTTCGATGGTCTTCGCGTGGAGCGCATCGGAATCGCCTGCGATGTCAGGATTGCTGATGGCGTATTCCATCAAATTTGAGAACCAGGTGCCCACAGCCGTATTCATGTCCGCATTCGTCACCGTTGCCGGAATATTGATGTGCGTATCGTCAACCACCTCCGGCGTTCCGAGCTTGTAATCAAAATGACCGAACAGGGCTTTCATAACTGTCGTCGCGTCTTCTTCTGAACCGAAGGACTGTTCCGCAGTCTCTAAAACATCCTCACCGCCCAGTTCCTTTAAGGCTTCCATGTCTGCAGACTTAAGGGCCGACAAAGTCGCGTCCAGCGAAGCAGTCGCCTCCTCTTCCGGCGTCGGTGGTGCCGCTTCTTTGCTTCCGCTGTCTCCGCATCCCGCAAAAGCAAACAGCATCATTACCGACACTGCCAGTCCCAACATGATTCTGATCGACTTTTTCATATGTGTCATACCTCCGAATATATCTCCGAATTCTGTTTTTTCAAACAGTATCTTCTGCTTTGATTCTACCACAGCATCACGCCCCTGTACTGCAAAATCTGCACCTCCGGATAAAAAAAAACGGCAGCGCCTTCGCACTGCCGAAAAAAATACTCTCAGATATTTATTTATAAGTTGCCTTTAGAAACTACGATGTCGATCATCTCTGCGCAATCCGTCAGATCTCTGATAATCGCTTTGACAAAGTTTCTCATGAATATCCCTCTTTTCCGAATGTATCATGTATTTGATGTTTGTTGTTTGGCTGCCGGCCTTCCGCGGTGCCGGCTCCTTCTTACAGTTTTATTATACTACTTAATTTGCGTACTTCAACCGCCGTTTCGTTACTAGTTTGCTCTGTTTGGACCAGTTTGGGAAGCTTTTGTCATGAAATCTTTGGGCATCTCCGCCAATCTGTCACATACAGCGCTCCCCTTCTTTTTCCGGGGAAACGCCATAAACCCAGTAGCACCAAGGGTTCCGGCGATTTCCCTCGCAGCCGCTCCGCACCGCATACTATTTTGCTTCGTTGCGATTCATTGTTGCGTTTTATGAACGGAGTCTGTATAATATCGCATGCGTGTGTCTTTGCGTTTAGGGTGTATGCCTTTGCACTAAGGGCGCGCGGGAATCATCATTATTATTTGTTATCAAAGGAGATAGTTTTATGGAACGAGAAAGGTTAGGCAGCCGTCTTGGATTCATCCTGCTGAGTGCGGGATGCGCGATCGGCTGCGGAAACATCTGGAAGTTCCCATGGATGTGCGGTCAGAACGGCGGAGGCGGTTTCGTCCTCGTATACATCTGCTGCCTTCTGCTTCTGGGACTTCCTGCAATGACAATGGAGTTCTCACTGGGAAGAGCCTCCCAGGCCAGCCCGGTACGCATGTACCAGAAGCTGGAGAGGCCGGGACAGAAGTGGCACATCCACGGTTATCTTGCTTTTGCAGGAAACGTGTGCTTGATGGCGTTCTACACGGTCGTTACCGGATGGATGATCTACTACTTCGTCAGCTTCGCACTGGGCAATCATAAGGATCTGGGCTTCGTGACGATGATCACCAACCCGGGCGTGAACGTTGGTTACCTGGCGGTAGCTGTCGCGGTCGGATTCATCATCCTCAGCTTCAACCTGCAGGGCGGCCTTGAGAGAGCCACGAAGTTCATGATGATCGTACTGCTGTTCCTCATGCTGGTTCTGGCAGTCCGCAGCATGACTCTTGCCGGCGGCAAAGAAGGACTCTACTTCTATCTGGTACCGGATTTCTCAAAGATCACCGGCAGCGTAGTCGTCGCTGCGATGAACCAGGCGTTCTTCACACTGTCCATCGGTATCGGTTCGATGGCGATCTTCGGAAGCTACATCGGCAAAGAGCGTTCCCTCATGGGTGAATCCGTGAACGTTATCTGCCTCGATACTTTCGTCGCGCTCATCGCGGGACTGATCATCTTCCCGGCCTGCTTCACCTACGATCTGGAAGTCGGTGCGGGTCCGTCCCTGCTCTTCGACACCATGGCGACCGTATTCAACAACATGGCCGGCGGTCAGTTCTGGGGAGCTCTGTTCTTCCTGTTCATGACCTTCGCCGCACTGTCAACGGAACTGGCAGTATTCGAAAACATCCTGGCGTGCGTCCGCGAAATGACGGGACTCAACAGACACAAAGGCAGCATCGTCTGCGGCATCGGCATCTTCCTGATTTCCCTGACGACAGCTCTGGGCTACAGCGTCCTGCACTTCCAGCCATTCGCAGAAGGCAGCGCATGGCTCGATTTCTGGGACTTCATCGTCAGCACCAACCTGCTGCCGATCGGCGCATTCGTATTCGCCGTATTCTGCTGCTCCGACCGTTTCGGATGGGGCTGGGACAACCTGGTCGCCGAAGCCAACGCAGGCAAAGGCCTCAAGATCCAGCCTTGGATGAAGCCGTTCTTCAAGTACGTCGTGCCAATCGTCATCATCGTACTGTACATCATCGGCCTTACATCCTTCCAGTGGAACTAAACCCGTGGAACTAGGCCAGCGGAACTAAGCAAAAGCATCAAAAAACCGGCTGCGGCGCAGCCGGTTTTTTAGTGTCCGCATTGATGTCTACAGCATGTGGGCGATGAGTTCTTCGCGCGGTGTTTCAGCCAGATAGCACGGCGGGATGTCAAAGATGGTCCTGCCGCCTGTCACGCCTTCGGCGGACAGTCTGACGGCGGCTCTGGCGACTGCTGTCAGTACGCTTCCAGTGAAGAACGGATTGGATTCCAGATTGAGGGTGAACTCGATGGTATCAAGGTACTCCCCGTCCATTCCTGTCACGCCGCTTCTGAGAACGCTGCCGCCATGGGGCAGTCCTGTGTGATCGCGGTCCATTTCTTCCTGTGTGATGAATGTGACGGTCGTATCATAATCCGCGAAGTAGTTCGGCATTGTGACAATGGCTTCCTCGATGGCCGCTTTGTCCGCGCCCTCTTCCGCTACGACGAAGCATTCTCTCGTGTGCTTGTCGCGGGTGGTCAGTTCCGGATTTTCACCGTTTCTGACACTGTCGACGGCCGCCTTGACCGGCACGGTATACTGGCGCGCGTCCGCAACGCCGTCGATCCTTCTGATAGCGTCCGAGTGTCCCTGGCTGACGCCCCTTCCCCAGAATGTATAGTCCTTGCCTGTCGGCAGCGCTGCGTTGGCGTAGAGTCTCGCCACGGAGAACAGACCCGGGTCCCAGCCTACCGAAATGATCCCGACGGTACCGGCTGCTTTTGCAGCAGCGTCAACTGCAGCCAGATGCTGCGGGATGTTGGCGTGCGTATCGAAGCTGTCGACTACATTGCACTTTGCAGCAAGCTGCGGCGTCATCTCCGGCAGATCCGTCGCGCTTCCGCCGCAGAGGATCAGCACGTCAAGGTCTTTCGCCATCTCGTCGAGCTTGTCCATCGGCAGTACCGGTGCATCCGATGCGATCTTCACTGCTGCCGGATCTCTTCTTGTAAATACTGCGGCAAGCTCCATATCTCCCGCCAGCTGGACCGCCGCTTCCACGCCTCTTCCCAGATTTCCGTAACCTACGATTCCTACTTTCATTTTGTGTACCTTCTTTCTTTATATCAAGTTGAATTATTAACTTTGTAACATTGACTTTGGACCATTAACATATTAATGTGCTGTTCACATGAATTATAATAGCACTTTACCCTAAGCAGGGGCAATAATTATTCGAAACAGATATTCTTGCAAGGCCCACCAGATATGGTGTATCATGCAACTAAAGAATCTGTACTTGTCTAAAGATAGGGATTATTCTGAGCGGGAATAATCTTGACTGCAATAATCTAAACCGAAAGACACGGGGGCATATATGGAACCATTATTTTCAAACGAACTGGTCAACAAAGGAAGACAGATCGAACTGGATCTGGCAAAATGTCTTGCGATTTTCTTTATGATTTTTTTGCACTGCTACTTTGCCACAAGTTATTTTGCAAATGAAATCAGCGTAGGTATGACGCGGCTTGTCAGTCAGCTTTTTGGCGGCCCATTTGCTGCGCCTGTGTTTATGTTCGCGATGGGCGTCGGCATGGTGTATTCGAAGAATCAGGAGCCGTCCTATCTGATAAAGCGCGGAATAAAACTGATACAGCTTGGTTTCTTTGTAAACATCGGTGAATTCTTTGTTCCGTATTTCCTTTCAGGAAATTTAATGGATGATTGGGATAGATTTCCGATTGCAAACGGACTGTTATTGTTCTGCATCGATATTCTTGCCTTTGCGGGAATTGCGTTTATTCTGGTCGGCGTTCTTAAGAAATTGAAGCTGTCGGCAAAAGGAATGGTAATCGTTGCTTTGGTACTTTCCATTATCGGTTGGTTCGCCAGATTCCATGACTTTGGAAGCAATGTTCCGAATCTGATCGCGGGATACTTTATTGGAAGCGCAGGAGGTTTTACGGCATTTCCATTGTTCAACTGGTTCATATTCCCGGCGGTTGGACTCCTTTTTGGAGAATATTATATGAGATGCAATAACAAGGAGAAGCTGCTGCGTCTTTGGCCGGTAGGTCTTATCGTATCCGTTGCATATTTCGTAGCATCCTGGTTCATTCCGGGAGGATTTCTGTCGGAAACACACCATTATTACTTCATGACGACCTATGACGCGATGTTCTGCCTGATGTGTATTTACGGCGTTATCGGCGTTTGTTATCTGATATCAAAACATATACCTGAAGGAGCCGTTAACTTTTTCTCAAAAACAAGCAGCAATTTGAATACGATCTATGTGATTCAGTGGTTCCTGATCCCGATCACATATGTCCTCATTGTTTATTTCAACAGAGACATCGTGTTTGGTGATGCATCGCTTGTTATCATTGCTCTTCTGGAAATGGCAGCCTCAACACTGCTGGCGAGCGGATATAAAAAAATCAGTTTGTAAAGCATCTCCCCGAAAAACAGAAGCAGGCTACGCCTGCTTCCGCTGATCCACGAGTTTCGATTCTTTCATCCGCATAACGATCGGGATCTCGATCGCGGTCAGGATGACGATGCCGATCATCGGTGCCGTGACGGAACCGCTTGCTCCGCTGATTGCTTCGAAGAGAAGTACGAACAGCGCCCCGGAGATCTGCCCCATCAGCAAAATCATTCCAAGCGAAGTGCCTTCCTGTGCAGGGTAGGCAACTTCTGAGCTGTGCTGGAAGAGGATCGGCGCAACGCCCATGATCGAGAAACCGGCGATCGCCGCGATCACAGTCAGGACGATGAAACTTTCCACAAAGGTCAGCCCCAGATACAGCGGCACCAAAAGCGAGACCGCGGCAAGCAGGAACCGGATCCTCACCCCCACCTTATCTGAAATGATCGGCAGCACGATGGCTCCGATGACGCCTGCGACCACAAAGGCCGCACCGATGATGCCTGCCTCAGCAGGCGTGATCCCGCGCCCCTTCAGGATCGTTTCGATCAGCGTCAGAATCGTATTGAAAATTCCAATAGAAATAAAAGCACAGATCAGGCACAGCACATAGCCGTGGTTTTTGAAAAGGCTTGTGATGGCTTTGCGGCTGAAGTCGTCGCGCTCATAGGCCGGGCCGGGTGGCGGCACGGCAGGTTTTTCTCTGATGAAAATCAGAACAGCGAGCATCGAAATGACCGCGATGACAGAGTAAACGAAGAGCATCTTCTGCACGCCGACGGACTCCACCAGGATCGGTGAAAGCACCATCGGAATCGCGAATCCCGCATACTGCGCCATGGTCAGCAGGCCGTCCGCAGTCGCCCTCTCCTCAAAGGGGAACCAGTTGGCGGCTGCTTTTGTTGTGATATTGAGCAGGAACGGCTGACCGATGGCAATGATAAACTGCGACACTGCGACAGCCATAAAGCTTCCTGCGAACAGCGCGCGTGTAAGGGCGAATATCCCTGTCAGCAGCGCGCCGATCACAAGGGATCTGCGGAATCCGAACCGGTCGATCACGTAAGCCGACGGAAAGCAGAAGATGATGAACATGATCATGTAGCTGGTCGCCAGCATGTCAACGGCAAAACCGCTGACGCCGTAGTGCTCAGCAATGACGCTGGCGATCGGCGAAAAGGTCAGCCACACCATCTCCGTGGAGATGATGATCGGAATCGCCGCTATGAGAATGACCCATCTGTATGGAGATACATTTTCTTTTTTCATCAGAACCCCTCCTGCCTGCTTTGAACCCCCTGCCTGATCTGAACTTCCTGCCTGCTTTACCGGTTGATCTGTGCAAACAGCCTCTTGTTGCTGCTGTACACTTTCTTAAACACCTGATAGTTTCTCTCGTAAGCTGCCTTGCCTTCGCTTCCGTAGCTTCCCGGATAGTATACCAATGCCGGTCTGATCATGTGTGATGCTTTCTCTATATCTTCAATGACACCCGCACCGACTGCAGCGGTCAGCGCTGCCCCGACGGAGCCTACGTTCTGCGGCTGTGCAGGAACTTCCACCGGCCGGTCCAGAATGTCCGCAAGGATCTGCGACGTCACTTCAGACAAGGCGCCGCCCCCGCAAAAGCGTATCGTCTTAGCTGTCTTCACTTTTTTGTCCTGACATTCCAGCATCCAGCGCAGGTGATAACACACGCCTTCGACAACGGCGCGGATCATTTCCGTCTTTCCTGTTTCAAGCGAAATATTAAAGAACATGCCGGCCGCATTCGCATCCTCGAACGGACAGCGGTTCCCGTGCAGCCACGGTGTGAAAATGACGCCGCCCGCACCCGGCTCGCATGATGCAATCACTTCAGAAAGGTAGTCATACAAACTCCTGTAAACTGCCTCCTGATTTCCTGTGACGTCTTTTTTCTCCATATAAATGCCGATCTCATCGAGAGCCAGGTGGTCCCTGACCCACTCTAGGCATTTGCCGGCTGTTTCCATCTCGGCGAAGTAATTGTATTTTCCCGGCTGCGCGCCAATGGCCGCCGCGATCATATTCGATGTGTCCACAAGCTGCTTTTCGGTGATGGTCGAAACCCAGCCGGATGTGCCGCAGTAGATATGCGTATCGCCGGTCCTGACACAGCCCGAGCCGATGCCGATGAGCGATGCGTCGCCTCCGCCGCCGTACACAGGTGTGCCCGCGGCAAGTCCGAGCTGCTCCGCCTGCTCCGCACGGAGCACGCCTGCCTGATCCGTGCTCCGGATGATTGCCGGCAAATGTTTCATTTCTACGCCGAACAGCCCGCAGAGTTCCTTGCTCCACGCTCTTCTCCCGTCTCTCGTATCAAGCAGCAGCGTCGAGAAGGCGCTGTCTTCGGTCATCACCATTTCGCCTGTGCACCGGCAGATCAGATACTCTTTCACATCGAGCCACTTATATGCCCGCGCAAAAGCCTCCGGTTCATGATTCCTCACCCAAAGATATTTCCACATAGGATCCTTGACGCTTGCGGAGACAGCTCCGGTCGTACGAAGTGATTTCAGCAGTTTCCCGGCGTTCATTCCGGCGATCTTAACGCCCTTGTGAAGCCCTTCATCGATTTCCCGCGTCGCCCTCTGGTCCATGTAGCTCATAGGATGTCTGACAGGGATCCCTTCCCTGTCCACCAGAACAAGTCCCTGCATCTGCGAGCAGAACGAGATCCCTTCGATGCCGGCAGGATCGACGCCGGTCTCATTGATCAGCTGCTTCGTGCTGGAACACATGCAGTCCCACCATTCGTCGGCATGCTGCTCGGCGCCCCCGTCCGGAAAGATATACAAACCATATCCGCAGGAGGCGCTTCCGATCATCCTGATTTCCTGTTCCACGTCAAAGAGGCAGGTCTTGACGCCTGTTGTTCCAATGTCATAAGCGAGTATCAGCAATCTATCACTCCTTATATCCCAAACCGTTCAGAACAAACCGAACCATCTGGTCTTCCATTTTCTCCTCACTGGCTGCCAGCTGTTTGCCGCAGTAGATATCCATTCTCTCTTTGTAGTATGAACAGCTGTAGGCATAGTGAAGCATCATCAGCAGATTGTCAAAGAAGAATGCTCCGACGCCCGGATCAAGCCGTTCATCGATGCGTCTGTCCTCGACAGCTTTCGTCAGCGCTGCTTTGTAAGCCTGGGCGGATGGCCGCTCGATCAGCTCTGCCAGCTTTTCGCCCTGCTCTGAAGCGTTTCCTGCAGTGATCTGATGATACATTCTGAAATACTCCGGATGATCCTTGCAGGAAGTCTGGACCTGATGCACCAGCGCTCTGACCAGCTCGGGCAGATCCGCTCCCTGCGCGTCTACAGCACCGACCTGCTGCAGAACCGTGTCCAGATAATCAAGGGTGTTTTTCACGCATGCGGCAAACAATGCGTCCTTGTCCTCGTAATACTTGTAGATCACGCCCACGCTGACGCCTGCGTTTTTCGCGATCCGACTCAGTCCGGCTCCCTTAAAACCTTTGTCTGCAAATTCCAATATCGCTGTGTCAATAAGTCTGGCCTGCTGTTCTTCAGTTAGTTTTTTCAGCATGTCCTTCCTCCTTGCGTTTCGCATATTTTCTTATATAGAACGCGTGCTCCAGCTCAGCACTCGCCCTGTCGACCGGCTTCGCACCCTTCTTGAGCGCGAGGAACGCGGCCTGACAATTCTTCTCAAGCACGGTCGCCGCTGCATGAGCCTCATCTTTATCCGCAGCGATAATCAGCGCGCCGTCGTTTTTCAGCAGAACGGATCCGCCGTCTTCTGCCAGCCCTTTCAAAAACTCGCGGTTCCCCGGTTCGATGCACCGTATGACCGCCCCGCTGATCTGTGCCTGGTCGTCCAGATAGGCGCTGATGCTTTTGCCTCTCCTGCTCATCGCCATGATGAACGGAGTGCGCACGTGAATCATGTATCCCTTGTCGATTTCTCCCTCGAGGAGCGCGCCTGATTCGGTCGGCATTTTGCAGCCGCAGCGGATCTCAAAGATCCTTCCGCAGACTTTTTCCAGTGTATAGGCTGCTTTGAAGGCTTCTTCGTAGTCCGCGCCGAAACACAGGGCGCCGTGGCTTTTCATGAGGAACACGTTCGCGTCCGGGTTTCTGCGGATGGCTCTCCTCACATTTGCCGCCAGGGGCTTTGTCGAAGAGATGCCGTACTGCGCCGTCGGGATGATCGTTCCCAGACTCTCCCTCTCCTCGGATGTGACGATCCGTTCCGCCCTGAGGTTGCCATTGGATTCGGTCAGCGGGAAGTCCTCGCCAAGCACACTCACCGCCGAAGCGTTGGGCTGATGGGTGTGCACGATGAAATCCACTTCCGGTCTGAGTTTATATACTGATGCGTGGATCTCCTTTTCGCTGGACGGCTTGATGTCGCCCTTGTAGGAAAGGTCCCGGATCTTTACGGTGACGAGATCGGAGGCCTCCAGGGTTTCATAGGCCCTGCCGCTCGGCGTGATGAGGAACAGGTCCTTCGAAAGGCGGATGCTCACGTTGCCCCAGGTCCGGGCGATGAGTCCGCTGTCCACTAATTCACGGCAGGCCTTCAGCAAAATCTCCTCTGCCTGTTTTTTCTGATATATCATGTCACCCCTCCAGTTTTCCGCACTTCGCGAAGACGCGGTCGAATCTTCCGATGAGGTCGTCGATCATTTCTTCATCATATGCTGCGCTGGTGTAAAGGCGCGAGCCTGCCAGCGTCACGATTCCTTCCGCCATGTATGCGGCTCCCATGTGTTCCATTTCCTTCTGGCGTCTGCCTGTTTCCTTCAGGATCTTCGGCAGCTGCCATGGCTTGGACCAGTCGATGGCATAGTGCATCGTACCCACCGTGTCCACGTGGCAGATGGAACCCTGATTGAAGATCACAAAGGGCAGATCGTGTTTCGCAGCTGAGGCTTTCAGTCCTGCGATCAGCCTGTCGGCCATGCGTCCCGCCTTTTCGCAGGCGTTTGTCTCGGCGATTTCCTTGATGGTATGGTAACCTGCGCAGCAGGAAAGCGGAGTCGCCGCCATAGTCCCGCCGCAAAGGGCTTTCTTGACTTTTTTGCCCGAAGAATCGATTCCTGCACCCAGATGCTGCATGCAGTCCAGATGTCCGCCGATGCCTCCTGCTCCCGGGTATCCGCCTGCGATGACTTTGCCAAAAATGGTCAGGTCCGGATCCACGCCGAAGTAGGCCTGGGCACCGCCTGTACCGATGCGGAACCCGGTGACGACTTCGTCAAAAATGAGCAGCGCGCCGTATGCATGGGCCAGTTCCTCCACGCCTCTGACGAAATCCTTCGTCACCGGCCGTGTGCCGCTCTCCGGACCGACCGGTTCCAGATAGACCGCCGCCGTTCCGCCGTCCCGTTTATGTTTCTTCAGTTTTTTCTCCAGATCATCGAGGTCCCCGGGGAAGAACTCGTCTGTATGTCCAAAGACATAGCTCGGAATTCCTCTGGACTGGATGCCCTTGGTCCCCGGGATCCGGATACCGTAGGCCAGCTGGTCCGACCATCCGTGGTAGGCACCGCCCATCTTGAGAATATTCTTGTTCTTCGTCTTCAGTCTTGCGACGCGCGCAGCGCACATCGCCGCCTCTGTTCCCGACCCCAGCATCCGGAACATTTCGACCGACGGCACCAAGTCCGCGATCAGTTTCGCCAGCTTGTATTCATATTCATGGAACAACCCTGTCGAGGGTCCGCAGGTGTTCAGCAGTTCGATGACCTTCTCACGGACACTTACAGGGTTTGACCCCAACACTGTCGGTCCGCCTGCCTGCAGCAGGTCGTAGTACTCGTTGCCGTCGATGTCCCAGAGCTTCGCACCCTCGGCCTTTGTCATCACCATCGGGAATGGATAATTGAAGGCCAGGTTGTGCTGCACGCCGCCCGGAATGATCTGACGCGCTTCCTCGATCCGCTCCTTTGACCCCGCGCACTTCTTCGCGAAATACTCTTCTTCATACTCCGCCAGCGCCTCCGGCTTCACGCCGTAGATTGGTCCGTCTTTCAGCGCATCCAGCTCCGCGACGATCTTCTCCGCGTCCGGATATTCATCGATTGCAAAACCATCATATGCCATGGTTGTTCCTCCTAAAACAATAAGCTCGTGAATGCCTGTTCACGAGCTTATTTTATCCTTCTAAAGCAGTAATGTCAATTCAATTTTTCTGAATTTAATCAAATTTTGCATTTAATTAATAAATTTTCGCTCCTGCCGGGATCTTGTCATCCAGAATGATGAAGTTGAGCATTTCCTTGCCCTCTTCTTCATGGATGGCTGAGAGCAGCATGCCGCAGGAATCGATGCCCATCATCTTCCTTGTCGGCAGGTTCGTGATGGCCAGAACGGTCTTGCCGACCAGCTCTTCCGGCTCATACCATTCGTGGATGCCGGAGAGGATCACGCGGTCTTCGCCTGTTCCGTCGTCGACAACGAACTTGAGGAGCTTCTTGCTCTTTGGTACAGCGCTGCACTCCTTGATCTTCACGACTCTGAAGTCAGACTTGCTGAAGGTATCGAAGTCCACTTCCTCTTCGAAGAGCGGCTCGATCACGACCTTGGAGAAGTCGATATCTACCGGGGCCGCTTCAGCAGCAACGGTGTCTGCGATCTCCGGTGCCGGCGCGGCTGCCTTTGCCTTGCCCGGCTCATCCAGCGGCTTCATAGTCGGGAAGAGGATGACGTCGCGGATGGTCGGCGCATTGGTGACGAGCATGATGACTCTGTCGATGCCGATGCCCAGGCCGCCTGTCGGAGGAAGTCCGACTTCCAGCGCGTTGACGAAGTCCATATCCATCGGGTGCGCTTCGTCGTCGATGCCGCAGTCCAGTTCGTGCTGCTGCTCAACAAATCTCTCATACTGGTCGATCGGGTCGTTCAGCTCGGAGAATGCGTTGGCAACTTCCCAGCCGTTGATGTATGCTTCGAATCTTCTGGTGATTCTCGGGTCCTTCGGGTCTCTCTTCGCGAGAGGTGAGATCTCGACCGGATGACCGATGACGAAGATCGGGCCGTCCAGGAGTCCCGGATAATCCTCGCAGTATTCCTCGAACATCTCCGCGATGAGCTTGCCTCTGCTCATGCCTTCAACGTCTTCCGCGTCCATGCCGTAGCCGATGGCTGCCGCGCGGGCGTCCTCATCATTGTCGATCTCGTGGAAGTTCACGCCGGTGATGTCTCTGACTGCATCCGTCATGTCAACTGTCTTCCAAGGCGGCGTCAGGTCGAACTCCTTACCCTGGTAGTTGATGATCATGCTGCCGGTGGCTGCCTTTGCAGCGTTGGAGATGACCGCTTCAGTAACGCGCATGGTCGTTTCCATGTTGCCGTATGCATAGTATGCTTCCATGGATGTGAACTCCGGATTGTGGTTCTTGTCCATGCCTTCGTTACGGAACATCTTGCCCATTTCATAGACTCTGTCCAGTCCGCCGACGACCAGTCTCTTCAGGTAGAGCTCGTTGGCGATCCTCAGTTTCATCGGCAGATGCAGTGTATTGTGGAAGGTGTTGAACGGTCTGGCGTTGGCACCGCCTGCGATCGTTGTCAGGATCGGCGTGTCGACTTCCAGATAACCAAAGTCTTCTTCCATGGTTCTCTTGATTTCTTTGACGATGGCAGCCCTCTTGATGAAGCTTTCCTTCACGCCCGGCGTGACGATCAGATCCACGTAGCGCTGTCTGTAACGGATATCCATATCCTTCAGGCCGCTCCACTTGTCCGGAAGCACCTGCAGGGACTTGGACAGCAGCACCATCTTCGTAACTTCTACGGTGATCTCTCCGCGGTTGGTCATGAAGACGTTTCCGACGATACCGAAGATGTCGCCGATGTCTGACTTCTTGAACCACTGGTATTCTTCTGTACCCAGAACGTCTCTCTTGACGTGGCACTGGATCCTGCCTTTGTAGTCCTGGATGTCGATGAATGCAGCCTTACCCATAACGCGCTTGGCCATCATTCTGCCGGCGATGGATACTTCCTTGCCGTCATATTCTTCAAAGTTATCCTTGATATCCTGTGAATACGCATCCTGATCCCAGGTTTCCTGGAGGAACGGATTGCGTCCTGCCGCCTGCAGCTCAGACAGCTTGTCTCTTCTGATCTGTGACTGTTCGTTTCTTTCCTGTTCGGTGATTTCGAATTCTGTTCTCTCTTCGCTCATTGTATGTTCCTTTCCATCTTTGTATGTCTTGGCTTTGCCTTAGTTTTCCTTCTTTTCTTCTTTTTCGATCTTCATGATCTTGTAGTTGATGACTCCGTCCGGAATCTCGATCGAAACTGTCTCGCCTTTTTTCTTACCAATGAGCGCTTTACCAACGGGTGATTCTGTAGAGATCTTACCACTGAACGGATCTGATTCCGTGGCGCCTACTATAGAAAACACCTCTTTTTCTCCTGTATCTGTATCTTTGACTGTGACTTTAAGGCCGATGTTGACCTTGTCCCCTTTCATCTCTTCTTCTGAAACGATCTTGGCTTTGCGGAGCATCTCCTCCAGTTCGTGGATGCGTTCTTCCAGCTCAGCCTGCTCGTTTTTCGCTGAATCATATTCAGCGTTTTCGGAAATATCTCCATAGGAGATCGCTTCCTTGATTCTCTCAGCTACTTCCGCACGTTTGACGGAAACCAGCTCGTCGTGCTCGGCTACGATTTTGTCGTACCCTTCCTGTGTCACCAGTAACTCTTCGTTCATGAATTCGTCCATTTTTTTAACTCCTTTTCGCGCATAAAGAACGCTTTTTTTACCCCGGACCGAACGCCTTTCAGCGCATCAAAAATGCACTAAAAAAGCACCCTTCCGCAGGGTGCCTTTATTCTACATGAAATATGTATACGTGTCAACGAGACTATCGGGCAACTGTTCCAAGCGGCCAGGGCACGCCCGGCTGCGGATTCACCTCGTAGGTTTTGCCGCCCATGGTGATGTAGATATTCTTATGTCCCTTGTTGTACTGCATGTAGTTTCCGTAGATGTCCTTCGGGCCTTTGTCCTTGCCGGCGAAGTGGACCCTGCTCTTGATGCCCAGATCATTCATGAAATCGTGCATCATCTTCGCGCCGGAGACGCAGGTGCCGTTGCCGCCGTACCAGAGCTGCATTCCCGTCGCGCCGCCCTTGGAACTGTACTTTCCGCTTGCGATCAGTTTGCCGATCGCGTCAACGATCTGCCAGCTGCTCATGTCTTCTGAGACCAGTGAGCTGATCGTCTTCGTTCTCCACTTCTTGTAATTCGCACTGGTCTTCTTCGCCTTTGCTTTGCCGCGGAAGCCGTTTATGAACGCAAATTTGACATTCCAGTTTGTCTTCTTGCCGTCCTGGACTACAACATTCCTGACGGTGAACCGTCCGGGCTTCAGGGCCTTCACAGTGATCTTCACGGTCTTGCCGGAAACGGAGACCTTCACTTTGCCCTTTTTCTTGTCGTAGGTCGTGCTCTTGAGCTTCATGCCCTTCGGCATTTCGTACTGCCAGAACTCCTGCTGCCCGACAACGAGTGCGAAATCAAACTGCGTGCGCGGATTCCCGACGGAGTTGTTGAGCACCTTCACCATGCAGATGTAAGTGCTTTTTCCGACCTTGCAGTATACGGTTTCCATGCCGGCTTTGACCGGCTTGATCTTGACGTACTTTCCCGTCTTCTTGCCGAACTTGATGACGCCGCTGCCTCCAAGGCTCCATTTGCCTTTGCCTTTTTTGAGCTTGATCGTCTTCGTACCGCCCTTGGCCACCTTGACATAGATGGTCGAAAGTTTTTTCGCGGCGGGGCTCTTGCCCTTTGTCTTCACGGTCTTCACCGCGGACCATTTCGAGTACCGCATCTTGCCGTTTGTCTTCATGCAGACTCTGACGCGGACATAGTAATATGTCCCCTTCGTCAGTTTTTTGATCGTTTTCGATGTGTTCGTCGCGGCGGTATATGTCGTTTTGACGTGGTTCTTGAACGTCCTGTTCGTGCAGTACTGGATCTGGATTTTCTTCAGCGTCGCAGCGCTGGGCTTCGCCCACTTGGCAGTCAGGTAGCTTTTGCCCGCTGTCACAGAAGACAGTTTCACTGCAGGAACTTTTGTCGATGCAGCCGTGGTCGGTGCGACCGTCGTCGTTGTTTCTACTGCAGGCGGCGCTGTCGTTTCTTCCTCTGTGCCTTCGCTTCCGCCAGCGGCCGGCGGATCTTCAGGGGTCCCGCCGTCCCCCTCGCCGGTGACCGCAGGATCCGTAACGTCTCCGTCCCCGGTTCCGTCCGTGCCCTGGTCCACATCAGTTCCCGGGGTTCCTCCCTGCGTATCCCCCGTGCCGACCACCTGGCCATTGCCGTCCCCTGCATCTCCGGCCGCCGATACGGACGCCGGCGCAAAGGCAAACAGCATCATGACTGATATCAATATTGCAATGTATCGTTTCGTTGATTTCATTCCTTTGTCTCCGTCAAGATCCTTAACAGATCGCTCAGCACGCCGTAAGCTGTATGATCGATCTCCGGCTCAAAAGGTTCCTCGATGATCGTCGTGGCACCCATGAGATCCGTATCGATTGTAACATAAGATGCCGTGCCCTGCATAGTGGTCGGGAGAGATCCTTCGTCCACCAGTGTGGGTCTGACAACGCCGACCGGTCTTCCGCCTTCTACCCGTCCCCTGCAAAGCAGTTTGATGCGTTTGCCCTGCGTTCCGGCGTTCTCGATATCCTCCCGCGTGATCTCGCCGATGCCGGTCCGGTCGATTTCCAAAGGCGTGATCTGCACGTCCATCAGCACGTTCATCAGCGCTGTCAGCTTAGCCGCCGCGTCCCAGCCGTCGATGTCCATGCTCGCGTCCGCTTCCACAAACCCCTGCCGCCTGCCTTCCTCGACCGCGTCTTCGAAGCTGACGCCTTTCTCCATTTCCGTCAGGATGAAGTTCGTTGTCGCGTTGAAGATGCCGCTGACCTCGGTGATCTCGCAGCCCATCAGAGTCTCCTTCGCCAGATTGTAGACCGGCGTTCCGTCCATGACCGTCGCCTCATGCAAAAACAAGACGCCCTTCTCTTTCGCCAGGTCGCGGAGCTCCCGGTAGTGCCACGCGACCGGCCCCTTGTTGGCCGTGATGACATGCTTCCCCAGATCCAGCGCTCTGCGCACATGATCCGTCGCCGGCTGCCCTGTCATGATGTTGATCGGCGTCAGCTCCATCATGACATCATATTCTCCCGACTCTATGACTGCAAAAGCATCCTTATCTTTGTCGAACATGTCGTCGGTCAGCGCTTCGGTGTCGATCCCGTTTTCTCTGATGACGGCGCCCCGGCTCCTGGTGCAGATCCCGGTAATGATTGCCTTTGCATCAAATGTATCTTTGAGATAATCCTCCCGGCGTTTCAGCATCCGCGCGAAGGCCTGCCCGACATTGCCGTAGCCGATAAGTGCCATTCTGATCGTTTTCATAATATTCTGCCCTCCACGTGTAGTGTAGCGTACTTTCCTGCTTTTGCATAGGTGCATTTAATGCTATACTGATATGGATAAGGAGGGATACTTACAATGGCATACATCAAGCACGGCTACCCGAAACTGGTAGTGGATCTGGGGAAACTCAGACATAATATAGAATACGTGAAAGGTCTCTGCGCCGACGAGGGCGTCGAGATCGCAGGCGTCATCAAAGGCTGCACGGGACTGGTCCCCTGCGCCCGCGAATACGAAAAAGCAGGCGTGAGATTCATCGCGTCTTCCCGTCTCGAACAGCTGGCCGTGTTGAAAGAGGAAGGGTTCACCACGCCGCTGCTCATGGTCCGCATCCCGATGCTCAGCGAGGCCGAGGACATCGTCCGCTACTGCGACTACAGCCTGAACAGCGAGATGGTAGTGCTGCGGGAACTGGATCGCTGCGCCGGTCTTCAAGGGAAGACACACAACGTCATTCTGATGGCGGACTGCGGCGACCTGCGCGAAGGCTGGTGGGACAAGGACGAAATGGTTGCGGCTGCCCTGACTGTTGAGAAAGAGCTCGAGCATCTTCATCTGGCGGGCGTCGGCTTCAACGTTGGCTGCTACGGATCCATCGTCGCGACCCCTGAGAAGATCGGCGAACTGATCGAGGTCGCAGACCGTATCGAGGCTGCCCTCGGCCGTCCGCTGGAGATCCTGTCCGGCGGCGCGACCAGTTCCTTTATGCGCGTCCTGGACGGCAACCTGCCGGAGCGCGTGAACATGCTGCGCATCGGCGAAGCGATCCTGCTTGCCTACGACCTGCCGGTACTGTACGGGTATGATCTTAGTGAGATGCATCAGGACGTGTTCACACTCCAGGCAGAAGTCATCGAGGTCAAAGACAAGCCGTCCCACCCGGTTGGGGAGCGCGGCTTCGACGCCTTCGGTCATCAGATCGAATATGTGGACCGCGGCATCCGCCGCCGGGCGCTGATCGCCCTCGGCAAGTGCGACTACGGTGATCCGGACGATCTCCTGCCGCGCATGGAAGGCATCGAGATCCTGGGCGCTTCCTCCGATCACACCATCCTGGACATCCAGGACCTGGTCGATCAAGGCGGTTCCCTTGAAGTTGGCGACATCATCGAGTTCGACCTCAAGTACTCCACCATGGTGTACCTCACCAACTCCGCGAACATCGAGAAGATATACGTGGGAGAGTGATTGCCGTCTTCTAACGTGCATGACCGCGCATGTGTCATTCAGGCGCGGCAGCGTTGACTCCACCATAACGCCCTCAGCCGACACTACTAAGTTGAAGAACAGATCCGGGAGAAGCGCCTCCCGGATTTTTCGTTTGGAAATAGACATTATGGAGCCGGCTGGCTCATATGATCTAAAAAGTCCCTAAAAGTGGAGTAACCCCAAGCTATTCTCCCCTTCTTGCTTGACAATATTTACCATTTATGGCATATTATACATGCCGTCCAGCCTTTGGATGGGATAATGTAAGCAGGTGTATTCCTTCTCAACGAAAAGTGTATTCCTATAGGAATACATGTTTTCAAGAGAAGGTACAAAAAATCTCCCTTAACTGTCGAAACCTTGTACCTTTTCTGGAATTTGTTTGTTCCTATAGGAATACACTTTTTCGTCAGAAGGGACACAACGGAAAATCGGCGATTTCAGGAGGGATTTGGGATTATGAAAGATATGTTCATTGAAGCGATAAAAGTCGAGCAGGAGCGAATTCAGAGGTTCATTGATTTAAGCCGCTCTGATGCAACCGGGCGAGGCAGTCTGAAGTTGCAGAAACGAGTGCATCAAGTCTATGCCTATGAAAGGTGGCAGAAAAAAGGAGAACCTGAGCGCATGCTCTATCTCGGACCTCTTGATTCAGCTCCTGTCCGTGAACTCGTTTCCATCAAGTTTCAGGAGAAAAGGTTGGCCCGCCTGCTCCATGACCGGAAACTACTGCAGAGGCTTGCAAGGCAGTATCAGAAATATGACTTCGCAACGATTCTCTCGGAAATGCCCCGGGCTTATCGTATCGCGTTGAGGGAGAACTCTTTTAATCAACGCTATGAGGAAGTCCGGAAGTGGGCAAATGCAGACTATCCCAAGAATACATATCCATTTCCCGAAGCGGAGATTTACGCAGAAGACGGGACCCGCCAGCGTTCCAAGGGGGAGTGCATCTGGTACAACCTGATGAAGGGACGCGGGATTCTGTTCCGCTATGACTGTGCGATGGAAATCGTGGATCAGGACGGGAATGTCAGAATGCTTTATCCGGATTTCATGATTCAATGTCTTGATGGAACGATCATTATCATTGAGCATCTTGGGAAACTGAGTAGTCTCAAGTATGCTATGGATTTCGGTGAGAAATGCCACTGGTACTTTCGGGAAGGCTTTGTTCTGAACAAGAATTTCTTCGTAACAAGTGATGACCCCCATTACGGGACTGACAGTCAGCTTATTGCGAAAGTCGTCGATCAGATCGAGCACATGTTTTTCGGATTCTAAAAACCGATGCCGCTACGGGCACCGATTTTACAGAACTATGTCGCTGTGTTACTGCGGGCATTGTCTGGCAGAACTGTGCTGCCATGCGTGCCGCGGACATATCCGGCGGCTTGATTTCGCTGCGTCGCCGCGGGAACAGGCACGACCAAATCTATTTCGCGCCCCCTGCCGGTTTCTTCGGTTCGGGAATCTCCAGCTCGCCGTTCAGATACTGCTCGATGATCTCGGCGGCATCCATGATGCAGCCATCGCATGACCGCAGGACTTTCTTCGTGTCGACGCCTTTGATCTCGCGGCAGATGACGGAGCCGTTCTTCTCCGCAAAGGCCTTGTGCATGGCCTTTGAAACGGCATAGGATTTCTTCTTGGTGGAAGAGTTGCCCGGCTCGGCGCAGGACTCCTTCATGCCGATGACGGCAGTCATGGCTGAGACAGCGCCGCAAACGCTCATGGTTCCCATTCCGAAGCCAAAGCCTTCCATCATGGCGAAAACTTCCGCTTCATCATATCCGAAATCTGATGCAAAAGCACACGCGACTGCCTGCGCGCAGTTGTATTTGCTGTGGTGGTTGATCAGCGCTTTCTGCACCTTCTCGCTCTTGCCCTCCAGCTGCTTCTTCCACGCGTCCGGATCAGGCTTGGCGGCTGCCGGTGCGGCGTCCGCTGCCGGTGCAGCGCCTGCGGCTCCAGTGGCAGCCGCTGCAGTATCACATAACTTCGTTACATCACTCATAGTGTTTCCTCCTCAACTGGCTTGGTCAACAGATCAATACTTCTCTGCCAGGATCCTGGCGACGTGCACGCCGCTGGCGGACGCCTGGGACAGGGAATGGGTCACGCCGGATCCATCGCCCAGTGCGTACATGCGCGGCACGGATGTCTCCAGATTGCCGTCGACCTTAACGACGGAATTGTAGAACTTGACCTCGACGCCGTAGAGCAGCGTGTCTTCGTTGGCTGTTCCCGGCGCGATCTTGTCCAGCGCGTAGATCATCTCGATGATGTCGTCCAGCTGGCGCTTCGGGATGACCAGGGAAAGGTCACCCGGCGTTGCCTGCAGTGTCGGCTGTGTGAAGCACTTGCGCATTCTGCGTTCGCTGGAGCGACGTCCTTTGACCAGATCGCCGAACCGCTGGAGCAGCACGCCTCCGCCCAGCATATTAGAAAGCTTGGCGATGGATTCGCCGTACTCGTTGCTGTCGTCGAACGGCTCCGTGAAGTGGTTCGATACGAGCAGCGCGAAGTTGGTGTTCTGCGTATGCAGGGACGGGTCGTCGTAGCTGTGCCCGTTGACGGTGACGATGCCGTTGGTGTTTTCGGATACGACCTCGCCGTACGGATTCATGCAGAATGTCCTGACCAGGTCATTGTATTTATCTGTCTGGTAGATGATCTTGCTCTCATAAACATCATCTGTAATGTGCTTGAAGATCTCCGCCGGCAGCTCGACGCGGACGCCGATGTCTACGCGGTTCTTCTTTTGTTCCACGCCCATCTTGTCGCAGATCTGGGAGATCCACTTGGAGCCGGAACGCCCGGTGGCCAGCACCAGATCCTTGCAGCGGAATGCTTCTCCGGCGGAGGTGGTCACGATAAAGGATCCGTCCTCTTCCCGCGTCACATCGGAAACAACCGTGTGGAACTGCATGTCGATTTTGTCTTTGCAGTAGTTGTACATTTCGCCGAGGATCCTGACGTTGCGGTCTGTGCCCAGATGCCGGACCTTGGCTTCCAGCAGATGCAGGTCGTACTTGAGGCACTCGGTCTTCAACTGTGAGTTGCCGGTGGAGTAGAGTTTGGCAGATGCTCCGCCCATGCTGCAGAGGACTTCATCCACATACTCCATGAGTTCCATGGCCTTGTCTACGCCGACGTAGTTGTGCAGATCGCCGCCGAACTGTGTTGTGATGTTGTACTTTCCATCAGACAGAGTTCCCGCGCCGCCGTATCCGTTCATGATATGGCACGGATTGCACTTGACGCAGCTCTTCGTCAGTCCACGCTTGATCGGGCAGACTCTCTCTTCAAGCCGGCTGCCCTTGTCCAGGACCAGCACCTTCGCGTTCACGTTCAGCTTAGCCAGTTCGTAGCTCATGAATACGCCGCTGGCGCCAGCTCCTGCTATGATAATGTCATACTGTTTCATTTCAGTTCCTCCAATATTTCCTTGATCAGGACGCGTTCGTCCATGTCGTATTTCACACCGTTGATTTCCTGGTAAGTCTCATGGCCTTTGCCTGCGCAGATGATGATGTCGCCCGGCTCGCCGTGCTCGATGGCGTACTTCATGGCGTCTTTGCGGTTGATGATCTCCACGTACTTGCCGTCGGTTTTGCTGATGCCGGTCTTGATGTCATCAATGATCGCCTGCGGATCTTCGTTTCTCGGATTGTCGCTGGTGATGATGGTCAGGTCCGCCAGTTTGCCGGAGACTTCTCCCATCTCGAAGCGTCTGTCGCGGGCGCGGTTTCCGCCGCATCCGAAGACGGTCACGAGCCTGTGCGGATTGTATTCGCGCAAAGTCTCGAGCAGGCTCTGCAGTGCCATTGCGTTATGGGCGTAATCGATCATCAATGCAAAATCATCACTGACTTTGATGAGTTCGACGCGGCCTTTCACATGGATGCCCTTCAGCGCTTCCGTGATCGCTTCAGGACTGACGCCGAAGTGTCTGCAGATGGCGATGGCCGTCAGGGAATTGTAGACGCTGAACTTGCCCGGAATGTCGATCTCCACCGGGAAGTCCATCATGCCCTTCACGTGGTATTTGATGCCCAGATATCCCGGACGGGATACGAGTTCCATGTCCTCTGCCCTGAGGTCGGCCGCAGGGTCGACCAGCTTCGGAGCATCTGCGCTGCTGCCCGGTTCGCTTCCTGGAGCACCGATTCCGTAAGTCTCGATTTGACAGCCTGCTCCCTCCAGGATCTGCGCCAGATGCTCATCGTCACGGTTGACGATTCCCACGCGGCACTGATTAAGGAGCATCTTCTTGCACTCGAGGTAGTGCTCGAAATCACGGTGCTCGTTCGGCCCGATGTGGTCAGGCTCAATGTTGGTGAAGATACCGAAGTCAAAGGTGAATCCTGCTGTCCGGTGGAGCATGAACCCCTGTGACGATGCTTCCATGACGACGCAGTCGCAGCCGTTCTCCACCATCTCGGCGAAGTACTTCTGGACCAGATAGGACTCCGGCGTTGTATTTGCTGCCGGGATGGTCCGTGAACCGGTATCCGCTTCAATGGTTCCGATCAGGCCCACTTTGTGGCCGGTGTTTTCCAGGATCGCCTTGACCATGTAGGTCGTGGTGGTTTTGCCTTTGGTGCCGGTGATGCCGATGGTCTTCAGTTTCTCTGCCGGGTGACCGAACCAGGCTGCGCTGATGCATGCCAGTGCGTAGCGGCTGTCCGGGACTTTCACGACTGCAGGCGCTGTGCCAGCCGGCAGTTCGATCTCATCCTCGACGACGATGACTGCCGCGCCTTTCGCAGCAACATCCGGCGCGAATTTGTGGCCGTCCGCCACGGCACCCTTGATGCAGGTGAACAGAACCCCGGGCTCTGCCTTTCTGGAATCGAGGACAATGTCCGCCACATCCGTATCCAGGCCTGCCGGCCCCTCGTTCAGTATTTCATAGTTCAGATCTTTCAGTAAATCTCTCAGTTTCATATTATTTTCATTTGCCTCCGTTGCAATATTAATCCATTATGATTATAGCACAAACTGCTATTGATGTGGGAGTAAACAAAACTGTGGAAATAAACAAACTCCGGGAGGTCTGGTCCCGGAGTTTTGTTTATGTCCGTGTATGCGGCGATCCGAATCTGTCGCCATCGGTCGTCATCGTCATCGGTCGTCACCGTCATCAGTCATCGTCATCAGTCGTCATCGTCGTCATCATCGTCATCATCATCGTCATCGTCGTCATGATCATCGTCGTGGTCGTCGTCATCATCATGATCGTCGTCATCATCATGATCGTCGTCATCATCATGATCGTCGTCATCGACATCATCCCGATCATCGTCATCGCGGTCATCCGCATCGTCGTCGTCATCCGCGTCATCGTCATCATCGTCATCGTCATCGACGTCATCCTCGGATTCGATGATCTCGCCGGTTTCGGCGTTGATGTCATATTCGTACTCACGGCCCCCTGCTGTGAATTCGACTTCGTAGGTGATGATGCCGTCGTCGCAGTCGAACTCAGCGCGGACTGCATCCGGCTGCACGTCTGTGCGGCCCGCTTTCTGCAGGGCGATCGCCTTTGCTTCATCTTCGGAAATGTACTTGCTCGTGTTCGCACTGCCATAGGAATCATCGGTTTTGACGCCCCGCTCCTGACTCAGCAGAATCAGTTCCTGTGTCGGCAGGCTAAGCAGCGCCTCCTCAGTCATGTGCTTGCTGCCGGTCGCCAGCAGGTTCTTGATCAGCCAGGCTTTGCCCGGTGAAATCCCGTTTTCTGACGCAAAGGCTTCCAGTTCCTGATCGTCGCCGACATACTGTCCCAGAACAGCCCCAATGACTTCGGAATCTCCGATCGAGTCATTCAAATCACTCGAGATCATGTGCTCGATTTCCTGTCCGCCGGCCTTATCTTCTGACCGGACTGAAACGAGTACGGAATTGGTCAGCTCCGAAAGATACCCCTGCCGCACCATCGACCCGATCAGCGCATTGCAGGCAACCTTGACATCAGTCCCGGCCAGATCCATTCCATCCAGGATCGCTGTCCCGTCCTCGTTCAGGGCTTTCGCTTCGATCACGTCCTGATCCTTGTTGATGGACAGCTCCACGCTCGGATTCACGTCAAGATTCACGACCGCGAACACATCGTTCTGGCTTTTGTTGAACATCGTGAAGGCGCCCGTGAAGATCATCACGGCTGCGGCGCATGCTGCAAATGCCTGATACCATCTGCGGCGTTTGCGCCTCGATGCCGCGATCTGTCTGGCCGCTGCAGCCTCTGATGCGGCCAGCGCCTGACCAAGTCCGGAGATCTCCAATTCGGTTTCCGCTGCAGCCACTTCGCCGGCTGCCATTTCTACGCCTGCTGCCGCCTCTGCACCGGCCCCTGCAAATTCCGCAGCCGCTGTCAGTTCCTGCTCCGCCGCTGCCTGCTCCTGCGCGATCTCCGCCATCAGCTCATCTAAAATATCGGGGGTGGATTCTTCGACTGCCTGTTTCAGATAACGTTCGATTTTCTCGCCTGTCATTTTTTCTGCCATCATTCCTCCCCCCTTCCTTCGATTTCTTTTCTCATTTTGGCCAATGAACGTTTGTACTTGGACGTTACAGTACCCGTCGGAAGATCCAGAAGCTCCGCGATTTCCCTGTGCTTCATGCCGGTCAGTGCATGCAGGACCACGATCTGTCTGTCCTCGAAGGGCAGCATATCCAGCGCCTTCTGCAAAACCATCCGGTCCACGGTCTGCTCGCCTTCGTTGACGTGCAGCAGGTCTTCGTATTGGGAGATATCTTCGCAGATGTCACCGCTTTTCAGCTTGGTGTAACAGAGATTCCGGACGATCGTCAGTATCCAGGCCATGGGCTTGCCCATCGGCTTGTAAGCAGCCGCGCTTCTGTGGATCCTGAGGTAGGCGTCGTGCATGACGTTCTCCGCATCATGCACGTTCCGCAGGATCGACAGGGCGAACCCGTAAACAGCGCTCGAGGTCTGTTCATACAGATCCCGGAAGGCATCATTGTCGCCTTCCGCCATCCGCAGTATTAATTTTTCATCGAGTTCCAATGTATTCATATTCCCACTCTATGATTTTCCCGTTCGGCGCCTTCAGTTCGTACTCATACTTATAGTTTGTGGTGCGGAACTTGACCTTGTACTTGCCTTCTTTTTCTTTATAGGTGTACTTGCAGGTCCCTTTTTTGACCACATTGTAGCTTGTGCCGGAAGCCTTCGCAACGATTTTTCTTGCTTTTGTCTTGCCGATCTTTTTCTTTGATTTTGATTTCTTATACTTGTGCTCTACGCACTTTTCCAAAATCTTTCCGTCCTTGATTGCGATCTCGAAGTCGAATTCAGTGCCGTTGCTCTTTTTGGTGAACTCGACGTCATAATGTTTCTTTTCTTTATCGACTTCGATATTCTTTGCCTGTGATTTCGCAATGCCTACGTTGTTAAGCGCGATGCTCAGGGCTTCACTTTTGCTGTCGACCGACCCTCCTGCAGCAAACACAGAAACGCTCATGCCGATCGCCATGATGAATGCCATGACACCTATGCTGATTCTTCTCATGGTTTTCATATTCTTATCCTCCTGTTCAGTCTGTTGTACCCCTTTATATAATTAACTGTCGAATCGGGCGTCTTGTTGCATCGTTTTTAAAAAAACATCGAAAAATTTCCATGCCGATCGACTTTGCATTTTCTATATCTTGTGGGTCTGCGGTAGTCTGTAGTATAATGTAGGCGAAATCAAGGATTTCGTGATTTTGCGTTACAGAAAATTGCTAAGGAGGTATTCATATGGCAAGCAGCTTTGATATAAAGGGCTCCATGGTCGCCCTGATCACACCATTCAACGAGGACAAGAGCATCAACTATGACAAGCTCGAAGAACTCCTCGAGTTCCACATCGCGAACAAGACCGACTGCGTTCTGATTCTGGGAACGACCAGCGAGTCGCCGACCTTCACCTGGGAAGAGGACTACGAGATCGTCAAGCGCAGCGTCGAGGTATGCAAAGGCAGGATGCCGCTGATGGCCAACGCGGGCTCTAACGACACGCGCACATCTTTCGAGAAAGCGAAGCGCTTCGCCGACGCCGGCGTGGACGCCCTGCTCTGCATTTCCCCATATTACAACAAAGCCAACAAGACGGGCCTCTACCACCACATCGCGGACGTGGCGGATTCCGTTGATGTTCCGGTCGTCGTCTACAACATTCCGGGACGTACCGGCATCAACATCCCGATCGATGTCATGACAGAGCTCGCCAAGAAGGACAACATCGCGGGCGTCAAGGAAGCGACCGGCGACATGAGCTACGTGGCCAAACTTGCAAAGGCAACCCGCGGCATGGACTTCAACATCTGGAGCGGCAACGATGATATCACCATCCCGATGATGGCCCTCGGCGGCGCAGGCTGCATCTCCGTATGGGCGAACCTGCAGCCGGACAAGACTGTGGAAATGACCCACGCTTTCCTGAACGGCGACACACAGCACGCCATCGACATGCAGCTCGAATACATGACCCTGATCAACGATTTCTTCATCGAAGTCAACCCAATCCCGATCAAGGAAGCCATGAACATGGCCGGCATGGGCGTCGGCGGATTCAGAATGCCGCTGTGCCCGATGAGCGATGAGAATCGCGAGATCCTGCGGGCCGAAATGCAGAAACTGGGGATCATCTAGCGGATGGTCCGGCAGACACCGATAAACTGACATAAAAAAGCCGCCGTGGCAGCATCTGCTGTGCGGCGGCATATCAATACATAAGGAGATTTAAGATGAAAGTACTGATTACAGGTTACGGCCGCATGGGCCGTCTGATAGAAGATACACTTGTGAAAGCAGGCGATGAGATCGCCGGATGGATCGATGTCGAGAACGTGAGCGAACTGGACTCGTCAAAGAAGATCGCGGATGTGATCATGGACTTCAGCAATCCGTCCCTGACAGATACTGTCGTTGCTTACGCCTCCCGTACAGGCACGCCGCTGCTGTCCGGCACGACAAACATGAGCGTCGCGCAGCATGAAGCGCTGGCTGAATTGGCAGAGAAGGTCCCGGTCATCTGGGCTTCGAACTACTCGCTGGGCATCAATCTGTTCATGCACATCCTGCCTCAGATCAAGGCCGCCCTGCCTGACTGGGACGTCGAGATCACCGAAACGCATCACAATAAGAAAGTGGACGCCCCGAGCGGCACAGCCAAATCTCTTGCCGACGCCATCGATCCGTTGGGCGACTACGAGCGCGTCTACGGCAGAAGCGGCAACTGCGGCGAGCGCACACACCGTGAGATCGGAATGCACGCCCTCCGCGGCGGCACCGTCACCGGCGAACACCGCGTCGACTTCTTCGGCAATGACGAAGTCTTCGAGATTACGCACAAGGCCGGCAGCCGCCAGATCCTCGTGGACGGCGCCATCGCCGCCGCACGGAAACTCGTTGAGAAACAGCCGGGTCTCTACACCATGGAGACACTGCTGTTTGAATAAAGACAACTATCAGTAGTGCAAAAGAGTATGGAGGAAAAATCGTTATGAAGAAAGGATTATTGCTTTGGGTGACGATGCTTGCTTTGGCATTCGTCATGTCGTTCGCGACAGTCCTGACATTTGCGGACACCCCGGCAGACGACGCGGTCGTAACAGATGATCCGGTCGCGGCGGAAGAACCGGCTGCGGCGGAAGAACCGGCTGCGGCGGAGGATCAGGTTGTGACAAACGCACCGGAAGGGACTGATTCCGAACAGGCCAACGTCGTTCTCTTTAATGAGGGCGGCACAGATGTGAATACCGCAGAACCGGCAGATCTGGCAGCCTGCGCAATAACGTGGCCTGAGACCGTCAACTACAATGACGGCGAGGCGATCAATGCCAAGGTGACTGTCAAACTGCCGAGCGGCGAAATTGTTCCCGAAAGCGACTATGAAGTCATCGTGGGGGAGACCGAAGTAATGAAGAGTGCAGAGATCTCCGTTAGAGCATATGACGAAAGTACGCGGATCAAGGGAGAAGTTTTTAACACTGTCGCGATTGTTTATCCCATGTCCAAATACGTCAAGATCACGCTCAGCAAGACTTCTATTCCTTTGAAGTACGTTTACGATGAAGATTACAATGTCGTGGCCAAGGTGCAGAGACCGACAGTCAAGGTCACGAATACAGCTACAGGCGAGACCCTGAAGAGCAGTGATTACACAGTCGTATACACCAATAAGAATTCAAGGAACGCAGGCACCTATTATGTTTCAGTAAAGGCCAAATCCGGCAGTGATTACACCGGACAAACGAAAAAAAGCAAATACAAAATCACGCCGAAGAAACTGAACAGCACGGAGTTCTCTGCCGGCGCTTCCAACAAGTATTATACAGGCAAAAAAATCAAGCCAAAGAAAGTCTTTGTCGACTATTATGACAAAAAAACCGAAGCCTATATGAATCTGGTCAAAGGCAAACACTATACCGTTACCAAGAAGGCAACATTCTCAAACAATAAGAAAGTCGGCATCGCAAAGATCAAAATGACAATCAAAGGCAAAGGCAATTTCACCGGCACCAAGACGATCACCGGTGTCTTCTTCATCAGTCCTGAAAAGGCTAAAATCAAAAGCGTCAAAGCAGGCAAAAAGAAGATTACGGTAAAGTGGAAGAAGTCCAAGCACGCTGACGGGTATTTCATCGATTGTTACGGGACGAACGGCAAAGGTAAAGAATCCTACAAGTTTATCGAAGTCAAATCCAAGAATACTGTCAAGAAGACCATCAAGAACCTGAAATCAGGTTACACCTACGAAGTACGCGTTCTGCCGTACAAAAAAATGAAGAACGCGAAACCGTCAAAATGGTACAACTGGACCAACTCGTGTAAGAAGGTCAAAGTCAAATAACGACGCGTGCCATTCGGCAGACAGCAGAGCAACACAAAAGGCTGACGCCCGGGTTCTCCGGCGCCAGCCTTCTTATTTGTCTTGGTTCAGAATTTGTCTTGATTCAGAACTCTGCAGACTTATTCTGCTACCAGTTCTGCGTCGATCAGGCTTTCGAATTCCTTGATGGCCTTCTCGAATTCTTCATCGGTCAGGTTGTCCATCAATTCGAAATCCTCGTCGTATTCTTTGTAGCCGTAGATATAGACCTCGCCGGTTCCCAGCGGATTCAGGGCGATGTAGTCCTTGCCATCCACATCAAATACGCCGACGATACCGCACTCTTCTTCTTCGCCGTTGTCATACTCCAGCGTAATGATATCGTCTTCTTCGTATCCGTATAATTCCTTATCTTCTGCCATTATATTATCTCCTTTCGGTATTTGTTCCTCTAAGATTTGTTACGGTAACTATACCATCTGAATGCATTTTTCTCAACCTTTATTTGTTCCGTCAAGCTACTCGGAGTCGCTGTCGGTCTGTTTCTGACAGAAGCCGGAGTTCGGATCTCCGAGGTTCTTCCACCCGAAACGCCAGATGGAAATCAGGATGGATGTGATGGTGATGACCTCATTGAGGATGCCGGCATAGGAATGAAAGATGATGTCGTAGATCATCCATGCAGGGCAAGCGACGAAGAGGTTCGCCTTGCGGATGTTCAGGGCGTTGTCTGTCCAGAAGGCGACTGTACAGGTGGCCAGGGCCAGGAACGGAAGTATACTCGTCCATCCGTCCCATGTGAAGAGCATCGCTCCTACGAAGATAGCGATGAATACCGGGACCCAGATCTTGCTGCGTGCCCAGGCATGTTTGCCGAACTGCATCACAATCAGATTCCGGATGATGCCCAGCGCCAGATTGATGCAGCCTGTATACCCTCCCAGAAGCAGGAACTGGATCATGAAAAACACGTTCCCGACGGTCTGCGCGATGTACAGTTTCAGGTTGGATTTCAGCTGGTAGGACAGCAAGTAGCAGAACAGCCCTGCGAACCCGATCAGCTGTACAAGGATGGGATTCATCGGCTGCTCCTTCCGCCCGCGCCGCTGTCAGTTGCACTTTCACTGGTGCTATCTGCGTCTTCGCTGCTGCCGAAGAACCGGCACACGCTCTCAGCGGAGCGGCGGTCCACACCGTCGGCACGCATGAGGACGCTGACCGGCTCGTTCGCACCCGCGCCGTCTTCACCGGATATACCTGTACCGCCTTCACCAGATGCGCCTGCGGCACCCGTCGCGATCCGTTTGATTTCTTCCACACTCCCAAAGGCTTCAAGAAGCGCTTTGCGGCGTTTGGGGCCAATGCCTTCGATGTCATCCAAAACGGAGTGTTCGATGTTCTTGCTCCGCAGTTTGTGGTGGTAGGTGATGGCGAAGCGGTGGACTTCTTCCTGCATGGTTCCGATGTACTTGTACAGGATCGGCTTGTCGGCGAGGGATATCTCCTTCCACTCGAAGGCCTCTCCGATGTACGGGCGGGCCTCGCCGGCACTTGCGCCACCGGCATCTCTGCCGTCGTTCGGACCGGCATCTCTGCCGTCGTTCGGGCCCCCGTCACCGCCGTTCGGACCAGCATCTTCGCCGTCGTTCAGACCTGCCTCACCGGCGTTCGGGTTTCCGGCTGCCGGCATGCGCACGATCAGCGCTCTCGTCCGGTGGCGGTCGTCCTTGACCATGCCGACGACGGGGATGTCGAATCCTGTAGCTTCGATGACTTCGAGGGCGCAGGTGACGTGGCCTTTGCCGCCGTCCATGAAGATGATGTCCGGGAGCACGGCGAATTTTTCGTCGCCACTGAACACGCGCATGAATCTGCGCGAAAGGACTTCACGCATGGAGGCGTAGTCGTCCTGTCCCTGCACTGTCCGGACGCGGAACTTCCGGTAGCTTTGCTTGTCCGGTTTCAGTCCATCGTAGACGACCATAGCGCCCACGGTATCGACGCCGTTGGTGTTGGAAATATCATAGGCTTCCGCGCGGAACTGGCGGCCGTCATAGGACTCGTGCTCCGATGCTCCCATGGTGTCGAGTACAGCCCATATCTCGCGGCCAAGCTGCTCCCGTCTGGAAGCGGCTGCCTTTGCCTTGCGGTCGATGGTGTCGGCAAGGACCGCTGCGTCGTTTACGGCGAGTTTCAGCAGCGCCTTTTTCTCGCCGCGCTCCGGCCGGAGGATCTTCACATTGTGAGCGGAGATCTCCGTCAGATACTGTTCGAGAAGCTGTGCGTCTGACGGCAGCTCGGGCACGATGATTTCCCGGGGCACATCGGGGACGTTGCTGTAATGCTGGTTCAGAAACGCGCTCAGCACGCTGGCGCGGCTCTCGTCAATGGACGAGGTCATATCCATGCGGAAGGTCTCCCGTCCGATGAGCTTGCCTTCCCGAACCGAAAAGACCGCGAAGGAATCTGTCGTCTTCTCGCCCTTTCCCACGCGGACGACAATGTCCGCTTCATTGGAATGGTGCAGCACCACACGCTGGGTCTCGCTGAGGGACTGAGCCGCTTCGATATAGTCGCGGTACTCGGCCGCCTTCTCGAAGTCCAGCGCATCGGAAGCCTCCTTCATGCGCTGTCTCATAACGTTCACCAGGGGCGCCGAATGACCGCGCAGAAACTCCCTGGCGCCGGCCAGCGCTTCTTCATAGTCGTCCTTCGAAACCGTGCCGGTGCAGATGCCCCTGCACTGGTTGATATGGTAATTCAGGCACGGCCTGAATCCCGGCGCAAAAGCCACCGCGCTGCAGCGTTTCAGCGCGAAGCTGGAATTGAGCAGGTCGACGATCCTGTTGACCGCTCCTGCGTCGCTGTAAGGGCCGAAGTAGCTGCCGCCGTCCTTGCGGACGAGCCGGGTCTTGACGATCCGCGGCCATTCTTCGTTTGTGATCTTGATATACGGATAGGTTTTGTCATCGCGGAGCAGGATGTTGTATTTGGGCCGGTGCTTTTTGATCAGATTGCATTCGAGAATCAGCGCTTCCATCTCGCTGTCAACGGTAATGTACTCGAACTCACTGATCTGACTGACCATGCTCCGGACCTTTGGATCCATGTTCCGGGACGACTGGAAATACTGACGGACACGGTTGCGCAGACTAACAGCCTTGCCAACGTAGATCACGTTGCCAAGGCTGTCTTTGTGCATATAAACGCCGGGGCTGTCCGGCAATTGTTTCAGGGCTTCCTTAATGTTTTCAGGAACGTCCATCTTGCCCTCTCTCAGTTATTGTATCTCAGTTATTGTATCTTAGTTGTCTTTACGCGTATTTCTCCTGCGCTTTCTTGCGCTCTTTTTGCTCTTCTTAGATTTGCCGGAGGCAGATTCGTGCGCCGCCCGCTCGTCTAAGTTGTAGCGCGCTCTGACACGCTCCATGTCTGTCTTCGCGTTTTCGTACGCCTCTCTGTCGTAGGTCGCCGTATCGCGCGGCGGGTTGTCGTAGCTCACTCTTTGCGTTGGTCTTTCGTGGGACGAGGACGTACGGGTCCGCTGCCGGCTGCCGGACGAACCGCTGCTGCGCTTCGTGCTGCCATGAGATCCGCTGCCGTGTGATGAACTGCCGTGCGATGAACTGCTGTGCGATTCGCTGCCGTGTGATGCGCTTCCATGCGGCGCGCTGCCGTATGGCTCGCCTCCGGGCGGCATACCGTAACCGCCGTACTGCATGGCTTCTGCTTCCGCGGCTCTGCGCTCTGCGCGTCTGCGCCGTCTCGCGAGGTTTCTCCTCTTGATCCGGATGTATGCCAGAAGCAGCAGCAGGATGATGAGAATCAGCACCACGATGACGATGAACTTCGGCACGTCCTCATCGGCGATGCCGATGTAGGAAAGCGGACCGCCCTTTCCAACGGACTCCAGCGCGATCAGATCCTGGCTGCCCACTTTTTCTCCATTTTCGTAGGCAACAAGCTGACCGACGACTGCACCCTTATCGATCGGAGCCTTCGGCTTCTCTTCTGTCAGTTCGATTTCCGTTGTCACAGTTTCAGACGGTGTTTCTTTCTTCAGAGCCGTCATGCAGAGGTCCTCCGGGATGCCCAGTTCGATCTCCCGCAGGGTTCCCCGCTTCACCTTCATTTCGTACTCGAAGTCAGATGCCTTCTGCGCTGTGTAGTTTTTGAAATTGTTAAATCCGTACTTCCAGAATTTCTTGGCTTCTTTGAACTTGGTTGAGGTGTGTGCGGAGTTCAGGAAGACAGCAATGATCGTGGTGTTTCCTTTCTTCGCGACGCCTGCGAAGCAGTCTCCGGCGGTGCTGGAATAACCGGTCTTGACGCCGCAGCATGGTTTGTACATATACCCGGCTGCTGCCTTTGCCTGGTTCAGCGCGATATCCCGCGCCATCTCATCATCGACCGACTCGTCGATGTAGTTGTACGGATTGCTCCGGTATTCCTGCGCGTACTTGTCCAGCGCTTTCTTGTCGCCCTTCGCGACCGCAACGACCTGATCGTCCCAAAGGCACCTGTTGGAATTGGTCATGATCCTTTTTTTATGCTTGTTGGTCTTCGGGATCGTGTACTGACGCGTACTGACGATGTCGCGGAACCGCTTGTCCTTCATGCCTTCCTTGACCATCAGGGCGATATCATACGCCGTAGTGACGTTGTTGACTTCCTTCGGATTCAGGCCGTTCGGATTGTTGTATTTCGTGTCTTTGGCACCGATGGATTTTGCTTTCTTGTTCATCATGTCGCAGAAGGTTTCCATCTCGCCGTCGCCTTTGCCGGTGCGGGCGCAGAGGTATCCCAGATACTCGGCGCCGTCGTTGGCGGACCAGAGCATCATGCCGTAAGCAATGTCTCCGACCTTGATGGTCTCGCCGTTGGCAAGCTGCATGGTGCTCCCCTCGCCCGTCGTGGTTTTATCAACTGTGACCGTCTCATCGAAGTTGAGACAGTCCAGGCACACGAGCAGGTTCAGGATCTTCGTCACGCTGGCCGGGTCGCGTTTCTTATGCCCGTTCTTCTCGTAGAGCACGTCGCCGGTGGCCGCGTTCATCACGCAGATGGAAGTGGCGGTTGCGTCAGGCGGCTCCCCTGCTCCTTCATAGACGGTTTCTCCTGCAAAAGACGGCACTGTCCCCATAAGAGCCAGTGCCGCCGCGATTACTACAGTCGTTAAGGTTTTGAATAATCTATTTCTTTTATTTTGCATTTTCTTCTTTGAATTTCTCCATGAATTCGATCAGTTTATCAATACCTTCTTCCGGCATAGCGTTGTAGATGGACGCTCTCATGCCGCCGATGGATCTGTGACCGCCGAGGTTGTGCAGTCCGGCTGCCTTTGCTTCAGCAACGAACTTCTTCTCAACGTCCTTGTCGCCGATGACGAAGACAACGTTCATCAGTGATCTGTCTTCCTTGCGGACAGGAGCTTTGTAGTATCCGCTGCCGTCGATGTAATCATAGAGCTTGGTTGCCTTTGCAACATTCTTCTTGTTCATCGCTGCGAGTCCGCCGTTTCTCTTCAGATACTTGAAGACTTCACCTGCTACATAGATGGAGAATGTGTTCGGTGTGTTGTATGCGGAATCGTTGTCAGCGTGGATTTTGTAATCCAGATAAGTAGGAATGTCTGCCGCTGCCTTGCCGAGAAGGTCTTCTCTGATGATGACGACTGCTACGCCTGACGGAGCAACGTTCTTCTGGACGCCTGCCCAGATGATGCCGAACTTCGTAACATCGATTTCCTCGGAAAGGATGCAGGATGACATGTCCGCTACGAGAGGAATATCGCCTGTGTCCGGAATGTACGGATAGTGTGTTCCGTAGATCGTGTTGTTGTAGCAGATGTGGACATAGTCAGCGTCCGGTCTGAAGTCTTCCTTCTTGACCTCCGGAATGTAGGTGAAGGTATCTTCTTCGGAGGAAGCTACGACCTTGGTGTCATAACCCATCTTGACAGCTTCCTTATAAGCTTTTTTCGCCCAGTTGCCTGTCACGATGAAGTCGATCTTTCCTGTGTTGACAGCCAGATTCAGTGGTACCATGGCAAACTGCAGTGTACCGCCGCCCTGTACGAACAGCACCTTGTAGTTGTCCGGAATATTCATGATGTCTCTGAGTGTAGCTTCTGCGTCAGCCAGGATTTCTTTGAATTCTGCTGATCTGTGTGACATCTCCATAACAGACTCACCGCATTCGTGATAGTTCAGAAGATTGTCTGCTACATCTTTGATGACCTCTTCCGGAAGCATCGATGGACCTGCCGAAAAATTATAAGCTCTTTCTTTCATTCTAAATACCTCCATATATAATGTTAAATTTTAATTCTTACGGATTCATTGTCAACGTGGATTTAATTATAACACGCGACCGCAATTTTTTGTGTGTGGATTTTGTTTTTTATGATTATTTTTACTACATTTTGTGTTAGAATAATTTCCAGGCAAAACCCCGGCTTCTGCCGGCAAGTATCAGATAAAGAGGTGAACGTAATGTACAAAATCGGAACTTTCAACAAAATCTCCCCTGTAGGTATGGGCAAGCTGACTGATGACTACGTTGTCGTCGAAAATCCGGATGAAGCCAACGGCATCATCTTGAGAAGCTATGACATGCACGACATGGAATTTTCAGATGAACTGCTGGCCATCGGCAGAGCAGGCGCAGGCACCAACAATGTTCCTGTAGACAGATGCAGCGAACTGGGAATCGTCGTGTTCAACGCCCCTGGCGCGAATGCGAACGCTGTCAAGGAACTGTGCATCTGCGGCATGATCATGGCTGCCCGCAACGTACCGGACGGTCTCGCGTGGGCGAAGACGCTCAAAGGCAGCGAAGGCGTTGGCAAGCAGATCGAAAAAGGCAAAGGCCAGTTTGCCGGCACAGAGATCATGGGCAAGACCCTCGGCATCATCGGCCTGGGCGCCATCGGCCGTCTCGTCGCAGAATCCGCCGTTATGCTTGGCATGAATGTCATCGGCTATGACGCGTTCATGACGGACGCAGTCAGGGAAATGCTCCCGCCGCCTGTTCAGGTAGTCGACGATCTCAGCGAACTCTATCCGCAGTGCGATTACATTTCGATCCACGTTCCTGCCAACGACGCAACCAAAGGCATGATGAACGCGGCAGCATTCGCGCAGATGAAAGACGGCGTGATCTTCCTGAACTTCGCACGCGACAAACTGATGAACGACGACGATCTGCTGGCTGCTCTGGCTTCCGGCAAGGTCGCTAAATATGTGACAGACTTTGCTGACGACGCAGTGCTCAATTCCGACGAGCCGGGCATCATCGTTCTGCCGCATCTAGGCGCTTCCTCCGCAGAGGCTGAGGACAACTGCGCAACCATGGCAGTAACGCAGGTCATGGACTACATCGAGAACGGCAACATCCTGAACTCCGTCAACATGCCGACCGTAATCCTCGGACCGAAGAAGGACTGCCCGCGTCTGTCCGTCATCTGCAAAGCCAGTGCTGAATCAGACGTCATGTTCAAGCTGAACCAGCTGGAACTGTCCGACGTCGTTTCCGGCAAACGCGGCGAGTACGCTTACATCCTGGCCGATCTGGAAGACAAGAAGGTCGACCTCGAAGTAGCAGGCATCATCAGACAGAGAGTGATTGAATAGACTGCAGCAGCAGAAAAGAGCGGCGCGCGCCGCTCTTTTTATTCTTGGTTCAATACCAGTTTCCTGGTTCACGGTCATCTTCTTCGTTCACGGTCAAACTGTTTGTCCGGTCGCGTTCCGTTCTCGTTCCGTTCTTGCTCTGTTCTCGTTCCGGTCTCGTTCCGTTCTGACAAAGGCGGGATTCCAGCTGAAGTACAAGTAAATTCGAATTATTCTTCCTATCTTGTACAGCCGTACAAGATATGGTTCGGATTCCCACTTCTCTTGTACATGATGGCAGTGTATGTACAAGAGATGAGGACCATAACGGCATTTCTTGTACATGACCGGTGGAGTAATCAGCATTTCACGGTCTGTAGGGCAAGAAGTCCTCGATTATTCTGTATATCTTGTCCCGCTGTACAAGAATTCGACGATGAGATCATATTTCTTGTACACCGCAGTGATCCTGAACTGCTGGACCTCACGGCAGTCCTGAACTGCTGGACCTCACGGCAGTCCTGAAAATACTGTCCTCCCTGACCCTACACGCCTGTCTTCCGGCAGAGTTTTTCGATGGGGCAGCTCCCGCACTTGGGGTTTCTGGCGGTGCAGCACTTGCGGCCGTGCCAGATCAGGCTGTGGTGGGCTTCGGTCCAGCGGTCGCCGGGCAGGATCTTCATGAGTTCCTGCTCCGTGGCGAGGACATTCTTCTCCCCGGCGTCCTTCGCCCGGATCTTACTCTGACCGGATGCACCGTTCTTGCCGGCACCACTCTTGCCGCCTGCACCCTTCGCCGCAGCCGCACTGCCCGCACCGGTTTTACCGGCTGCAGCTACGCCCGCGGTCATCCCCGCGCTGGCGTCGCTTGCCAGTCCGATCCGGTGGGATACGCGGAAGACGTGGGTGTCTACGGCGATTCGCTGCTGGCCGAAGCCGACGGCGAGGACCACGTTGGCGGTTTTACGGCCGACGCCCGGCAGTGCAACGAGTGCGTCGTAGTCTTCCGGCACCTGTCCGTCATACTTTTCGCAGAGGGCGCGGGCCAGGGCGATGATGTTCTTCGACTTGGTCTTGTACATTCCGATGGTGCGGATGATTTCCATCACATCTTCCTGTGAGGCGTCCGCCAGCGCAAAAGCATCCGGGTACGCTGCGAAGAGCGCCGGCGAAACCTTGTTGACGCTGGCGTCGGTCGTCTGGGCGGAGAGCACCACGCAGACGATGAGCTCGTATACGTTCACATGCTCCAGAGCGCAGCCGGCCTCCGGGTATGCCTCCTTCAACAGATCAAGGATCTCTACTGTCTTCTTTTTTGAGATGCGTGCCATCTTGGATTCCCTTCTTTTTTCCCTCCCGGCAGTGATGCTTTTGCATTCCTGCCTTTGCTTAAGACTTATTATACAGTTCTGACGTTTAATAATCTTGCGGTGATAGATGGCGTAACAAGACAAATGTGCTCCGATATTATGAAAGTAGTTACAAAGTCCGAATTACCGCGGATTATCTTAATAAATCGACAAAAAAAAATGGCAAAAAATACGTTACAATTTTCACACTTTGGTGTATAATCTTGTCGTAATAATATATTTCTAATTTCAAATGGAGGTGTTTTATGGCAACTTACACACAAGTTGAGACGAACGGCCTGTTTGAACTTTCAGATGAAGCGCGTGCGGAGCTGTCAAGTTCCTCATACTACAATGAGGACCTGAAGCCGACCACAGTAGCTGAAAGAAAATGGACCACGTACAACATCACGATGCTGTGGGTTGGTATGTCGATTTGTATCCCATCCCTCTCACTGGCATCCGGACTCATCGGCATGGGCGTATCCCCATGGCTGTCAGTTCTGAACGTAGCGCTCGGAAACATCGCCATCCTTATTCCAATCCAGTTGAACTCCAACGTTGGTACTAAGTATGGTATTCCGTTCCCGCTCTTCGCAAGACTGACATTCGGCTCCATCGGAGCTCAGATCCCGGCACTGCTGAGGGCACTCACCGCTTGCGGATGGTGTTCTGTACAGGCCTGGGTAGGCGGCGGTGCTGTTGGCGCTATCATCGGCGTATTCATCAGCAAGTTCGCTGATCAGAACTGGATGATGAGCCTTCCTTCCTGGGGCGGCATGGCTCCTGTAATGGTAGGACAGTTCATCGGCTACATCATCTTCATGTTCTTCATTTGGTGGGTAGCTTACCACGGCATGGATAGAATTAAATTCATCCAGAACTGGGGCGGCCCGATCCTGATCGCTGTTATGATCGCACTGCTGGCATGGTCATACTCCCTCATCCACGGACAGATGGGATTCTGGGAAGTAATGAGCATGGGCAATGACGATGCTCTGATCGAACAGAACGGCGGCTGGTGGATGGTATACATGGGAGGTCTCATGGGTAACATCGCATTCTGGGCTACACTGGCTCTGAATATCCCTGACTTCTCCAGATATGCGAGATCACAGAAAGACCAGTTCTGGGGCCAGATGCTCGGTATGCCGATCCCGATGGCGTTCTGCGCATTCGTTGGTGCGTACTATGCACAGGCTTCCAAGGTTGCGTTCGGCGAAGCTATGTTCGACCCGACCATGGTTCTGTACTATCTGGACAACAAGATCATCGTACTGATTTCCGCTCTGGGTACTGTAGCTGCTACAATCACAACCTGCGTAGCTGCTAACGTAGTAGCTCCGGCTAACGGAATTGCTAACATCAACCCGAAGAAGATCAGCTACAAGATGGGCGTTGTTATCACCGTACTGTTCGCATTCTTCATCCTGCAGGCATGGTGGATCTATGGTTCCGGTGCTGCATACTTCACATGGATGAACGCTTACGGCACAATCCTGTCACCGATCGCTGCTATCCTGATCGCTGACTACTGGATCGTTAAGAAGCAGAGAATCGACGTTAACGACCTGTTCAAGGGTCCGCAGGGCAGATACTGGTACTCCGGTGGCTGGAACTGGGCTGCAGTTATTTCATGGGTATGCGCATTTATCCTGCCGCTGCTGCTCTACTTCGGAGCTTCCGGTCCATTCTTCGCATTCGTTAACTCCATCAACTACGTATGGTCATTCTTCGTAGCCTTCATCCTGTACATCATCCTGATGAAGACAAGCCTGGCTGGAAACTCATACGTAACAGAGGAAGAGCACGAAGCATTCACAAAGAGAGCTTAAGCTCATTTGTGACCAACAGAACATTTGAGGCTTTTGCTTCAAAGACAATATGAGGCTTTTGTCTCATGAGGCTTCCGAAGTCTCACAACCGTATAAAGTCTGATTATAACTTTATATAACACGCAAGGGCCTTTGAAACATCAAAGGCCCTTTGCATAATTACTTACTAAAGTAAGGAGGGATTACTATGGATCTTTTAATCAAAGGCGGAAAAGTCGTAACAGCGAAAAGCACGTTCAAAGCTGACGTTGCTGTAAAGAACGGCAAGATCTCCGCGATCGGAACAAACCTGAAACCAGAACCTGGTACAGAAGTTGTCGATGCAAAGGGCAAGCTGGTACTGCCGGGCGCTATTGATGGTCATACCCATATGGCAATGCCATTCGGCGGAACGATTTCAACGGATGATTACTTCACAGGCACAAGAGCTGCTGCCTGCGGCGGAACAACAACAATCATCAACTTTGAAACACAGCCTGTAGGCGTGAAGATGTCAAAGTTCCTGGACGAGAAACTGGAACTGGCAGAATCACAGGGACCTGCTGTTGACTACTCCATCCACATGGGCGTAGGCGATGTAACAACACAGGAAATGCTGGACGACATGGAAGAGGTTGTCAAGAAAGGCGTAACCTCCTTCAAGGTATTCATGGTTTATGATTTCGGCGTTGACGATGGTCAGTTCTATGCAACTCTCTGCAAGGCGAAAGAAATCGGCGCACTGGTAGGTGTACACGCAGAGAACAAGAACGTAAATGACTACCTCGTTAAGAAGTATCTGAGCGAAAAGAAGATTTCACCTTGGTATCACTATATGTCAAAGAACGAAGCAGTTGCTGGTGAAGCTGATGAAAGAGCGATCAACCTGGCTAAGATGGCAGGTGCTCCTCTCTACATCGTACACCTCGACAACGCGCAGGGTGTTGCTGCTGTTGCAAAAGCAAGAGCAGAAGGATATCCGATCTTCGCAGAGACATGCCCACAGTACCTCTTCTTCACGAAGGAAGTATACAAGGATGGCAGACCGGAATTCAAACTCCGTCCGCAGGACTTCGTATGCTCACCTCCAATGAAGGGCAAAGAGTCAAAGGATGCTCTTTGGGATGGAATCAGAAACGGCGTTATCTCCACACTGTCAACTGACCACTGTCCGTTCCTGAAGAAGGAAAAGGATTGGGGCAAGAAGACAAAGGATGGCAAGAATGGCAACTTCACAACCATTCCTAATGGATGCGCTGGTGTTGAGAACATGTATCCATTCATCCTGTCCGAAGCTAACAAGGGCAAGATCACGTTCAACAAGGCAGTAGAAATCGCTTCCACGAACCAGGCTAAGCTGTTCGGTATGGACTACTGCAAGGGCGCGATCGAAGTTGGCCTCGATGCTGATATCGTAATCTACGATCCTAAGAAGAACGTTGTTATCAACAACAAGAAGAATCAGCATGGTGCTCTGGACCACACTGTTTGGGAAGGCGTTGAGTGCAAAGGATATCCTTGCGCAGTATTCAGCCACGGCAAACTGGTATTCGACGGAACTGACTTCGTCGGCAAACAGGGTGCAGGCAGCTTCGTTAAGCAGAAGAAAGTTCACCACAAGGGCCCGACCTTCTAAGCTGCAGTAAAATGGTAATCCGACCAACTTGATTGGTCACGAAGGAGCCGGTTCACACAGAGCCGGCTCTTTTATTGCGCTGATTATTACGCGCGGGCTGTTGGGCGGTCAGGCTTATCTGTGTTATAATGAAAACTACAATATGAACCACATTATTACAAAGGAGCTTATCAATGGACTACAACAAACTGGCGGAGCTGCTGTTTCCGCAGATCGATAAAACACCGGAAGACTACGAGGCCATATACCCGCCGCGCGCAAATGCAGAAAGCGGCGCGGTCATCACGAGACTGGGGCCCTCCCCCACCGGCTTCATCCACCTGGGCAACCTTTACGGGGCGTTCGTAGATGAACGTCTGGCCCACCAGAGCAAGGCTGCCGACGGCACGCCGGGAACCTTCTACCTGAGGATCGAAGACACGGACGACAAGCGCTATGTGGAAGGCGCCGTCGATACGATCATCAACTCGCTGAAGTTCTTCGGCATCAGCTTCGATGAAGGCGCCGGCTGCGGCGCACCGGGATGCGCGACCGACGGCGCACCGGGTGAAGACGGCACGCCGACAGACGCCGGCGACTATGGTCCTTACTACCAGTCCCAGCGCGGTCCGATCTATCAGGCGTTCGTCAAATCCCTCGTCAGCCAAGGCAAGGCGTACCCCTGCTTCCTCACCGAGGAGGAGCTCAACGACATCCGGGCACAGCAGGAAGCCGCGAAGGAAACGACGGGCATCTACGGCAAGTACGCGGAGAAGAGCCGCAACCTGTCCTATGAGGAAATCGAGGAGAACATCAAAGCGGGCAAGCCCTATGTCATCCGCCTCAAGTCAAAAGGCAACGCCATCGACCCTGCAAACTGCTGCATGGAAAACGGCGCCACCTGCAAAGGCAGCTCCGGCAATGTGACCTACCAGAACCGGGACGGCGTGATGTACATCATCGTCAATGACGCCATCCGCGGAGAAGTCGCTATGCCTTGCAACGATCAGGACGTCGTCATCCTCAAGGCGACCGGCATCCCGACCTATCACTTTGCCCATGTCATCGACGACCATCTCATGAGAACGACCCACGTGGTCCGCGGAGAGGAATGGCTTATGTCCTTGCCGATCCATGTGGAACTCTTCGAAGCGCTCCGATTCAAGATGCCGACCTACTGCCACACGGCGGTGCTCATGAAGCTGGACGACGAATCCGGCAACAAGCGCAAGCTCAGCAAGCGTAAGGATCCGGAGCTTTCCTTGGACTACTACCGCAACGAAGGATACCATCCGCAGGCAGTCAAGGAGTACCTGCTGACCATCCTCAACTCCAACTTCGAAGAATGGCGCATGGCCAATCCGGATGCGGACATCGACGAGTTCCGGTTCACCACAGAGAAGATGAGCAGCGCAGGCGCCCTCTTCGACCTGAACAAACTGAACGACGTGTCAAAGGATGTCCTCCTGAAGATCCCGGCTGAAGAGCTGGCAGACTTCATGGTGGACTGGGCAAAGGAATTCAAACCAAAGGCCGCCGAAGCCATGAGCGACAAGGAATACCTGACAAAGATCCTCGACATCGGCAGACACGATGCAAAACCAAGAAAAGACCTGATCTACGCGAAGCAGATCTTCGACTTCATCAGCTACTTCTATGACGAGTACTTCGTGATCGAAGAGCGCATCCCGGAACAGGTCAGCGATGAAGACGCCAAGGAGATCCTGAAGCGTTACCTTGAAACCTACGACCACAGCGACGACCAGTCCCAGTGGTTCGAGAAGATCCGGACCATCACGGCAGACCTGGGCTACGCCGTCAAACCGAAGGATTACAAGAAACATCCGGACGAATACAAAGGCTCCGTCGCCCACGTAAGCACGGTGATCCGTATCGCCGTCATGGGCAGAAGCCAGTCCCCGGACGTCTGGACCATCCAGCAGATTCTGGGCGAAGAAAAAGTCAGAGCCCGCATCAGCGAGCTCATTGGATGAGCGATCCGTTTGATCTGCCGGCTGCACCGCAGCCGCACCAGAGGCAACAGAAAAAACAGAGGTAACAGAACAGCCGTCGCAGAAATGCGGCGGCCGTTTTTATCGGAACGGTGCGAGAATGTGTCAAAAGGAACCGTCCCTAATGACACACTTCATGACACATCACACTTGCCAGCTCTTCAGGTACGCTTCCTGCTCGGGCGTCAGCTGATCGATCTCGATGCCCCAGGCGGCCAGGCGCCGGCGGGCGATGATGTCATCGATCTCGGCAGAGACGTCGATGACTTTGGCCGGGCGGCCGGACGCCGGTGCAAGCTCATCGCGGTGCTCGAGAATATACAGGGCGCTCATGGTCTGCACGGCGAAGCTCAGATCCATGACTTCTGCCGGATGTCCGTTTCCTGCCGCAATGTTGGCGAGCTTGCCCTCGCCGATGACGTTGACCATCTTCCCATTCGGCAGTGTATAACCCGTGATGTTTTCCCGCGTCTCGCGCTTGCCGGTCGCCGCCTCCTCCAGGCCGGCCATGTCGATCTCCACATTGAAGTGTCCGGCGTTGGCCAGGATCGCGCGGTCTTTCATGGTCATCATATGTTCGACGGTGATGGTGTGCTTGCATCCGGTGGCGGTGACGAAGATGTCGCCCAGCGGCGCGGCTTTTGCCATCGGCATGACGTCGTAGCCGTCCATCTTGGCTTCCATGGCTTTGATCGGATCGATCTCGGTCACGATGACGCGACCGCCGAGGGCCGCTGCTCGCATCGCGATGCCGCGGCTGCACCATCCATATCCGACGACGACCACGCACTTGCCGGCAACGATCAGATTGGTGTTGTGCATGATGCTGTCCCACACGCTCTGTCCTGTGCCGTACCGGTTGTCGAAGAGGTGCTTGCAGTCGGCGTCGTTGACGGCCAGCATCGGGAACTTAAGCACGCCGTCACGCTCCATGGCGCGCAGGCGTATAATCCCTGTGGTGGTCTCCTCGCAGCCGCCCCAGACTTCTTCTGCCAGATCAGGGCGCGCGCCGTGGACCAGTCCAACCAGGTCTCCCCCGTCGTCGATGATGATGTTCGGCTTTTGCTCAAGGCACATCTCGATGTGCCGGTTATATTCTTCTTCTGTCGCTCCGTGGTAGGCGTACACACTGATGCCGTCTTCCACCAGGGCTGCACAGATATCATCCTGTGTGCTCAGGTTGTTGCTGCCTGTGGCCGCCATCTGCGCGCCGCCCGCCGCCAGGACTTTGCAGAGGTAAGCTGTCTTTGCTTCCAGGTGGATGGACAGGCTGATCTTCACGCCTTCGAAGGGCTTCGTCCTAAGGAACTCTTCCTCAAAGGCCCTCAGCAAAGGCATATTGTTCCTGACCCATTCGATTTTGGTGTGGCCATAAGGGGCCAGGTTGATGTCTCGGATGTCGTATTTTACAGTCATTGTGTTTTTCTCCTTGTTATTCCTTATCGCAGATCCAAAGCCAAAATGTATCACGATTTCAGGCAGAAACGGCCAAATAGTGTTAGTTTCGCATCAATATCCCTCTTCAGAGGCGGTCCTGTTTAGAAAACTATCACGATTCAATCACTGAGAGGCTGAATCGTGATACTCATTTTTCTAAAAGACTGATTTCCGAGGAAAACTATCACGATTCACCACAATAACAGGCAAATGGTGATAGGTTTTGGCTTTTGACAATCACTTCCCTCCAAGGAAAATCTTCTCTGGTTTCAATTCTTTGTCGCAGATGATAAAGTCTGCGTACTTGCCTACGGCGATGGAGCCAATCAGATCATCGGCGCCGATTTCGCGGGCCGGCGTGATGGTCGCTGCCGCAACGGCTGTCTCAACAGGAATGCCGTACTCGATGGCGTTCAGCATGCACTGGTAGACATTGGTCGCGGACCCTGCGATGGTGCCGTCCTCCAGGCGGGCAACGCCGCCTTCCAGAAATACGTCCTGTCCGCCCAGCTCATACTTCCCGTCCGGCATGCCGCAGCAGCGGAGGGAATCGCTGATCAGGCAGATGCGCCCCGGGAACAGCTTGAAGGCCATACGCACCGAACTCGGATGAACATGGTAGCCATCGCAGATCAGCTCCGCGATAACGCCGCGGCCTTCTGCAGCATCGTCTCGGCCAGCTGCCCCGCCGTCCCGCTCTGATCCTGCGCCGATGACACCGGGCTTTCTGTGGTGGATCGGCGGCATGGCGTTGTACAAGTGCGTCAGGTGAGAAGCTCCCGCATCGAGCACCGCACAGGCCTCTTCATAGGTCGCGTCGGTATGCGCGATGGAGACCGTCGTGATTTCGGATGCCTTTGCTGCAAAATCCACCGCGCCGGGCAGTTCCGGTGCGACGTCAACGATCCTTACAAGACCCCCACAGCCGTCATAGAGCTCCTTGAACGCGTCGAAGTCAGGATCCCTGAGGTACGCGCCGTTCTGTGCGCCTTTTTTCTTCTCAGAGAAGAATGGGCCCTCCATGTGGATGCCCATGAGCCGCGCGCAGCCGGCAGGCGCCTCGTCGTGCAGGCGTTTGCCTGTTGCAAAAGCAGCCGCCAGGGTTTCATAAGGCAGTGTCATGCCAGCCGGGGCGAACGATGTCACGCCGCAACCAGCCAGGTAAGCTGCCATGGACTTCAGCCCTTCGTAGTCCCCGTCGGAAAAGTCCGCGTTCATGCTGCCGTGGGTGTGTACGTCCACGAGCCCGGGGATCACGCAGTGTCCGTCCAGGTCGACTTCATCTTCATGGGACGGCAGATAGGGATTGCCGAGCGCTGCGAACTTACCGTCGAGCACTTCGAAATCACAGACCCTAAAGTGTCCGTCTATAAAAACCAATGCATTTCTGTAAATCATGTTATTTCACCTCCGCCGTTACAGCGTAACCTCCGGAAGGCTGGCGGCAGCCACTGACTGTCCCACCCTTCTCATCTTTTCATCCGGCAGCATGACTGTGATCTTGTCGTACAGCTCCGGATATTCTTCGGCCAGCACGCGGTTGCACTCCCCTACCAGGATCTCGCCGCCCGTGCCGGATGCGACACGTCCCAGGATCAGGACGTACTTCAGATCATAGAACAGTCCGTAGAGCACCAGAGTGTGCGCCAGATAGCAGCCGATCGACTTGAAGATATCGACCGCGCCTTTGAGCTGCGGATTGCTTCCTGCGTCCGCCGCAGCACCGGCATCAGCACTGGCGTCCGCCGCGCCGGCGCCCTCCAGAATGTTCTGGACGACTTTGAGTTTCTCGGCCGGTGCAAGCGACTCATCCAGCGGGATCCCCGCAGCCGGTGCAAGCTTGATGACCGAATCCTGCGAGAAGTAGGTGGCGCCGACGCCTGTATCGCCGGACCACGGATCAGCCATGGATTCCTGGTTCAGATCCACCGGCGCGAAGGCCAGTTCGTTGAACCATCCGAGGACGTTCCGGTCCGCGTTGACGTAGCCACCTGCTTCGCTCGTTCCCATAGCGATGCCCATGACCGGCGCCACATCCATACTCATGGCGCCCGCGAGGGCTGTGACATCGCCGTCATTGGCGACGACGATCGGCACATCGCCAATCTCAAGGGCCGCTCTGTCGTAGACGGTTTTGACCTCGTCCCAGTTGTCCCGGGAGATCTTCAAAAAGATGCTGGACACCATCGGGGCGTTGCCGATCAGCACGCCCGCCGTCGACACGCCGATGCCGTCGACCCTGGGCATCTTAGACGCCGCTGTCTTGAAGGAATCAACGATACCGTCGTACTGATAGGAAATGTCTTCCGAAAGTTTCGGATGCCATACGACCTCTTCGGAGTAAACCGTTTCGCCATCAATGACAGCAGAGACTTTGCGGTCCGAGCCGCCCGCGTCGAAGCCGATCCTGCAGCCTTCCAGATGTCCGCCGACGGATTTGTCCGTATCGTTTGCGGCCGGCAGTTCGTCCGGCGCGCAGATCTCAAACTCGAAAGGACGCTCGTACGTATTCATCATAAAGTTCACGTCGAAGTCGCGCGGTCCGCCGAGCACGTACTCTTCGCGCACGCGGGCCGCCTCTTCATCGCAGCCGCATACAGTCACCTTCCAGCCGCCCACGCTCCAGAGGCAGAACTTGATGTACCGCTCCAGATAGCGCAGGTTAGCTTCCTCAAATGAAGTGTCCCGCAGCTTCGTTTCAAAGACCGTGACCTTGCCTTCTTCCCGCTCGATGGCAATGCCGACCGGACGAGTAGCTTCCTTCTCATACTCGATCATCCACGGCCCCATCGGGATGAAATCCTGATCGAGGACCGGCAGGTTTCGGATGCTTAAATCAATTCCCAGATAATTCATTTACGATCTCCTTCATCTTTTCCATATTAGCTTCCATATCCGCGGCGAGGGCGAACTGCGCCCGGCATCTGTCCAGATTGTGCCCCGGATACTTCGTCGCGAAATATTTATCTCCATCCAGCCAGTCGGTCAGGAATCTGACGCCCAGCTCCAGTGTGATCGTGCGTGCGCCCTCAGGCAAAAGTTCGATTTCCAGGTCCGTGAGGCCTTTGCAGCTCTCCAGGAACCCGCGCGTGAAGACTTCGAAGAGATGCAGGTCGCAGTGGATCTTGGTAAGGTCCTGCTCGTCCTCTGCCGCTGTGGCCGCGCCGAAGCGGATGCAGTCGCCGTAGTCGTAGAGGGACAGGCCCGGCATAACGGTGTCCAGGTCGATCACGTACAGCAGCGACCGGCTGTCTTCATCGAGAAGCACGTTGTTCAGTTTCGTGTCGTTGTGGGTGACCCGCGTCGGCAGCTCGCCTGCGTCTCTGAGCTGCTGCAGCTTCCCTGCGCTTGCTTCGCGCTCCATTGCAAAAGCAATCTCTCCGGCTGCGTCCAGCACTCTGTGCGTCAGCGCCGGATCCTTCCTCGCCCGGTCCAGTGTCTCGTGAAGGATCCTGTACCGGTCCGGCGTGTTGTGGAAGTTAGGGATCGTCTCGTGGAGCGTCTCCGCGGGATAGTCCGCCAGCTCGGAGATGAATGTTCCAAAAGCAACCGCGCACCGGTAGAAGTCCTCGTCGGACTCAGGCTTTTCGAGGCAGATGGAATGCTCCGCGAAAGGCGTCACCCGGTAGTAGCCGGGAGCAGCGTCCGCACCGGCGGCCGCATCTCCGGGAGCATCCGCATCTCCGGGAGCACCTTCACCGGCAGCCGCAGCCGTGTCGCACGCGTCTGCACTGTCCGTCACGTGCACGTACGTCAGCCCATCCTTCGTCTGCACCGGCGGGAGCACGTGGCAGGCTCCGCCTGATGCTTTTGCTTTTGCTTCGAGGAACTGCGCTATGCCGGAAATGTTCTCCATCAGTGCGGGGACGTCTTTGAAGGCTTCTTCGTTCAGCCTCTGGAGAATGTAGCGTGTGCCCTTTTCGGTCGTGACCAGGAACGTGTCGTTGATGTGCCCGTTCCCATAAGGCTCACAGCTGACGGGCTTGCTGTCCAATAAGAAACAGCTGAGTATTTCAGTTGTGTTCATCCGGAATCCTCCTGTTGTTTCCTGCAGTCGAAATAATACTGCACTTATAACACGCGGCGGATACTGTGATCCGCCGCACTCCTGCGTTCATATTATATTATTCTACCGTAACGGACTTGGCCAGGTTCTTCGGCTTGTCAATATTGCAGCCCTTTTCGAGCGCCACATAGTAAGCGAAGATCTGCAGCGGAACGACCGCGAGGACCGGCGCCACTTCATCCGCGCACTGCGGAATGTAGATGACCTCGTCGCTGGTCTTTTCGATCTCAGTCTTGCCCTCCTTGGCAAGGCCGATGATGCGCGCTCCGCGGGCCTGCACTTCGACGATGTTCGAAACCATCTTCTCGTACAGCTTATCCTGCGTCGCCAGGGCAACAACGAGCGTATCCGAATCCATCAGGGCGATGGTTCCGTGTTTCAGTTCGCCGGCCGCAATAGCGAATGAATGGATGTAGGAGATTTCCTTGAGCTTCAGGGAGCCCTCATAGGAAACGCCGCTGTCCAGTCCGCGTCCGATGAAGAAGACGTTGTCTCTGTAGTGGTATCTCTCAGCCAGCTCTTTGATGACCGGCTCGCTTTCGATGACCTTGTTCACCTTCGCCGGAAGAGCTTTGAGCTCGCCCAGCATGTAGTTGTAGTACTCCTTGTCGATGGTGCCTTTGGTGCTTCCCATATACAGGCCGATCAGATACATGCAGATCAGCTGGGTCGTGTATGCTTTTGTAGAAGCGACCGCCACTTCCGGACCGGCAAGAGTGTAGAACACATCATGGGACTCTCTGGCGATGGAGCTTCCTACGGCGTTGACCACGCTGAGGATCCGCGCGCCTCTGTCCTTGGCGTCGCGCAGCGCTGCCAGGGTGTCGAGGGTCTCACCTGACTGTGAGATCGCAATGAACAATGTCTTGTCGTCGATAAATGTGTCTCTGTATCTGAACTCAGAAGCCACATCGATCTCCACCGGAATGTGGGCCATCTTTTCGATGACCATCTTGCCGACGAGACCGGCGTGGTAAGCCGTTCCGCAGGCCACGATGTAGATCTTGTTGATGTTGTCGATGTCTTCCTTGGTCAGGCTGATGTCGTCCAGCCGGATGGAATCGTCCGGGTTGAGTCTGCTCATGAGCGTCTCGCTGATGACCGCCGGCTGCTCGTGGATCTCCTTGAGCATGTAGTGGTCATAGTCAGCCTTATCAGCGGCGTCGGCTTTCCAGTTGACGACGTAAACTTCTCTGTCGACCTTGTTGCCGTTTTCGTCGTAGATGACGATCTCGTCCTTTGTCAGGACGACGGTCTCGTTGTTCTCGATGAGATAAACATCGCGGACATACTTGAGGACCGCCGGGATGTCGGAAGCGATGAAGTTGAACCCGTCACCGATGCCCGCGATCAGCGGCGCGTCTTTTCTGACGGCTACGATCTTGTCCGGTTCGTCCGCCGCGATGGCTGCAACTGCATATGCGCCGCGCATCTCGGCTACCGCCTTGTTGACTGCGTCCAGCAGATCTCCGTTATAGAAGAGCCCGATCAGGTGGGCGATGACTTCAGAGTCCGTCTCCGATTTGAACTTGATACCGTACTCCGTTGCCAGCCACTCACGGATCTCCTGATAGTTCTCGATGATCCCGTTGTGGACGATGGCTACCGTCTCCTCTTCGTTCAGATGCGGATGGGCGTTGATCTCTGTCGGTTTGCCGTGGGTCGCCCAACGTGTGTGGCCGATTCCCACCGGCGCGTCGAAATCAGGGGAAGCGATCTTGGCTTCCAGGTTCTTGATCTCGCCGACTGCCTTCTGCACCTGTATTTTCCCATTGATCGGAAGGGCGATGCCTGCCGAGTCGTATCCTCTGTATTCCAGACGTTTCAGTCCGTCGATGATCTTTTCTTTGGCGTGGTCAGTGCCTACATATCCTACTATTCCGCACATACTACCCTCCTTAACTGAAACGCTTCGTAATGAGTCTGGCAAGTTTCTGGGCTTTTGCAGTAATATCTTCGATATCCTGTCCCTCGATCATGACCCGGACGAGCGGCTCCGTGCTGGACGGTCTGATCAGCACACGTCCTTCTTCGCCGAGCTCCTCGCAGATCTGATCGACCTCTGCATTGACCTCTTCGTCTCTGTCGTACTTGAACTTGTTCTCGATCCTGACGCGGGCGTTCTTGAGCACCTGCGGGTACAGCTCGATTTCTTCGCTGGCCTGGCTGGCCGTCTTGCCGGAGCTGATCATCGCCTGCAAAAGCTGCAGACTGCTCAGGATCCCGTCGCCTGTGGTCGCATGGTTGAGGAAGATGATGTGTCCCGACTGCTCGCCGCCGAAGACTGCGCCGTCTTCCAGCATTTTGTCCAGGACATACCTGTCACCGACTTCCGTGATGCCGACTTCAAACCCTTCTTTCTTCATGAACTTATGGAATCCCACATTGCTCATCAGCGTCGAGATCACTTTGTTATCGGGAAGTTCGTCCCGCTCTTTCAGCATGTGGGCGCAAATGCACATGAGCTTGTCTCCGTCGATGATGTTTCCCTTCTCGTCGCAGGCGATCAATCTGTCTGCATCTCCGTCATATGCAAAACCCATAAAGGCTCCGTTCTCCACGACTTGTTTCTGGATGAGTTCGGGATGGGTGCTGCCGCAGTGGGCGTTGATGTTGAGTCCGTCCGGCTCGTTTCCGATCATGACAACGTCGGCACCCAGATCTGTGAACACCTTCTCCGCCACCTTGTAGGCGGAACCGTTGGCGCAGTCGACGACCAGCTTCAGGCCTTTGATGTCCGCGTCGATCGTGCCTTCCAGATACTTGGCGTATCTGTCTTCGGCTTCGTCATCCACTTCGAGGCACTTGCCGAGGCCCTCTCCCGAAACGTGGCTGTCCATATGTATATTGCGCAAAAGAATCGTTTCCACTTCGTCCTCGAAGGCGTCGTCCATCTTGAAGCCTTCGCTGTTGTAGAACTTGATCCCGTTGTATTCAAATGAATTGTGTGATGCCGAAACGATGACGCCTGCGTCTGCTCCGTATGCCTTGACCAGATACGCGATGGCGGGCGTCGGAAGCACGCCGACCTTGATGACATTGGCGCCCGTGGACATAAAGCCTGCGCTCAGTGCATCCTCCAGCATGTCGCCGGAAAGTCTCGTGTCCTTGCCGATGAGGAACACCGGCTTGTCTTTGGTTTTGCCGAGCACATATCCTGTCGCCTTCCCCAGCTTGAATGCCAGATCCGGTGTCAGCTCTGTGTTCGCGATGCCTCTGACATCACCATTTCCGAATAAGCTTCCCATACCTTTTCCTCCTATTTGACCGTAAACACTGCGGTCTCACTTGAGATTTCTTCTACTGTTACACCCCTCGCTTTATCGGGGATCTTGATGTATATTTCCGTTTCGTTCTTCCCGTATTCACAGGTCGATACGTCGATATATGCTTTGATGCCTTTGTCCTTTGCTTTCTTGACCTGAGACCGCTTGCCCTCGATGGTCACGGATACGATCTTCGGTTTGTTCAGCGTGGCCGTCAGTCCCTGGTCATCCAGCGAATCCGTTCCCTGCATCTCGACCTCGATCCCGTTCACCCGATCGCTCACCTCGGGGTCCACATTCCCCATGACGAACATCCAAAGTCCGATCGCAATCAGAAGGGATACGAGCATGAGCATTTTTTTATTTGTCATCGTCGCGATCCTCCCTTCTGTGTCTGGACGGGCCTGACTTGCCGTAAATCATCTCACTCTTTTTGGCGGATTCATCCGCCGCTTTATCGAATGCGCTGCGGGCACTTGAGAACCTGGTGATTCCCTTTCTGATCTTGCTGCCGCCGAGATAGATATCGAGCAGTCTCTTCTCGACTGTTCTCGTATCAAGGAACCGCTCCAGCTTGCCGTCTTCTGCCATGCTGATGATGCCGGTCTCTTCAGAGACGATGAGAACGACGGCGTCCGAATTCTCTGTGATGCCGATTCCTGCTCTGTGGCGGGTTCCGAGGTCTTTGCTGATGGTCTGGTTCTTCGAGAGCGGGAGCATGCATCCGGCAGCGTATATTTCCATGCCGCTGATGATGATGGCTCCGTCATGGAGCGGCGCCCCCTCATAAAAGAGATTGCCCAGAAGCTGTTCTGTGATCGCTGCGTCCAGGATCGTGCCTGTCTCTGCGTAGTCTTCGAGGATCGTCTGCCGCTCGAAGACGATCAGTGCGCCGGTCTTCTCATTGCTGAATTTTTCTACGGCGTTTGTGATCGCATTGACAACACGCTTGCTGTTCTCCTTGTCGCCGGCTCCGATGCCTCGCACGATTCGGCCTCTGCCCATGAATTCAAGGGCACGGCGCAGTTCTGGCTGCAGCACGATGAGCACAGCGACAGCACCCAAAGTCAGGGCCCCCTTGCACATCCAGTTCAGAGTGTGCAGGTCCATCACGTCCGATATAAACGTGGCTGCGACGAGCACCAGAATGCCCTTGATGATCTGCTGCGCACGCGTTTCGAGAATGAGTTTGAGCAGATAATACACAACAAAAGTGACGATAATAATATCGATCGCATCTGTTAATCCAAAGTCTGAAAATGTATTCGCGAAGAACTGAATGATATCGTTCATTTCTCTTTCTGCTCCCTCGTTACGCCAGCTGTTTTTTCCGCAGAATTTATCACTTTATTTTACTATATTTAGTGGTATGTTTTCAACGGCTGCCTACAAATTGTTAATGTTTTTTAAGACGTTTTTAAGATAAAAAAAGGAGACCCGAATGGGTCTCCAGGATGCTTATAATCTTTAATATGTTGTCTCCAGTACGCCGTAGTTTCCGTCCTTTCTCTTATATACGACGTTGACGGAGTCTGTCTCCATGTTCAGATATACGAAGAAGTCGTGGTTGAGCATTTCCATCTGCATGATCGCTTCCTCTTCGCCCATCGGCTCGAGCTGGAACCTCTTGGCTCTGACGACCTTGAGTTCTTCCTGTTCTTCCTCTAATTCATCCGCCGGAAGATCTTCGAATCCAACGTCCTTCTGGCCTTTGTACTTCTTCTGGAGCTTGGTCTTGAATCTGCTCATCTGGTTCGACAGCTTCTCAATGCATCTGTCCACGCAGTCGTACGGATCCCCTGATCTTGTTTCAGCTCTGAAGATCGTTCCGTTCGCCTTGATCGTTGCCTCTACCTTATACGTACCCTTTTCTTTGATTGTCAGTACGTTTGCTGTGATATCATCCGAGAAGTACTTGTCCAGCTTCGCGAACTTCTTTTCGATGATGTCTTTGAGCTTTTCGCTAGGAGCGTAATTCTTGCCGGTAATAACAGTCTTCATAATAACAACCTCCTTCGGGCACAATATCTTGTGCCACTTTTTCTTTATTTTAACACAGTTAGGGAGTGCTTACAATGCAAAAGCACGAAAAACGGCCCGCCGCGCAGCGGGCCACCGGGGTTATAATATGCACTATTTGACTTTCACTTTGAACGTTACTGTCTTCGTGATCTTCTTGTACTTGGCGTTTCCGGCTGCGGTGACTTTGACCTTGACTTTATAGGTGCCTTTTTTGAGTCCCTTTTTCACCGTGACCTTGCCGGTCGATTTGGCGATCGTGATCTTCTTGCTGCCGCCGGACTTCACATAAGTCTTCGTGCCCTGACCCTTGTTCTTGAAGTTGATCACCTTAGAGACGCTCAGCGTCTGCTTCTTTTTCTTGACTGCGGAGCGCTTGACAGTGGCTGTTTTGCCGGCGATGTTGAGCGGATTTGTCAGTTTATTGACTGTTACCGTACACTTGGCAGTGTACTTGCCCTGGATGGTACGGACTGTGATCGTCGTCTTGCCGGCGGCCTTGCCGGTCACTTTACCGGATGCGGAGACAGTCGCGATCTTCGTATTCGCGCTTGTGAAGACAAGGTCCTTGTTCGTCGCATTTGACGGCGTGATCTTCGCGCTCAATGCGGCACTCTTTCCAACGCCAATGGATTTGCTGCCCGGAAGGCTTACTCCTGAAACAGGGACAATGGACATGTCGACCCTGTATATGCCGTTCTTGTCCTGATTGGTATTGTTCAATCCATTGAAGTACACATTGCCTGCGGCGTCTGTCCCTACGCCTTCAACATTCGTCGGGGTATCGATGATCGCATCTGCCGTGTTGCTTCCGTGCTTGAATATCGCCACCTGATTACTGTTCCTTCCGGCAACCGCGACAGTTCCGTAATCGTCTGCGCATATATCATAGATCCAGGTAAACAGGATATTCACACTGCCGGATGAAAAATACATCGGTGTGACTTCGTCGGTCGAAGGATCGTATTTGTACACCCCATTAAGCGATGCAGGCGTTCCGCTTGAATAGCCTTTGTCTGCAATATAGATGTTGCCTGCTCCGTCAACCGCAATGCTCTGCGGGTAGCAGTTTTTATCGCTTGCGGGCGCTGTATAACCGGGCTCATATGTATTTGTCCAGTTGATCACTCCCCCGTCCGGAAGTGCCAGCACATCCGACAGCTTCGCGCGGGAGATCTTTGTCGCTTTCTTTCCCGCTCTTTCAGCGGCGCTGTTCACACTGTACAGATATCCGTCGCTGCTTACTGCGACTGCCGCGCTTCTTTCTCCGGCGCTCAGTGTCTTGTATGGCAGTTCATCCGGCGACGACAGTACCTTCTTCGGTTCCACAACGAATATTTTCTTGTTATTGTCGGGATCGTAAGAGAGCGTATATCCCGAGGTGAAGAGATCGTCCTTATATGCGCACAGATTCGTGCATTGTGCCGGCATGTCTATATCAAACTTTTCGGCCCCGTCCGCATCAAATCCGACGATGGATCTTCCCGTCATTCCGACTATTGTCCCGTCATCCATGACCTCGACACTGTGCGTCAGGTTCTGCGCATTCACGACCCGCGTGACATTGTAGTCTTCCGCTGTATCAGTTCCGTCCGCAAAGGACATCTGCGGCACGAATACGATGACCATCATCAGCGCCAGGAGCATTGCCAGCGCCATTCTTGCCTTTGCTTGTTTCAACGAGTTACTCATCGTTCCAATCTCCTCACTTACATTAATGATTCCCAGTAAGAATATTTTACCACGATAGAGCGCCAGACAGAAACAAATGCGCGGTTTTTTGTTCGAAAAAGTAAAGGTTCTAAAAAAATGTTGGGGTTGCTCACGAAATATGAGTTGTCTTTCGCCTGAAGTCGATGATCATCGGACACCCGCTTCTATTCGCAGGCTTGCCTGTCTGAGAGAAATGCCGCGGTAATCGGAATCTCTCGAACCAAGAGTCAAATGAAAGAGGTTCTGAAATCCTTGGAGTATCCGTCACCCCAACATTCTTTACAGAGCCAAAGTAAACAAAGAGCGCTCTGCATATGACTCGGCTGACCTGATCTTTGCCCCCACACTTGCCTTGACCGGAGTTTCTCCGAGGACTTACTTCTAAACTACGCCATGATCGCCGCCTACTCTCCTTCAACGGTTTACGTGGAGCCCTTCGCCCGTAGCTGGCATGGCCTTTCAATCACAGACCCGAATCATATGCAGAGCGCTCTCGCTTGTAGCTCTCGCTTGTTGTTTTTGTTCGTCGTGCCCGCATTGTAACATACTCGGGCGCGGAATGCTACAGGAGTTTTTCCTCCCAGTCTTTCTGCTTGAATCCGGGCAGGACGTAATCCTTCCCGATCAGCAAAGGCCGCTTCACCAGCATGCCGTCGCTTGCCAGCAGTTTGAACTGTTCATCCTCCGGCATATCCGGCAGTTTCTTCGCCAGTTCCAGCTCCCGGTACAGCATGCCGCTCGTATTGAAGAACCGCTTCAGCGGCAGCCCGCTCATCTTATGATATTTACGCAAAAGCTTTTCATCCGGGTGATCCGCCTTGATGTCGATCACTTCATGCTCGACGCCCTGCTCCTGCAGCCACTTCAGTGCCTTCTTGCAGGTGGAGCATCTCTCGTAACAATATACCTCGATCATATGTGCACTTCCTTTCTCTTCTGTGTTTGCGCTTCTATTATAGCACGATATATCACGCTGCATCACAATATCACGCCCAGGTTGCATTCTGCTTGTCCTGAGAATATACTATTTCCTATCCAAGGCTGTATCCAAGAGTATCGGAGGGAAGTATGAACAAAGGGAAATCATTTCTGTTCAGCGAATGGAATCTGAGCAAAAGAAACTCTTATCTTGTTCTGGCCTTATCGATCCTGGCGGAACAGATCGGAACAGCCTGCCTGGAAGCATCCGAGGGATATACGATCCTGAAGTTCTCTGTCCTGACGGTATTGCTGTATACTTTCACTTACTATACTTTCTGCAAGATCCTCAACCAGATCGATCTCGCTGTGGCCTATGCGACCTGGAGCGCCGTCGGTTCTGTCGGCGCGACGCTGATCGGCATCTGGCTGTTCGGCCAGCCGATGTCTCTCATCGGATGGCTCTCCATTGCGGGGATGATCCTCGGTGTATTTCTGCTCAATTGCTTCGGCACCCCGAAGGAAGATCCCGACCCTGCAGAAGATTTCAAGCAAGATCTCAAACACGATCTCACAGAAGAAAGCGAGGTGGCGGAATGATCCAGGCTTATATTCTTCTCGCCATTTCGATTGCATTCGAGGTCTTTGCGACCTCCCTGCTTCCGGCAACAAAAGGCTTCACAGTCCGGAAACCGACTGTCTTGGCCATCATATGTTACATCATCTGTTTTGCCGCATTCGGCAAAAGCCTCCTGCTGCTGAACCTCGGCATCGCCTGGGCGACCTGGGGTGCGATCGGCACTGCCGTGACGCCCATCGTCGGCTATCTCTTCTATAAGCAAAAGCTCACCAAAACCGGCGTGATTGGGCTGGTTCTGATCATCGTCAGCACGATCACACTGAACCTGTACGGCTAGAATCCCTGCGGCTGAGCGCGTCTAGTCCTCCTTCGGCCTGCGGTTTCCGCCGGAGCAGAGGGTCAGGAGATAAACTGCGGAGGCACCTGCGTCGAGCAAGACCTTGCTGCAGGCGTCCGCGGTGGCGCCTGTGGTGTAGATATCATCTACCAGCAATACGTTTTGGCCTATGATGCGGTGCTGCAGTGCGGGCGCTACGGCGAAGGCGCCGTGCAGGGCGAGACGGCGCTCTTCCGGGTTCAGGCTGCGCAGCATGGTGGTCTCTTTCTGCCGGACCAGCACGTGGGTCTCGAGTACCGGACAGAGGCAACGCGCGACGTCACACCCGGTCGCTGTCACTGTTTCCGCTTCCCGCGCAAAATCCTTCCACCGCTTGACGAACTGGCGGGCCATGAGTTCCGACTGGTTGTAGCCGCGCTTGGCCAAGCGCTTCTGGCTCACCGGAACCGGGATCACCATATCGAACGGGAGCATGCTTTCCGACAGGGCTGTTTCGATCAGATGCTCCATGCGGTCGAACATCACATCGCCCATCTTGCGGGCAATGTAGCCTTTGCCATTGTATTTGATATCCATCATGACCTCGCGCTCGTGGAGGCCGTAGGTCAGACAGCTCCAGCCGCGGGTGAAATCATGGGAACGCATCTGGCAGTCGTAGCAGACGGGACGGCCGTCAGAGTCGCGGCCAAGATAGGTGTCAGGAAGCGCTTTGCCGCAGATGCTGCAGGTCCGGCCTGTGATCCAGTGCATCTGCGTAACGCATTCATCACAAAGTGAATATGTGCGGCTCCTATCGATCAGGCTGCCGCACACGATACAGTAAATATTAGACGGAAAAATCGCCTCCGTCACTTCTTCTAACAGATCCCTGATTCTCATTCTCTCTTCCCCATTCGCAAGCTACCACTTTACCCCCAGGTAGCTGCACACGCCCATTGCCAGGCCTTTGCCGTAGGCGTCGGACTTTTTGCGCAGGATCTTGTTGTCCTTCTTGATGTTTCCTGTCTCGAACAGGCATGTCGTGCAGTACTTCTTCGTCCTGTTCAGCGTCATGAGATCCTTTCGTTTTTTGAGGCCGCGGTCTTTGATCTTCACGGTCTTGTGGACGCCTGCGTTAAGACATTTGGCGAGCTTTTTCTGTTCCTTGTACCGGTACAAAGGCAGCGTCCCCCGCGGCGCTTTTTTGTAGTCGCAGTGAACGTTGACGAGGACGCTCACATCGTAGTTCTTGATATGCTTCACAAGCCAGAACAGATTCCGGTTGTTGCCTTTGAAGGCGTCGGTGTAGACGTACACGCCTTTGGACCGCAGATACTTGGTCATGGATTGGCAGATCGGAATCATCAGCTTCGCTTCCTGGTACTTTTTCCAGACGCAGCCGGGATCCCATCTTCCCCGGCTGTCGATCCCGTGACCGGCCTCGATGTACACGCGGTAGATGACATTCGATGCAGGTTTGGAGTAACCGTAGAAACCGCCCGTCTTCTTGTGGGCGCGCACTCTGTAATACGCCCGCTTGCCGGATTTCACCTTCACATCACGGAAGGCAGTTTTGCCCCGAACACGCTTCAGCAGTTTTCCTTTTTTGCCGCGCTCGTAGCTTCTGTAGACCTCGTAATAGTTGACGCCCTGGATCTTCGTCCAGCCAACGCGAAGTCCTGAACCCTTGGGGGTCACCTTGACTTTCGGAACCGTCGGCTTTGCTTTTGTCGTAGTCGTTGAAGGCTTCGTTGCTTTCGTTGTTGTTTTCGTTGTAGTCTTCGTCGTTGATTCCGTGGTCGTTTCACTTGTGTCTGACGGCGTCTCCGTCTCATCGCCCGAGGCGGTCGTTGAGTCGTCAGAAGAACCTGTGCTGCCGGGATCCAGATTGCCGGGATCTGTACCTCCCGGACCCGATGGATCCGATCCATCGCCTGTACCCGTACCGCTGTCCCGCACCATCTCAGCCGCCGTCTTCGTTGGCTCAGTCGGATCAGGCTGCCCCGCTGCTCCGGGATCCTGCGCGTACGCAAAAGCCCCGGCCTGCCCCATGGTCAGTGCCAGGATCACCGCAAGGATCGCTGTCACCAGTTGTCTTGCTTTTGCATTCATATCCTACTCCGCGTCTATATCAAAAAACTTCTTCAGTCTCCAGGCCAGCCCGGAATACCGCTGGCTGATCCTGTTGTTGTCCACCATGGCGTTCATCTTGTCTTCGGAACCGACGAGCACGACGATCTGCTTGCCGCGTGTCACGCCGGTGTAGAGCAGATTGCGCGTGGCGAGGATCGGCGGGAACCAGCTCATGGGCATAACCACGATCGGGAACTCGCTGCCCTGGCTCTTGTGCACGGTGATGGCGTAGGCCAGTTCCAGTTCGTCCAGCTGGCTGAAGGTGTAGGTCACGTAGCGGACATCGTCGAACACGACGATCACCTCGTTGAACTCTGTGTCGATGGTCCGGATGAATCCCACGTCGCCGTTGAACACGCCCTCGCCGTCCGTGAAGTCCTCGTGGTTCTTCCAGGACAGTTCGTAGTTGTTCCTGATCTGCATGACCTTGTCGCCCTCGCGGAACAGTTTCTCACCGTATGTCTTCTCCATCTTCTCCGGATTGCCGAAGGCATCATAGGTCTGCGGATTCAGGATCTGCTGAAGTTCCTTGTTCAGATTGATGCAGCCGATCGTCCCTTTGCGGACGGGCGTCAGCACCTGAATGTCACGGACAGACTTCAGGCCTCCCGGAACAAGATCCGCATAGTAACCCGGCAGACGTGTCAGGCAAAGTTCCTTGATGGTTTCCAGCATCGCTTTCTCACCCTGGCAGCGCAGCAGGAAGAAGTCCTTGTCTTTGGCGTTGCAGTCGGGATACTCTCCCTTGTTGATCCGATGGGCGTTGACGACGATCATGCTCTCGCCGGCCTGACGGAAGATCTGATTCAGCTTCGTGCAGTGGACGTACTCACTGGCGATGATGTCACGCAGGACGTTTCCCGCGCCGACGGACGGCAGCTGGTCATCATCCCCCACGATGATGAACCGGCTTCCCGGAAGGATGGCGTTCACCAGTCCGTTCATGAGCATCAGATCGATCATGGACGCCTCATCCACGATGACGGCGTCATACTCCAGCGGGTTCTCGGCGTTGCGCCCGAACTGCCCGCGGCTGTGTCCTTCCCCGCCGCTTTCAAAAAACGAGTATTCCAGCAGGCGGTGAATGGTCGACGCGGGGTGGCCGCTCGTTTCAGTGATGCGCTTGGCGGCTCTGCCTGTCGGCGCCGCGATGGCCGTCTTCAGCCCGCTGTCTTCCAGTATATTGATGATGGAATTGATAATCGTAGTTTTGCCGGTTCCCGGGCCGCCTGTGATGACGGACACGCCTTCGCCCAGACAGTTCTTGACTGCGCGCTTCTGCTGCTCGCTCAGCTCGATCCCGGTCGAGACCTCTGTACGTTCGATGAGAACTTCCGGGCTGCCCTGGATCGGTTTCAGATCCGCGTGCACGAGCGCGCGCAGCCGCCCGGCTACATTCTGTTCCGCCATGTAATAGGCCGCCAGATAGGCGACTTTCTGCCCTTCGATCACGTCCATAAACACATCGCCGAATACTGCCATCTGCGCGATGTAATCCGCGATGAGTTCCCGCGGCTGTTCCAGCAGAACGCCGGCCTTTTCACAGAGCACTGCCTCCGGCAGATAGGTGTTGCCTTCTCCGGCAAACCAGCTGAGTGTAAACTTGATGCCGCTCTTGATGCGGAACGGATCGTCCGGCGCGACGCCGATCTTGCCCGCGATGGCGTCGGCTTTTTTGAATCCGATGCCAAAGACTTCGTCCGTCAGGCGGTACGGATTCTCCATGACTTTTTCTACGGTCTCGCCGCCGTAGGCCTCGTACAGCTTCATGGTCTGCGATGCGGTGATCCCGTATTGTTGCAGGCTCATGGATACCCTGGCAAACTCCCGGTGCAACGCAAAAGCCTCCGAGATCCGCTGGGCAACTTTGTCGCCGATCCCCGGGATCTGCTTCAGCTTTTCCGGGTGGTTCTCGATGATGTCGAAGGTGTCCTCCCCGAATTTTGCCACGATGGCGGCGGCCGTTTTTTTGCCGACGCCTTTGATCGTTCCTGAGGAGAGGAAGTCTTTGATGCCCTGTTTTGTCGAGGGGATCGTCTCCTCCCAGGTGCTCACTTTGAGCTGCTCGCCGTATCTGGGGTCATCCACGAACACGCCCTGGATCTTATAGCTTTTGCCTGAGGCCGCGCCGGGGATCGTGCCGACGATGGTGAAGTAATCTTCCGCCTCTTCTCCGGACTCATCGCGCGCCAGCTCAAAAACGGCTACAGTGTAGCCGTTTTCTTTGTTATGAAATATCATCTCGGCGATCACGCCTTCGTATTCTTTTATCTCACCCATTTAACATCCCTGAATGTCCTGCGCAGGCGGCTCTTGTTGAACGCCCTCGCGAACTTGAGCAGTTTATCCCTTTCGTTGTTTGACACATCTCTGTGCAGCGGCGTCAGCAAGAGCTCCAACAGATACTGCGCTCTCTCCGGATCGTCCGTGATGCCGGCTTCGATGATGTCGTCCGCATCGATGACCATGTCCTCGATGAAGATCGGCTGGTGCTGGTGCAGGATCACCTTGATGATCTCGTCACGGGCGAACTGCTGCATATTGTCCAGCTCATATACGATGTTCTGCGCCTTCAGCATCTTGTCGTAGAAGTTGTATTTCTTCCATCCCATGCTGGCGATGAAGTCCTTGAGCTGCTCTTCGTTCTTGCAGAAGTACAGCTTCGGGCAGAGGCGCTTGGCCTCTTCCAGATAGTCCAGCGTCTCCTCTTCCTGCGGCAGATAGTGCAGCGCCTTCTTGTAGTTTTTATCGAACACCAGATAGAACAGTCCCATTCTCCTGAGCGGGATCGGCTTGGTCTTGCCGATGTTCTCGGACAGCTTGTCGTACTCCTTGCGCTCGCGGGGAACGGAAGATTTTCCCTCCGGTCCGATGATGGCTTCGAGCAGATCCAGGCCCTTCAGCATCTTCAGGAACTTGCCGGCGTAAGGTCCCGTGATCGCGATCGTGAATTCGTTCAGGATCAGTTCCTTGTCGACGATGCTGATCAGTTCTTTGTTGGACTTGATCGCTTCATAGATGTCTCTGTTCAGGTCGAAATCATACAGACCGACATAACGCAAAGCCTTCCACGCCAGTTCGGGATGCTTTTTCATTTTCTCCCTGATGTCTCCCACCGGCTTGAGGAGCTTTTGCTTCATGTCTTTGCGGCCGCCGTACGGGTCGACGATCGATCCGTTGGCGTGCTCCCCGGTCGCCTCGCAGGTGAAATCGTAGATGGCCAGCTGCTCCTCGATGGGTCCCTGCAGTGTGATCAGGTCTGCGATCACGCCGTCGAAGTGATCCGCCTCATTGACGTGCTGGGATTCTACGAATTCCGTGTAGTCCAGGCGCGTGGTCCGCTTGCCGATCGGCTCCCCGTCCGGGAACATCTCGCGGATCTGCTCCTGGGAGCATTCCGTATACAGGTCCCAGTCCAAAGGCTGCTCCCCCATGACGGATCCGGTGATGCACTCTCCCGCATATATCACATCCTTACCGATCCTGTCGAATTTCTTGATTATCTCATTGATTTCATCGGGTCTTTTAATCATCTATCCTTTCATCCTTTCCTGTGGTAAATCGTCCTGTTGTCCAGGGTCCAGACGCGGTCGCTGAAGTCGCCCGGTTCTGCTTTATTGACAGCTTCCTCCATATCGAACATCTTCGCGTCGATCATGTCCAGATAATGGAGCATCTCCGCCTCCGGGAACAGCGGCCTGATCGGGCTGCCGAAGTCCGGCTGGTAATGATGGGAGATGATCATGTGCTCCAGCATGATCCGCTTCTCGTCGTCCATGCCCATTTCGGTGCAGTACTTCTCCAGTTCGCGCACTCCCAGGACCAGATGCCCCAGCATCTTGCCTTCAAAGGAGTACCCGGGAGATATTCCAAGCTCATTGGACATGATCTCTGTCATCTTCTCGATATCGTGGAGGATGACGCCCGTCATCAGCAGATCCTTGTCCAGATTCGTATAGACCTCGCAGGCCTTCTCGCCCAGCATGAGCATGCGCTTGACGTGCCACAGCAGACCTGCCATTTCCGCATGGTGGTTCTTCGCGGCGGCCGGATAATACATGAGCTTATCCTTATGCTCCTCCAGCACCTTCACGCAAAGGCTCCGCAGCTGGCTGTCCGCAATGCTGTTTGCCTTGCCGAGGATGTATCCGTACATATCCTCCGGCTTTTCGGGAGCGGCCTTGACGAAATCCGATATGTCCAGATTGTCCTCTGCTCCGGTCAGTCTGATGCGGGAGATCCGCAGCTGCTTCATACTGTTCCATTCCGTGACCAGCGCGCGGACTTTGATGATGTTTCCTTCTTTGATCCGCTCCAGACCCGGGATCTCTTCGTCTGCGATATCCCACTTCTTGCCGTTGATCTCCCCGCTGCTGTCGCAAAGCAAAAGATCCAGGTATGTCTTTCTGTTCGATCCTACTTTCAGCGCAACTGACTTGACCATAAAGTAGGATGTGATTTCATCGTTCGTCTTCAGGTTGCTAATAAAACAGTCTTTCATGTTCTGTCCTTTCTCAAATCCCCTTACCTCTCATGTTTCTTTACCCCGTGCGCGGCATTTGAGGCGCCTTTCGGGCGCTTTCCGCGCACCGCTATTTTACCATAAAAAAGACGGCCTATAAAGACCGTCTTTGGAATTTTTTGTAATTTCCGGTTGTATCAATATGATTATTCGATAACCTCTGTTACAACGCCGGATCCTACTGTTCTTCCGCCTTCTCTGATAGCGAATCTCAGTCCTTCTTCGATAGCGATCGGGGTGATCAGCTTGATCGTCATGGTGATGTTGTCACCAGGCATGCACATCTCTACGCCTTCCGGCAGTGTCAGGTCGCCGGTTACGTCTGTTGTTCTGAAGTAGAACTGCGGTCTGTAGCCGTTGAAGAACGGTGTGTGACGGCCGCCTTCTTCCTTCTTCAGTACGTATACTTCGCCTTTGAACTCTGTATGCGGATGGATCGTTCCCGGATGAGCCAGTACCTGGCCTCTTTCGATCTCTGTTCTCTGTACGCCTCTCAGCAGTGCGCCGATGTTGTCACCAGTCTGTGCCTGGTCAAGCAGCTTTCTGAACATCTCTACGCCTGTTACGACGACTTTTCTCTTCTCTTCTGTCAGTCCTACGATCTCTACTTCTTCGCCGACCTTCAGTGTTCCTCTCTCTACTCTTCCTGTCGCTACTGTTCCGCGGCCTGTGATCGAGAATACGTCCTCTACCGGCATCAGGAATGGCTTCTCTGTGTCTCTTTCCGGTTCCGGAATGTATGTGTCTACTGCTTCCATCAGCTCGATGATCTTGTCTGCCCATGGGCCTGTCGGGTCTTCCAGTGCCATCAGTGCAGATCCCTTGATGATCGGTGTGTCGTCTCCCGGGAATTCGTACTCGTCCAGCAGCTCTCTGACTTCCATCTCTACCAGCTCAAGCAGCTCCTCGTCGTCTACCATGTCGCACTTGTTCAGGAATACGATGATGTATGGTACGCCTACCTGTCTTGACAGCAGGATGTGCTCTCTTGTCTGCGGCATCGGGCCGTCTGTTGCTGCTACTACCAGGATCGCTCCGTCCATCTGAGCTGCTCCTTGATTCCTCTTTCCTTCTCTTCCGGCGCCTTGTCGATCTCGTCGAATGCTACGTCGCCGCCCAGTCCGTACTTTCTGTTCAGTACGCTTGTGATTGCAGCTGTCAGCGTTGTCTTGCCGTGGTCAACGTGACCGATCGTTCCGATGTTGATGTGTGGCTTAGTTCTTTCGAATTTTTCTTTTGCCATT
>CADADV010000003.1 GCA_902786815.1 uncultured Eubacteriales bacterium
TCCCATACAGTTGCTCGAGGAGGCAAAGAATTACTATTAAAGGCTCAAAAATTCATTAAGAATTAAAGAAAAAATTGTCTAGACAACTGAACCACCTTAACAGCTGCAACACCCGCGGTTTTTACACCAGCACTGTCCGGATACGGCCCGACAACGACCGTTGTCGTAGTTTTTGCTGCGGATAGAGCAGAGAACTACTACCTGCCCTGCCTGCAAACCTCGGGTTCCTCAAGCAAAATCAAAAAGTCGTAGTTATGATGCTATTCCAGTATCAAAACTACGACAGTCCGAAGTTTGCGTTACGATTGCGCTGAACCTGCGTTGTGACGATTGCGCGCCCTATGCCCTTCTCCGCATGCGCAGAACGATGATCAGAATGAGGCTCAGCGTCGCAAGGGCTGCTGCGATGATCCAGGGGATCACGCCGTATCCGGAAGCACCGCCTCCAGCACCCGGCGCCAGCGGAACCAGACTGGACTGGTCTTTGTAGACGACGTATATAGCCGGCTGCGATCCGGAGATCATCTCGTAGTCTGCCGGGCTGACGACAGGTTCGGATGTATCGATGTCCTGGGCATCGGTATTCAGACCTGCCAGGCCGACACCGGCAAATGCGATCCCTGAAGAGGTGTTCTGCAGGAGCAGCCCTTCTGAATCGATCTTGTATGCCGTATTATCTGTACGCTCGCCGCCCATGTGGTAGTGCACCTTGCCGTCTTCTGCGCCGTCGGCAACTGCGCCACCACCTTCTGCACCATCACCTTCTGTACCATCGCCTTCACCGGCAGAATCTTCTGACGAGGGATCAAACGGCGGCTTGTCCAGCAGGCCGTCCTGCCCTACCACGTAGGCTTCAAATCCAGCAGACCCGGATTCCGGATCCCCTGTCAGGACATCGGCTGCCTTTGCGGGAGCTAATGCCGCTGCCCTGTCGTTAGGAATGGTGACGGAATCGACTCTGGTTTCGCCTCCGACGAACGCTCTGTATTCTTTGTCCGTCAGTTCCATTAGGGATCCGTCGATATCGTACTTGCACCAGTAAACAGGCACTTCGGCCTTCGACTTGTAGAAATAGAAAGCGAGAATATCGCTGGGGTCGATGCTGTATGTCGTGTAATCAGCCAGTCTGTACATATCATTGGATGAATCGATTTCTTCCACCTGATAGACCGACGCATCTACACTGTCGTTCTTGATCGCGGCGATGCCGAAGGAATACCCTTCCGGAGCCTTTGATGCAAAAGCATCCGCCGCTTTTGTGATCGCGACGCTGCCGTCGGCAGGAGGAGTATAAGTGCCCTCCCAAGCCACCTCTGTATCGTCCAGATCGCCGTTCTCGTACGTCAGAATCTGCACAGGAATACTTCCTGCTGCAAAGGCAGTCTGCGCCCCGCAGATAAAGAAACAGAGGCCGAGCAATACTGCGAAAGTCATTATTATTCGATTGTAGGTCAGCAATTTCTTACTAAAACACATATTATCTACTGATAACTCCACCATTTGGGCGGTGATACACCTGGTTCGCATTGTAAACGAAGTACGAACCCGATGAAAAAAGCCGCCGAAGTTCTGAACTAACGGCGGCAATTCGTAAGCGAATCAAAATTTTATGCGCGTCCAATCAAAAGCTTCATAACTGGTTTCAGATGTTTCGCTGCGGACTTCCGCTGCACTCTCCTCAGAGGTTTCGTTTACTGCAAAATCCGTATCCGCATTGATGTCAGCAACATCATGATCGTCATACACCTCGTCATTCACCTCATCATATGCGTCCTCATCAGTGGCAAAGCCGTCATAATCATCGATGTCTGCAGCTGCCATAGCGTATCCATCCAGGCTTCTGCGTCTGCGCATATAGGTCATGGCTGTCCACAGGAACATGCCGAGGATCATCATCCAGATCAGCGGCCAGAGGTAGCTGCTGTAGCCGGTCGGAGCGACTGTATCCCTGTCGTTCTTCACGGTCAGTGTGTACTGCACAGTTTTATCCGGACTCTCGGCAACTTCGTGAGACAGATACCCAGGATCCTCTGATTCCAATGTTACATATCCGGTGTCACTGATCGTGAACTGCGGCGCATTGTCGATTGGAATCGACTGATATCCGCTTGGCGGAGTGTTCTCTCTAAGCTGATAGGTGGCTGCTTCCAGTCCGGCAGCATTGATCAATACTTTACCATCCGAACCCGTCGTCAGGTTATCGTAACCCTGCACCGTCTGGTAGCTGGTCGCGCCACCCGTCGTTACTTTCTGCTCGAGTGAGAATACTGCCCCGCTGAGTGACTGACCTGAGTCTCTGTCTTCCTTGGATAAGGTCAGTGTGTACGGCTGGTTCTTTATGATGAGCGTAGCAGGTTCATCATCAGTCTTCTGCGTCAACTCATATGTACTTGCGGCATTTTCTGTCGTTACCGTTACCGTACCATCCTGGACTTTGATTTTGTATGATTTTTCAGGAGCCTGATAGCCCTTCGCGGATTTTGTCTCTGTTACGGTGTAGGTCACACCTTCCTGCAGATACGCATTGGTGATGATGCCGTCAGCATCGGAGGTGTGCGTAAATTCTCTGCCGGTACTGTCGTTCTTACGAGTGAACACGACGTCTTTCAGAGGATTCCTCTCCATATCCGTCTTTTTCAGGATGACCGGGCTGTCGTTACGGTTGTTCGTAGCAGTGATCTGCTTGACATGCGCTTTGCCTGTATTTACATCTTTGTAATCCACGGAATAGTGGAATTGGCCAGCTGCACCTTCCACTGGTGTGCCATTATACGTAATTGACTCTCCCTGTGCGATAGGGGTGACCGAATTGCACGTCACAACACCAGTCTCGGAGTCAACACTTGGATTTCTCACCGAAACTTCCCGGACAACATACTGGTCAAAGGTTGTGCCGGAAACCGGAAGATGCGTTTCATAATACCAGTACAAAGTCTGTTCGTCCCCATAAGCCATCCGGCGGACGGACCCTTCTACCAGATTCAAGTTGCTGCTTCCGGCTGTGGTCGTAAATACTGCGAAGTACGCCGGATCACGGCTGGCCATATACTCCGTATCTGACCATTTTTTGTTCACACGGAGAGCCCAGACCTTTTTGTTCTGTACATCAATCTTAGGATCATGGCCGCTGTGGGCAGCGATGGTATCTGTAACTCCTGCTCCGGCATCAGTCCGCGGATCATGATGATGACCATGATCTTGATTGTACACATACTCCTGGAACAGATATCCGTCCGGTATCTCGTCCGGCCGCTCTGCCACTTTGAACTTCGTTCCTGCCAAAAGGCCTCTGACTTCCACAGAGTAATCAACCGGAATATTACTGATAGAGCCTCTTATGGATGTATGGAAGGTCGCCGACGCCTTTTCGGCATCAGTTAACTGTTCGAAATCGCTTTTCCCTTGCCCTAAGGAAACAAACTTTTTCTGTGAGGAATCCCATTTGCAGTAGTTTCCGTTTTCATCTTTCACATGATACGCGTACATATTCGTCAGCTGCGGGTTTTCATCGTATTCTGTGCCTAAAGACAGACGGAACGTGAAAGTGGAATCGTCCTGCGAATGCGGCACATCCGTGATACCATTAAAATCATGCAGCTTCTTCGTAATGGTCAGCGTATGAAGCACATCATTCGCCAACTGATTGTCGTATAATACTCTGGGTCGCTTTGCTATCTCTTCCCAAGGTATTTCGAAATCCGCCCTGTGCGGGAACTGTGGATGGTGTGTTTCGTTAACTTGGACCTGATTATTGTTTACCTCAACGTTCTTATACACTTGTGTATTGACACCGCATTCTACGATTCTGTAATACTTGGCGGTTTCCGGGAACTCAATGACTGCGGTTTCACCCGGTTTCAGCATATATACATTGTTGTATGTATGTGAATGTGAGGTCTGAGTATCTTGTATGGTTATGCTTCGTCTGAACGGAACCTTATTGACTGTATCTTTATAAAGGACCGCACCTGGACTTGAAAGAAGATGCTCCTCTCCATCCTCAGAATCTTTGTAATAGATCTGGTACGGGAATTCTGCCAGCACTGTTTCTGTGTTCTCGACACCTGTCAGTTTCTTGGTCAGTTCAACGGTACCCGGTTTCACGGACGCCAGGTTGAAGCGCATATGAAGGTTGGATGCACCACCGCCGCGTTCCATGTAGAAGATCCGCATCGTGTGTGTGGTGTACGCTTTGAATATAGTACTGCCTTCTTCAAAATACTCGGCCAGATAGTTTGCAACATCCGTTGCTGAGGCGGAAGGATTCCTCTTTTTGAAATTATTCGCAAACACCTCGCGCAGGGTTGTGCGCTTCCCATTGACAACCACATCTCCGGTAGCGTAGTTTACACTGCCGGCAAGTGCGCTGTGGACACCGCCCAAATCGATCACCAGCTCGCCATCTACATAGAGCCAGAAGTCATCGTCGCCTGTGAATTCATAGATGATGTCATGTCCCCAGTCGTCTTGTCCATTCGGGGTCTGGGTGAAACTGGCTTCGATCTCTGCAGCGAAATAAAGGTTTGCGTCACCCTGTGCCATATAGAGATTCTCGTTCTTTCTGGGATCGGAATCCGGTAACGGTTTGGCGAGAGCGTTATATTGATTGTATTTGTTTATCTGAGCAAATGAGCCCGGTTTGATATCATTAAACGGGAGGAACTGCCCATGCTTTAGGGTATTTGAAGTCTTACCGTCATAGGTTCCCAGTTCCTTATAGACTTTGAATTTATTATCATCCTTGAGTGAGGCGAAATTCTGCGTGCTGTCAAACTCGTAGTAACCAGTTCCTTTGTAGGTGCTTTCAATAAACAGGTGATTCACCTGACGCTGACCGTGCCCTCCGGTCAGCAGTGTCTTAAGTGTCTTGTTAGGATCCCCGTATGTAGCAGTAGGATACCCATCATTTCCCAAATTGGTTGACAGCAGACCCTGCGTCGGCGGTACGTTAGCATTACCGTTATCATTGTTTAAAAACGCACTCATCGGATTATTATCCCTGATATACTGCGATGTGGCATCAAAATCAGTGATTTTCATTGTGATGCCGTACTGCTCATGGTCGATTGTCTTGACGTCATTCAGGCTGTCATCGACCGGCAGTTCTTCCATAATCGCGAAGTAAAAATCTGCCGCCTCTCCGATTGGACAGGAAACGAGGGTCATGTTATCGATATCTGCTTTCAGTCCGGCGAAGGCATAGTTTCCTTCATCCCATGCTACGATCGGTGTCTGGTAATAGCCCTTTGTACGTCCGTTGAGATTCACGCCGATCTTTTCAGGTGAAACCAACTGACCATCCGTAACCTGTGGCGCGAGATATTTATGTGACGCTTCGTTATAAAAATCATAGTAATCGTTCGGGACTTTCGGGTCTGCAGGATCTTCCCAGTAATACTCCGTGAAATCCCAGAGCAAGTTGTTCGTCTGCCCGCCGAGCCACTGGATCGAATCACCGCTTTCGTAGCATTGGGTGAGCTTTCCTTCACCGTCAACCGCATAGAACTTGTACTGCTTATTCTTTTTATCCCATACACGAGTGTAGATAATGATATGTGCGCCATTCTCAACGTCGGAAACGCTGACCTTGCTGGCAGAGTAGGTCCTGAGATAATTATCATGGTCGCCCGGGCTGACTTCTACCAGATGCAGCCATTCACTTCCGGTACTACCGCCGACGGAGAACCCGCTTTCGATGCTTCCGTTATATGTCAAGGTCGCATCGTTTGTTTTCAGACAGATCATCCCGGTATGTGTGCCTGTGCCTGGTACGAACCGGACCTTAGTAGCACTGCCCTGGTCATCCACGAGAGAAAGTCCGTTCCTGGTGATCTTAAGATATTTTCCTTCTGAATGGACATAGTAATAGTCCTCATCGCCGGACCATGTGAATGTCCACATGCTCATGTCTGTATCGACCGGAGCAAAGACTTTATTGTTCTGTTTGTCAGACATAACAAGGCTGAGCTCCGCCTTGAGCGCATTGCTTCCGTTCGCTTCCGCCATCAGCGCTTTTCCGGAATTGCCGCCGTCATAAACCATCAGGCCGTATTCCTTGCCATCCAAAACAGCCTTATAGGGATCTTCTGTGATTGTGACAGATGATGCGTAGGTGATGATGAGCCTGGCATTGTACTTATTATCATTAGCGTTATAAAGACGCATGCCACTGCCGCTGCCGGAATGCTGCAGCCAGTAGTTCCCATTGACGATCTTAAAGAAGAATTTCCCCGTATCCGGCGTCTGTGACATTTCGAATGCTGTCCTCTGTGACTGGTTCGTGCTTAGGGCCATCTTGACCCCTTCGCTATTCCACATGTAGGACTTTTCACTACTGTTGTTCAGATATGTATAGATATAATAAGTATTATCAGCGCCGGCACTTTCAAGATACCATTTGCTGGCGTTGGCAACGTTTGTAGTTTCTATAAATGCATTAGTGCCGTTAAGGTTACTGGTTGTATAATGATAAATATTATTCGCGTCAATGTAGGAAATCAGGAACCCATCAGGATCGGCATAGTTAGCAGCAAGTTCAATAAGATCCACAACAGCTTTGGGCGCGTGCGGTGCCGGGCCTTCCACGATAGCATACACGCTGAAGCCGGTTGCTTCGAAAGTGACTTTGCCTTTGCTGATTTCGAATCCTTTGACTCGTTCTTTCTTGCCGTTGTCCTTGATATGCCAGATTGTCAGATCGCTGTCTTCCTTGATCGCTTTATCGCTGATCTGGACGAGGATCGGATTCTCTGAATCCGGCTGATACTCTTCGCCGTCAGCATTGATGGTGATGTCATAGGCCGCCAGAGTAGTCTCATCCGCGGCGTCCAGTTTTTTGACTGCCTTGGTCCCGGAAGCGTCTGTTGCGGTTACCTTCGCCCCTTCCGGCATCAGGCCTTCCAGCCTGACCTTATTTGCCTTGACAGACGTATATACCAGCTCCGAATCTTCATCCGCAGCAAAATCATCCGGTGCTTCGGGTACTGCAAAATCCTCCGCCTCTTGTTCAGGCGCGACTTCAGGCTCAGCTGCATCCGCTTCCATTTCAGCCGGATCTGCGGCGTTGTCTACAGCAACGTCCTGTTCCTGGCTGACTGCCTGAGTATCCTGATCTTCTGCAGCGTAGGACAGCATCGCAAACCCGTCCATTCCTCCGCCGGATACGATCATCGTTACCGTCATTAAGATTGCTAATAAATGTCTGATCTTTTTCATGTCTCTATCTTAATGGTTTCCCTGTCAATAAATGAGTCAATTATGCTATGTATAGACGATTTTATTTGCTCCGCGGCATGATTAACTATTTATAACCGATTAATTTTATCACAGAAACCGCAGAATTTCAATGTTTTCAGGGTGATTCCAGGTTATTTCGCACGCTGGATAAAGCTCTTCTTTTTCTGGCCTTTCGGCTCTTTCCGGTCGGATCCGTCTTCATTTTTCAGCTGGCCTTTCTGGTATCTGACAAGGTACACATCAGAGAACCAGGTGATGGCGAAGAGGAAGATCATTGCCAGAGTCCAGCGGTCTACGACGACCATCGGTTTATGCGGGTCTTCGGTCCATATGAACCAGAACACGCTGAACGCAGCCATAATGAACTGGATGAGGATTCCGATCAACTTGAGTTCGCCTGGTGTCAGCTGTCCCCTTCCCCGTGCGCGCATTGTCTGCTTGACAGCGGTCGAGAAGCCTTTGTACTTCTTAGGAATGCGCCGTCCCGGAAGCAGGATCACCAGCACCATGATCAGGCAGATGAGATTCAGCAGAGCCCAGTGGTCTGCTTCACCGTGGCCCCATGCTGCCAGAGGCACTGCGTCATCTGCAAAGAGATTTTCCGGCAATGGCTCCGTTCTCATCTTCATGGTGGCTACGAGGAGCTGCCGGCCGTTGGTCTCCGCATCCGCGCAGGTGCTGAGCGCAACGATCTGCATGCCGTTTTTGACTGCGTCCTCAGGCATTTTGCTGAAAACGAACGTGCCGTTCTCAGCGACATTCTTGTCGCGGGCATTGATGTAGGTCTCGATGTTCTTCGAGGTGGCTTCGATGCTGAATGAAGGATCCCACTGCACCGCGAGAGTCTTGATGTAATTCAGGTAATCCGGAAACTCGCTGGCTGGCCAGTCTCCCGGAGAATAGAGGCGTGTGTCGTAAGCGTCCGCTGTGAGACGGGCGAATACGTGCAGATCATAAAGCCCCTTTGTGGTGATCAGATAACCATTCTGATGACTGTAAAAGTATGACTCGTCACCATATTGTTCAATATCCCCGAACATGGCGCCATTGTCCATGTGGTGGCCGTAGATCAGATTGGAGGAGTCGGTACAGTCCCTGGAATTTTCAGCCGACAGGTAGATTGAACCCGTCAGACTGCTTTTGCCGTAAACGTCCTTCATGGAGTATTCCAGATCGTCCTTTCCCTGCACGATCGGATAGTCGATATGGGTGCCAGGCAGGATCAGCCAGGAGCAGCTGTCTTTGTTGATTTCCTGCATCTCTTCAAAGGAAGGAGGATTTTCTTCGACAGCCGGTCTGTACTGTGCCAGATCCCAGGAGGTAAACGCGGCCCGGTTGGTGTAGACCGAATCGTAGAGCACGAATCCGCTGTACGTGAGCATACCGAATACAACGACTGTTGACACTACTGCCAGTACCTTGGATCCATATAAAGCTATTAGTGCTGTGATACTATGATGCATTGGTATCGCTCCTTGTTATTCTTAAGCAAAAACTATCTTACAGGTTTGTCCGGCGCATGACTGAGATCACGGTGCCGTCTATCTCATTGTAGTTCACAGGGCCGAAGTACCTGCTGTCCTCTGTGCCCTGCCGCTGGTCCTCCATGATGAAACACTGTCCTCTCTGGAGCGTCAGCGGATAGGTCGTGAACCCTTCCAGCGGGAAGGTCTCATAAAAGATGTTCGTCTCCATCATGCTGAACCCGTTGATGATCACCGCGCCGTCCTTGGTGATTTCAATGGTGTCTCCCTGAACGGCGATGACCCTGCCAACGTAGCGTGTGTCGTTCTTTTCGAAGACGACAATGTCCTGCGCTTTCGGATCTTTGTCGAGCCGGTAGTACATCAGGAAGTCTCCGGAGTCGATCCGGGGATACATGTCCGCGCTCGGCATGGTCGTAATACCTACGATGTGAGCGAACAGTACATAGATTATGATGACGAAGATCAGGACCTGCATGGCGAACCACTGGAAATCGTTCATTCCCCGGCGGGCCTTTTTCTTCTGTTCACCGGCCTTTGACGTGAGTCCTTTTACTTTTGATGTTGATGTTTCATTCATTTTGGTTCACCTTTCGCATTGATCATAACGGTTAATGTGTCAATAAAATAGTCAAAAATGATCGTTTTTGAAAACTTTTGTGACTTTTTGTGTTTATTTCATTTTGCTTGTGTCAGATTGATTATGTCAGATACTGCTCCGCGAGCCGCCTGGCTTCCTGCTGCATCTCCCCAACGACCTCTTCCGGTCCGACGATCTTCACCCCGTCTCCCAAAGCGATGATCCACCCGAGGAACTGGGGGCTGACGGCTACGCTCACGGTGATCCGGAATTTGTCGTCCCCCACCGGCGCAATGATGATATCTTTACCGAACCGGTCGATCATGACGCCGACCATATCGTTATCTGCCTCTATCGTTACCTTCTTCTCTTCGCCGCCGAACATACCGAACAGGCTCCTTGAATAGTGCGGCAGATCAAATTTCTGAAACTCCTGCTGCCCTTCCCGCCGCTGATCCAGGATCGAGATGTTCAGCATTTTATCTACCCGGTAGTGCTTGATTTTGCAGTCCTCGGCGCTGAATGCTATCAGATAATAGTTCTCATCATCCCACATGAGGCCCCATGGGCTTGTCTGGTACCAGTCCCCGTCCCGGCGCAGCTCCATCTCCTTGTTCACATTCCACTGATAGTATTTGAACCGGATCTGGCTGTCCGTTCCGATGGCTTCGTGCAGCTTGTCAACGTTGTAGTAAATGCTCTCGTTCATGGTCTTCACACGCCCCGTGATGAAAACCTGCCGCTGCAGTTTCTTCGCGTCGTGCTTACTGGCAAGCGATTCGATCTTCCGGATCAGCTCATTGGACTTTTTATCTGTCATGAACTTGGCCGACTGGACAGAGTCCACCAGCAGCTTCAGCTCCGGCAGTTCGAAATCCCTGGCGCCAACATGATAGTACCACTTGCGCCCCACCTGCTCCGTGATGATGTCGATCCCAAAGGTTTTGAGCTCTTCCAGGTCCATGTAGACCGTCTTCCGGTCCGCGTTGACCCCGTACGCATTCAGCTTGCTGATCAGCTGCGGCATCGTCAGCCCGTGATCGTCGTCCGTCTCCTCCATGAAGATCTTCACCAGATACAGCATCTTCAGTTTCTGATTGGATCCCTTCGCCATCGGTTCCTCTCCTCTTCATTATCTTCTTCTCATGCTCTTCTCAAACAGCGGATGCAAAAGCATTCTGTCCCGTTTTTATCCCACCTTCATTATAGCACAGTGAAGTGAGCGTGTGGAAGCGGATGTGCTGCGTGGGGCTCCCACAAATAAGAAGAGCCGGGCTGACCCGGCTCTTCTGGTGGTGATATGATGATTTAATTGTGATCTGATTTATTCTGATCGCGCGCCTACTCGGCGAGCGCCTTCTCGATCCGATCGAAGGCTTCCTTTAGGGTGTCGATGCCGACTGTGCAGGCGATGCGGACGTAACCTTCGCCGCACTCGCCGAAGGCGTTGCCCGGCAGGGTCAGCACGTGAGCTTCGCGGAGGATCATGTCTGCCGCGTCCACGCTGCCCAGGCCTGTTCCCTTGATGTTGATGAAGAGATAGAAGCTTCCCTTTGGCGGGTAGATGACGCTGAGTTTCGGGATCTTGTTGATCCGTTCTGCAGCGTAGAACATTCTCTTCCTATACTCTTCGACCATAGGCGGCTGCACTTCGTCTCTGTGGTGCAGGGCGAAGATGGCCGCGCGCTGGGAGATGGACGGCGCTGTGAAGACGACGTTCTCATTGATCTGCTGGACGATCTTGATGATGTAGTCCGGCGCGATGATGTTGCCCACTCTCCAGCCGGTCATGGTGAAGTTCTTCGAGAAGGAGTTGATGATGATGGTCCGCTCCTTCATGCCCGGCAGTGACGCGAACGGCACGAACGGGTTCTGGTAGCTGAAGGCGGTGTAGATATCATCGGAGACGACGATCAGGTCGTATTTCTCTGCGATCTCAGCGATCTTCTGCATGGTCTCCACGGTCAGGCAGTTTCCGGTCGGGTTGCTCGGCGAGTTGATGACCAGCGCCTTGGTGCGCTCGGTGATCAGGCTTTCGAGTCTCTCCACATTGATCTGGAAGTCTTCCTCCTCATAGGTCGGAAGCTCGATCGGGATGCCGCGGGCCAGTTCCACCTGCTGCGGATACGGTGTGAAGAACGGCGCCTGGAGGATGACCTCGTCTCCGTCATCGAGGATGGCTTCCAGCACCAGGTACATGGCAAGGCAGCCGGAGGCTGCAACGAAGATCTCTTCGTCAACGATGTCCATGTCGTATTCTTCTTTATAAAAATCGATGATGGCCTGTCTGAGTTCCGGGTCTCCGCGGAAGTCCGTGTACTTCGTATGTCCTGCTTTTGCATCTGCGAAGGCAGCGTCGATGATCCGGAAGTCTGTGGTCAGGTCCGGGTCGCCCAGGGAAAGATCGATGACGTCGTCAAAGGACTTGGCCAGGACATCTGACTGCCCCATGGCCGTGCTCTGATCCTTCCAGTAGCGTTTTGCGATAAATTTATGCTTCATTTCAATTCTCCATTTCTGTGTATGGTGTGTTGTCTTGCGCGCCGGCTACCGTACTGCGCCGGATTCCTTCAGCGCGGCGATCTGCTCCTCTGTGTAGCCCATGGACGAGAGGATCTCGTCGGTGTGCTCCCCGAGCGGACCTGTCGGTTCGTATTCCTTCCTGCCGTAGTCGCTGAAAGAGATCGGAGGGGACGGCATCATGACGGTGGTGTGATTCTCATCCGGAAACTCCACCGGCACCATGTATCCGTTCTCGATGGCCTGCGGATCCTTGCTGACTTCCTGCTGCTCGCGCAAAATCTCACAGGCGCAGTTGTTCTCGCTCAGGTAATCCCGCCACTCCTGGGCCGTCTTCTTCAGGAAGATCTCGTTGCAGACCTCGATGATGTGCTTGATCGTATCCTTCTCCTGCATGACGGCGATGCTGGCGTAATCAGGATCGGTGGCGTACTCCGGAATGCCGAAGAGGCCGTACCATTTCTCCCTGTCCATCTCGTACTCGTTGCAGTAGACGCCGATCCAGCGGCCGTCCTTGCAGAGGTAAGTCTGGTTGAACGGGTCTGTCGGACGGAGCGGATCCGGGTTCATGTGCTTGTGGTCGAACTGGGTCTGGACGACGCCGATAGCGTTGCACCAGATACCGTTCGCAAACAGCGAGATATTGACTTTCGTGCCTTTGCCTGTCTTCTCGCGGCCGTACAGAGCCATCAGTATCCCGGAAAGGAATGCGCTGCTGGTGGCCATGTCGCCGAAAGCGTAGGTCGGCAGGAACGGGAAGGACCCCTTCGTCTGCCAGTCGCCCAGCGGGCCGGAGCGCATCCAGAACGCGCTGATGTCAAAGCCCGGATCATTGGCGGACGGTCCCTTGTCGCCGTAGCCTTTGAAGTGGGCGTAGATGAGCCCCGGGTTCGTTTTTTTGACTGTCTCGTAATCCAGTCCGTTGCGGACGAGGGATTTCTCACGCACATTGGTGACGAAAATGTCTGCATCTTTGATGAGATCCAACAGGATCTTCATACCCTCTTCTGTCTTGTAATTCAACGAGATAAACTTCTTGCCGCTGTTGTGGATGGTAAAAAGCGGATTCAGATCGTCATCATAAGGGGTGTACTCATGCACGCCACCGACACGCATAACGTCGCCGTCAAGGCCTTCGACCTTGATGACCTCCGCGCCGTAGGAACAGAGCATACGCGCTGTGGTAGGTCCCGCCACTACGGTACTCATCTCAACAACCTTGACCCCCTCGAGTGGGAGTGTGTTCGTTTCCATGTTGCCTCCTAGTAGTATAGTCGTATTGCCTTAAATCAAATCTGCTGCGCTGCGGCTTCCGCTCCCGCGTCAAAGGCCGCAACGTTCTTCGGATTGTTTTTGCCTTTCTTTTCGAAGTAATGGTTCATGCCGTCTCTGACGTGATCCACATCGTAGAGGTCGGATGCTCCCGCCAGTGCTCCCAGCATGATAATGTTGGTGCCGCGGTGGTTATCCAGCTTGTTGGCGATGTCCGTGGCCGGCACTTTGATGACTTTGATGTCGTCGCGGTACTTGCGGTCGGGATTCACCAGACTGCTGTTGACCAGAAGCACGCCGCCTGGTTTGAGCCGTTCTTCAAATGAATCGATCGCGGATTCACTCATGGTCAGAAGGATATCCGGCTCATAGCAGTACGGGCTCTGCAGGTCCTCGTCTCCGATCTTAACTTCGCAGTTGGCCGCGCCGCCTCTCATTTCAAATCCATAGGAAGGATACCAGGATACGTTCTTGCCGTCCTCCATGGCGATATCCGCCAGGACCATTCCTGCTACGAGGACGCCCTGTCCTCCGATTCCGGAACAAATGATTTCGATCATTACTTGTCACCTCCCTTGTCGATGAACTCTCCTAACGGGAGATATTTGCTTTGGGTCGTCTTGATGTACTCGCAGGCGTCGATCTCCGACAGTTTCCAGTTGGTCGGGCACATGCTCAGCACGTCGATCAGGCAGAAGCCTTCTCCGTTCATGTTCTTCTCGAGCGCCTTCTTGATCATCTTCTTGGTCTTCTCTGTATTGGCAGGCGTGTTCACCGCGCCGCGGGCGAGGTACGCCATGTCGGTCTGGCTCAGGATCTTCGTGATGTCCAGCATGCTGCCGTTTTTCTTCTCATCGCGCCCGAAGGGCGATGTGGCCGTCTTCATGCCCGGCAGGGACGCCGGTGACATCTGTCCGCCGGTCATGCCGAACACGCTGTTGTTGATGACGATGGCCAGGATGTTGTCGTTTCTGATGGCGCTGTAAAGGGTCGACTCGATGCCGATGCTGTATGCGGAGCCGTCGCCCGGGCGGGCGATGACCAAACAGTCAGGCCGCGCGTGCTTGAGTCCCGCAGCGGTGACGATGGTCCTTCCGTGGGCGCTCATCACGGTGTTGTATTTCATGGCGAACTGACCGAACTGCCCGCAGGCAACGTCGTCAACGGTCAGCACCTTATTGCTGACGCCCAGTTCCTGGACGGCTTCTGTGATCACACGGCAGATGATCCCGTGTCCGCAGCCCGGACACCAGGAAGCCTGCTGGTTCATGTCTATATCTTTAGGAATCGTGAAATTCATCTGCAGCACCTCCTTAATATCTGCCTAACATTTCTTTAACGTACTCGACGATCTTGAACTCGTTCATGTTGTCCCAGTATTCCCCGTAGAATTCCACCGGGATCCTGTTTCCGGTCGCCAGAACGATGTCGTCCTTCATCTGTCCGAGGATGTTTCTCTCAACATCCAGGATCGCCTTGACTTTGCCGCCGGCCTCCAGTTCATCGAAGGCCTTCTGCGGGAACGGCCAGAGGGTGATCGGACGGAGCAGTCCCAGTTTGATGCCCTCCTTGCGGGCAATGGCGATGGCGGACTTGGCAACACGGGCGCTGGTGCCGTAGGCGACCATCACGATCTCCGCGTCTTCTGTCTGCACGCACTCCCAGCGCTGCTCTTCCGCTTCCATCTTGCCGTACTTTTCGAGGCAGTATGCCGGATACTTACGGCCGCCGTCTTCCCAGTCCCAATAACGGTTCCAGATGGCTCTCTGAGGCTCGCCCTCTTCACGAGGCTTCAGAGCCCAGTCATAGGTGTCTACGTCGTGTTCTGTCATCGGCGGAAGTTCCACTGGCTCGATCATCTGCCCGATGGTCGCATCGGTCGCGATCAGTACCGGGTGACGGTACTTCTCTGCCAGATCAAAAGCCCCATAGGCCAGATCGACGCTCTCCTGTACGCTTTCCGGCGCCAGGACGATGGTTCTGTAGTCGCCGTGGCCGCCGCCTCTTGTCAGCTGCCAGTAGTCGCCCTGTCCCATGAAGATGTCGCCCAGAGCGTCTCCGATTCTCTGCACATCGACGATGACCGCCGGCAGATCGCTGCCGCACAGGTAGGAGATGCCTTCCTGCTTCAGGGAGAATCCCGGTCCTGCTGTCGTCGTCAGCGCTCTCATGCCGCCTGCAGCTGCGCCCAGGAGCATGTTCACGCCCGCCAGTTCTGACTCTGTCTGTACACAGTCGCCCCCGACCTCATCCATTCTCCAGCAGAGATACTCCAGGATCTCTGTCTGCGGCGTGATCGGGTAGCCGCTGAAAAACCTGCATCCGGCGCGAAGGCAGGATTCAGCCAGGGCTTCGTTGCCCTTCATCAATACTTTTGCCATACTTTCTGCCTCCTTTAATCCGTGATCTCAATGCAGTAGTCCGGACACATCTTGTAGCATGCGCCGCAGCCTATGCATTCCTTCTCTTCATCGATCTGAACGATTTCAAATCCCTTGGCGCCCAGCTCCGTGGACGGCAGCAGCACGCCTTTCGGGCAGACGCTGGTACACAGGAAACATCCCTTGCACCGGCTGAAATCTACTTTGACTTTACTCATTGCCTCCTCCTGTTATCTATCGTTACTGTCATATTTGATGCTATTATACTACGAATCCGACTCGGATTCGATGGCGAACGCTCGGATCGGCGCCCCGTCTGAGCCCTGCAGCTTCAGCGGCGCGAAGCAAAAGCAATACCGCCTGTCTGCATCGAGGCTCGTGGAATTGTTGAGGTTCTCAACGATCAGGACCTCGTTCCCCAGGAATACCGGATGCGCGTCCCACTGTTCCCACCGGGTCGGATCCACATTCAGGAAATCCACCGCCACGATGGATGCGCCCAGCTCCACCAGAAGCTCCGCCGCCTCCTTGCTGATGTACGGATGATCGTAATAGTCGTCCGCGCCGTACTTCTCAAACCATCCGGTCTGGAGCACGACGAAATCACCGCGTCGGACCTTCTCCTGCAAAGGCTTCGCATCCTCGGCTGTGATCGCTTCGCCTGCCTTTTTGTGCCGGAGATCCCAGACGACTCCCTCTCCCAGAAAGCGGGAAACGGGGTAGTCCGTAATATGTTTACCGTCAATCAGAAAATGATACGGTGCGTCGATGTGCGTGCCTGCGTGAGATCCGCACTGCAGATAATCCACATGGCAGTAATCTGCTTCGTGGGTCATCGCTTCCTTCAGAGAGATCTCAGGATCTCCCGGATATGCCATCATTCCTGAATGGATCGGGTGTGTCAAATCTATAATGTTCATCTGTGATCTCCTGCTTTTGCTTTAATATGTAAAAAGCAATCTTTGTGCCAAACATAGAATGGCTTGATTTCAATGTTTTTGAATGGTGTTTATCTGCATTCTATTCATATTTGAATAGAATTCCGTTGTATGTGCAAATTTTATTTAATAGTGAATAACTGTATTCTGTTCTGCATAATCCGGGCAGTATTTCTTGATTTTCCGGTGCGCTGTCGGCTGGCTGACGGACAAAATCTTTGCAACTTTTGTGGAACTTCTGCACTGTTCCCATGCTTTCCTTATGATTTCCCCCTCGATGGCTTCCATATGCGCATTCAGGTCTATTCCCTCGAAGACGTCCATGATCTGTTCCGGATTTGTCACATCCATATTGCCGAAGGCGATTTCTTCGATGGTATCGCCGCGGGTCATCATGGCGGAGCGTTCCACAACATTGGACAGTTCGCGCACGTTCCCCGGCCATTTGTACTGCTGCAGCTGCTTCAGAGCGCCGGGTCCAAAGGTCTTGTCCTGACCGTATTTCCCGTTGAACTTCTGCAGGAAGTACTCGGCGAGCGGCAGGATGTCATCTTTTCGTACTGCCAGAGGCGGCACATCCAAATGTAGCACGTTCAGTCTGTAATACAGATCCTCCCGGAACTTCCCTTCCCGCACCAAAGCCGCCAGATCCCGGTTCGTCGCCGTGATCAGACGGAAATCCACTTTCTTTTCTTTTGTCCCGCCGACGCGGGTGACCGTCTTGTCCTGGATGACCTTCAGCAGCTTCGCCTGCAAAGGCAAAGGCAGCTCGGAAATCTCATCCAGAAACAATGTGCCCTTATCGGCCAGTTCCACAAAGCCTGCCTTGCCCTTTTCGGATGCTCCCGTGAAGGCTCCCCGCTCATATCCGAACAGTTCCGATTCCAGCAGCGCTTCCGGGATGGCCGCGCAGTTCACCTCGATGAACGGGCCGTTCTTTCGCTCGCTCTGCCGGTGGATCTGCCGTGCGTACATCGTCTTGCCTGCTCCGGACGGGCCTGTCAGGACGACATTCGCATCGTATGCCGCCATGGTGCTGACACTTTCCATCATATCGCGGGCTTCTTTTGACTCTGCAATGATCTGATCGGCTTCGCTTCCGCTGCGGAGCCGGTTCAGCTCCTCACTGTACTCTTTGACCTGCTTTTGCAGCTGCACCATCTCGGTGATATCCCTGGAATAACTGATGACGAAGCGGATGCTGCCGTCATCATTGAATACCGGGATCCCAGTTACCAGAATGATCCCGCCGACGTTGTTCTCCTGCTGCAGGCTGATCCGCGTTTTTTCCTTCAGTACGCGGGAAACGATAGACGGCTTGAAATAGCCCTCTTCCTCAAGCTGAAAAACGGTCTTCCCCAGAGTCTCTTCTTCGGTCAGTCCGTACTGTTCTTCGAAGGAAGAACTCACAGCGATGATCCTGCCCTCCCCGTCGCTGATCAGCAGATCATCATGGGTCGCCTCCAGGATCAGATCAATGTTATCGATCAGTTCCTTTTGTTTCATACTGTCATCCTGTCTCCAATGCAAATCCTAAGGCAAAATGTATCACGATTCAGTGCCAAAACGTCTTTATCGTGATAGTTTTCCCGAAGAATCACTGATTATGATCGAACATGTAGAAAAAACTATCACGATTTAAGCTCGTGGAAGCCAAATCGTGATATGTTTTTTTCTAGAGAGATGGTATTTTAGAGAAACTATCACAATCAGCCTTGATTACCGGCAAATGGTGATACATTTTGGCTTTCAATAATCTATTGTCCCAGCGCATCCGCTGATTTTCTTCTCTTGTTCTCCTGCAGGACGCCGTCCACGTAGACGGTGCCGTCCTCATGGATATCCACCTGGTGCTTGTTCCTGTCAATGGCAGTCACAATGAAGAAGACGACTGCGCTGACGAGAATGCCTCCCATGATCGGCGAGGTGGCCGCCAGACCATCCTTGACCATGAAGAAGATGACGGTGACGAAACTGCAGCACATCGCCAGCAGTCCTGCTTTTGCACTGACTTTCTTGAGCAGGAAGGCGAATACGCACGGGATGAAGATGCAGCCTGAAATGAAGGCGTACGCCACATCCAGGGCTACCAGTACGCTCTGGATCCACAGTGCGCAAATGATAGCCAGAAGTCCTACGACGATGGCAATGATACGGGTGATCAGGATGCCCTTCTTCTCTGAGATATCGGGCTTCGCGTTTCTAATCAGGTCATTGAATGCTACTGTCGCCGTACCCATGATTTCGCTGGATGCTGTCGACATGACCGCCGCCAAAGCAGCCGCCATGATGACGCCTCTGACGCCCATCGGTGTGAATGTCGTGGTCGCTGTCGCAAAAGCAAGATCCGGGTTCTCCATATTCGGCATGACGATCACGAGGCAGATGCCGATGATGATGAGTGCCACCGTATAGAGGAAGATGTAAAGGGCCGCCAGCGCGGTACCGTGTCTTGCGATTTTCGGATTCTTCGCTGTGAATGCACGCTGCCAGATATCCTGTCCGACGATGAATCCCGGCGTGTATAGCAGGATGTATGCGATGATTCTCGATGCTCCGAGATTCGTGATGTCCAGATGTGTCGCCGGCGCCTGTTCGACGAACGCACCGAATCCGCCGACGCCGTGGATGGCCAGGATCGGGCAGAGGATGATAACGCCTGCTGTCATGACCAGGAACTGGAAGATGTCAGTATATGTGACAGCCCACATACCGCCGATAACGATGTACGCCAGTACGACTACGCCGCCGATCAGCATGGATACCTGTGTGGACCAGCCGAACATGACGTTCATGATAGTGCCGACTGCTACGACCTGTACAACGCCGACCATGAACATATAGATCATCATGACCACTGCGCTGAGCACACGTGCCTGGGGGCCGTAGAATACGCCGAAACCTTCCGCCGTCGTCAGGATTCTCATATCCGAAAGCTTCGTTCTAAGGAAGAGGCTCAGCAGGAAAATGCTCAGTGCGCAGATGCCGCCCAGCCAGATGGCGCCGATACCGGAATTATAGGCCAGTGTAGTACTTCCCATGGTCAGTGATCCGCCGATGACGCAGGCCGCCATCGCTGCTGTGAATCTCCAGATGCCGATGCTTCTGCCGGCGACCATGAAGTCTTCTGTTGTCTTTGTCTTTTTCGCTACCCAGATACCAACACAGATCAGTATGATCATGTAACAGATCACGATGACCGTGTCGACCGTTGTGAATTGAGTCATGATGTTTTCTCCTTTGCATAAAAACTATTTGTATTTGAATAAAATTTATATTTATTCATTTATGATTGTAAGTATACAATCCTTTATGCATACTGTCAACTGATATCCGACAATTCCTTGATAAAACGCGAAAAACTCCGGAAATCCGGAGTTTTTCGTGATTTGTATAGCTATTTTTTGCTTTTGCTTTTACTATTTTTTCTTGACTTTGATGGTGAATGTCACCTTCTTGGTGATCGGATTGTACTTGTCGTTTCCGGCAGCTTTCACGCTGACCTTGACTTTATACGTACCCTTCTTCAGACCCTTCTTGACAGTAACCTTTCCTGTCTTAGACACAACGATCTTCTTGTTGCCGCTGAGCTTCTTGTAGGTGACCTTGCCCTGGCCTTTCTTCACAGTCTTGATGACTTTGCTGACGCCCAGCACCTTCGCCTTCTTCTTTATCTGCTTTTTCTTGATCTTGACGGTCTTGCCTTTGACCTGCAGCGGGTTCTTGGCCCATATTCTCAAGTGAGTCGACTTGTCGCTTCCGAAATACGGAGCCTTTCCTGTGATGACAACGGTGTATTCACCCAGTGCCGTCGGGAAGGAGCTGTATTCCTTCTTGGTCTTGTCGTTGACATACTTGACTGTGACCTGCTTGCCCGGTGTCAGCTTGTCTTTTCCGATCATGATCGTTGGCTTATATGACTTTGAGGCCTTTGCTTTTGGAATCACATACCGTTCATACGGATCCTTATCCCACGATTTCAGGTATTTGTTCAGTTTCGTGAACTCGACGCTGCCGATAAAGTAGTCTTTGAGGTTATACAGGCTGTACTTGCTGTTCACGAACAGATACATAGTGCCTGTTTTTCCAGTCCAGCGGCTGCCGTCCTTCGCCTTGACTGCGAACTTGTACAGGGACGTGCCGTCTGTACGAAAACCGTTTTTATCCTTTGTTCCCTTCTTGTCGAAGGTCAGTGGGAATGCTGCATCTTCCCATATATCATTTCCGGTCTCTTCTTCATACCCCATGTATTTCTTAACATCAGTTACTTCGAAGTCATTCGGATCGAACTCCTGTTCAAGCTCACCGCTGATGATCCTGATATTCTCCTCTGAAACGCCCTTTGCAGAATCTGCATTTACATCATCGATAAAGGCCCAGTTGTCATCATAAACGGTGAAGGAATCGCCCTTGACGATCTCTGTGCTGCATTTTGTCAGATCGGTGGTAAACTCCGCCAGCCAGTAATTCATACTCGCGGTTTCTCTGTTTCCCTGAGAGTCGGTATACCTGATCGCCAGTTCAAAATCCAGCTCTGCGTCAGTGCTCAATCTTTTGATGGTCAGAGGGCAAAATCCATCTGCGCCCTGTGTGTGGATATTGACGTCCAGTGCATCGAAGATATCATCGCCTCTCCATGCATAGGAAAATTCGCACGGTTCTTTGGCCATTGCACCTTCTTCATTAACAAAGTGATGGACTACGCCGAGTCTCTGATCGTCTGTTTCATCGCCTTCCCACATGAACGGATCGATGTACGGCGTGATCACTTCGTAGAAGTCATTCTGTATACCAATCTGGTTTGTGTCAGATTCGATTGTCTTGCCGTCGAATGAGATCTTGACACATATCCAGCCGGTCCAGTAATCCACATCTTCCGGAAGTTCCGGGAACTGTATTGTTGCATCCTCTCCGCTGCCGTCCGGATCGATTATGAAATCAGCCGGTCTGGTCTCTTCCTCCATGACCCCATATTGCCACTCTACGGTGGCTCCCGCCGGCAGATTCTCTAATATCTGTCCATCCTGAATCAGGACAGCGCTTGCCTGATATTCGCAGCCTGGCAGCACACAACCGTTTGTCGACATTCCGTGGATCACGAAATCAGCTACATAGTCAACTTCGGAAGTCTCATCCTCTGCATAAGCAGTCTGCAGTGTCACCCCTAATGCCAGGATCATTGCCCCGGCAAGGATGATCGCCATGATATAGTTTTGTATCGTACGAGTCATAACTTGCTCCTTTCAAATAATCCTTACTCTCATTAGTAGATGACAACAGTCGTGCCTACCGGGACATTGTTGTAGATCCACTGTGCATTATTGTAATTTACGCGAACGCCGCCGTTGGTGCTCTTGACATTGACTCTTGTGTCATAATCTTTTCCGTCATTCGGGCCGCCGTCATAGTAGAGACCGCTGTGGATGCCCTGTTTGCCGTTGTAGTAGCACCAGAACCAGTAACGTGTCTGCACGCCGTCTACCGTATATACATTCTTGACTCCCTTCTTGGAAATCTTGAATGTTCCGGTCGGAGTCGGTGTGGCCGGCTTGCCGATAGCGCAGTCAAACTTGTTGGTTTTGGTCCAGTTATTCTTGCTGCCGCTATAGATACGCACCTGATATTTCGCCCGGTATACTACTACCAGCTTGCTTGTGTCGCTGGATTTGCCCTGGACTTTCTTATCGATATCGTCACCGATTACTTTTGTGACAGCCCCGTTGGATGTGCTGAACACATACCAGGTTCCGTTGATTTTCTTCTTTCCGGTTGCAACTACGCCCTTGCCCAGGCTGTAGCGCTTCTTCCCGTCATGGCCTTTGAACCAGCCCTTGTTCATACGAGCTTTGCCGCTGTTCTGGAAATAGTACAGCTTGCCGCTGATCTTCTGGCCGCTATTTGTCTTCATAACGCCGCTTGGCTTTTTAAAGTAATAATATGTTCCGCTGATTTTCTGAAGACCTGTCTTCATGACACCGGTCTTCGGATTCATGTAATACTTTTTCTTACCGTACTTCAGCCAGCCTTTGGTCATAACGCCAGTCTTTGTGTTGAAAAAGTACTTCTTGCTGCTGATCGTCTGCCAGCCTTTGGCCATCTTACCGTTTGACGTATTCAGATAATATTTTTTCTTGCCGATGGTAAGCCAGCCTTTCTTCATCGCGCCGGTCGTTGTGTCAAAATAATACTTTGATCCGCTGATGCTGACCCAACCGGTCTGCAGTACGCCTGCGTTGGTGAAATGATATCTCTTGCCGCTCAGGGTCATCCAGCCGGTCTGCATTCTGCCTGTGGATGGGCTGAAGTAGTATTTCTTCTTGCTGATCGTCTTCCAGCCGGTCTGCATGATTCCGCCTGTACTGCTGAAGTAGTACCTGTTTCCATTGATTGTCTGCCAGCCGGTCAATGCCGCGCCTGTTGAGTCACTGAAATAGTACTTGCTGCCGCTGACAGTCTGCCAGCCTTTCTTCATTGCACCGGTACTTGGATCCAAATAATACTTCTTGCCGCTGATCGTCTGCAGCCCTTTCTTCATTTCCGGATAGAAGTAGCATTTTCCGACATTCGGAACATTGACCCATCCGGTCTTCCGGGCACCATATTTGCCGGGTGCGCTTGGATCTGTTCCAACCGGATTGAAATAGTACTTCTTGCCGTCGAAGGTCCTCAGGCCGGTCTGCATGTACCCGTTCGCATCGAAGAAGTAGTAGTCGCCGGCAGCGCCGACCTTCTGCATTCCGTTGGTCATCGGAATCCCGTTCTTAAAGTACTGCCAACCCATTTTGACGTCATCCCAGACCCAACCGTTCTGGACAGGGTCCTGGCCATCCATCAGCTGAACGTTTTCTTCAGCAGGTTCTTCGGCAGGTTCCTCAACTGGTTCTGCAGGTTCTGTCTCATCAACGACTGCAGGCTCCTCAACTCCGGGTATCACTTCCTCTTCCGGAGCCGGTTCTTCAAGGTCGCCCGGTGAGTCCGGGGTTTCCTCCCCAACAATCTCTTCCTGTGATCCTGACGGGATCACATCCCCGTCACCCGAAGCCTGGCCATCCTCCGCCGCGAATGAAATCGCGGGGATCATTGTCAAAACCAGACAAACGGATAACAACAGTGAAAGAATTTTCTTCATTTGCTGTCCTCCTTTTAGTGATTATCCTACTAATATATGTGTAATTTTATACTATATATGCTGTTTCTGCAATCAATTTTCCTTCGGACTCGCAAGCTCCTCCGCCAGTTTGTTTTCCCCAGTCAGATAATCGATTTCAACACCCGGCTGCACGTTGTAACAGAACACGTTCAATGACAGTTCCTTTCCGCCGTCCTCCACGGACCGGGCTTCGATCTGTACGCCTCTTGCCACCAGTTCTTTGCCTTGAAACACAGGCGTCACGCGGTACCGCACATGGTTCCTTGTGCGCCTTAGATACCACGCCACTTCGTTCTCATAGGGCAGCATCCCCTCCACGTTCATATACCGGGTCCCGGTGATCAGATTCCGTCTGTCCGCATTTCTGCCGGTCAGCTGCCACCCGATCAGATGACACCGGTTGAACAGGTATCCCTCGTTATCGATGAAATCGTACGTGGCGGTATGCCAGCCGGACGGATGGATCGTCTCAATTTCCCCGCGCTCCCCTTCCGGCATATGCCAGCGGTCAAGGCAGGCCTCCGCCGCTCCGCAGCGCCCCAGATCATCCAGCGGCGACAGCTTCTCGAAGAACTTCGCCTGCAAGTCCTCTGATGCAAAATCAGGTCTGCCGCCGTTGATCTCCACGGCCGGATTCCCGCTGTACTCAGGCAGATTGTGGATATCATAGACCTCCTCGATCTGCCCCTGGTCCAGCGGCGCATAGGCTGACTTTGCATCCTGGTACTGCTGCCAGGCGAACCAGACCGCAGCGCAAAGCATGATGATGATCAGAATTTTACCGACTTGTTTCATGGTTTCGGTCTTCTCCTCTTCAACTCCTGCACTACTCCTCCCTTGCCCCCTTCGTCACCCCTACTCTATCACAAAAGGCCGCAGGTCAAAAGTATGTGAGTTCGGCAAATGCGGATTCTGGGAGGGTCTTCATTCAGTAATCGCTGGTTCAGTTATTGCGTCGACCGGTGGTGTCCTTCCCATATTTGCCCCGTGGTCAAGAAAGCCACCGTATTTCATTTGTTCTTGCACTGCCGTACAAGATAATATTCATTACCTTAAATCTCTTGTACAAATGGCTTTTGAAACGCAGACATAAGCCCTGTTTTGTACAAGAAACAAACCTTTCTTTAGTAAATCTTGCATCAGCCCCCCCTGGATGTACAAGAGACGGAGAAATAACCGTTCTTTGTTGCCTTCACGTACAAGAGCGGGTTCATAATGAAGGATCTCTTGTACAGTTCACCCGGCGAGGCGTCAACATGACGAATCCGCCCACCCACCACGCCAAACCCCAGCTTGTAGCCGCCGTACACAAAAACCCGGAGCGTTGGCTCCGGGTTCCCTGCGTAAACGTATCTACTCTGTTCCGAACTTGCCTGTGATGTGTTCGATGTCCAGTTCGAAGCAGGCGACGGCGTCCCAGGCGTCCTGGATGTACTTCTTGCCGGATTCCATGACCTGCGGCATGTACTTCTCGAGGATACTCACGAGGACATCCATCCTGGCTTCGTCGTCTTTGATCTCGCGGACGGTGCCGAAGACGACTGTGCTTTCGTATAGGCTCGTAATGAACTCGGGGCGGATGTCGTCTTTGGTGATGACGCAGAAGGATGCTTTTGGCTCTGCCTTGATGAGGTTGTACTTCTGTCCGTCGTTGGCCCCGTGGAACAGGATCTTGTTGTCTTTGTAGACGAAGTTGATTGGAATGGTGACCGGATAGCCGTTATCGCCGACCAGTGCCAGCGTGCCGTGACTGGCCTTCTCCAGCTGCATTCTGGCGTCTTCGTCTGTCATCTGGTTTTCTGCTAATCTCATGTGTTTGAATTCTGCCATGGTTTCACCTGCTTTCTTATTATCGTCATTATCCGTTCAGAATATCGCATGCTTCTGCGCCGGTCATGCCGACCTTGATGCCGAGCTTTTCGGCTTCGGGCAGGACTGCCTTGACCGGGTTGGCAAGGATTTCCTCGAAGGAACTTCCGCCGATGACGCATGCGGCGTCGCCGAAATTCGCGGCTGCTTCCTGATTCAGATAGCCGCACATGATGTAGCCCTTCTCGCACACGAGGACGATCATGTTGGGATGTCCCTCGCCGCCGGGCGCCTGGATCAGCACGCCCTGGACGGTCTTGCCGTTCACATTCAAAATATCTGTCTTGATCATTTCTTTTCTCCTTTCGCCGCCGCAGTTACAAGCGCTGCAAAATCTTCAAATGTATAGGTGTGGCTATCGCCTCTATAGTCTTCGTCAACAAGGTGAAAAAAGCAGCTCGGAATCTCCCTGTCTTTCAGATTCTTCGCAACACAAGGTGTGCATCCATTCTCTTGATTCGTGGGATGCAGCGGACAGGATAAATCACTGCATGTACAAAACTTACTTAAGTTCTTCATCGCTGTTCTCCTATTGATTGACTATTGCCTCTATAATGTGTCTACATTGTATCACATCTTGCATTCATTTCATCACAAGGTGTATGATTTTACAAAAGGAGATCCACAAGGGAGATTTACGTATGAACGAACGTGAATTTGAAGAATTAGTACTGATGCAGGTGAAGCGAAGCCAGTCCATCCATGCGGTCGGCCGCTGGGTGTATCTGCTGTTCGGGCTTGCAGGGATCGTGGTATTCTTCATCGGGATCGCCTCCGGGCTTGACCTTGCCGGCGGATTTTCGTTCCTGATCGCAAGCATCGGCTTCCTGCCGGCGAGCATATTCTCAAAAAAGGTCGCGGCATCCTACGCAGACGCCGCAAAGGACATGGAAGAGGTTCTGTCTGACCCGGAATGCGACGTGCCGGAGGATTACGAAGAAAACACACAGGATATCCGCAAGGCTGCCTGCAACACTTTGAAATCCACAACCGGACTGATCGTTTCATACGGCATCATCGCATTGGCATGCTGGGCGGGCGCGATCATCATCGTCGTTGTTTCCGCGCCGGGCACGCCCGATTTCATCCCGGGCATCTTCGCCCTTTCGTTTGTGCTGTTCACCATCGCGGTGATCCTGAGCATCCTTTCGATCAAATCCATCCGGGATCTCCCCATGGCCAGACGGTACGCGGAGTGGCTCAAACAAAACGCAACACAGAAATAATCATAAACACCAGGAGGAATGACAACATGTATATAGCAGACATGCACTGTGACTCGATCATGATACTTTGGCTGGAGCGCCGCAACGGCGGCAAAGTCCTGAACAACCTGCGCAGCGGTGACGATCTTCAGGTAGACTTGCTCAAGATGAAGGAAGGCGGCTACCTGATGCAGAACTTCGCGCTCTACGCAGACCTGCATATCAAAGACGGCACCTCGCCCTGGACGCAGTTTAAGGAAATGGCGCAGATCTTCCACGAGGAGGTCGACGCGAACAGCGATCTGGTCCGGCAGGCGCGAAGCTATGAAGACATCATGCGCAACCGGGACGAAGGCTTTCTGTCCGCTGTCATGACCGTCGAGGAAGGAGGCGTGCTGGAAGGCGATCTGGACCGGCTGCCGATTCTGTATGACGAAGGCGTCAGGATGATGACCCTCACCTGGAACTATGAGAACGAGCTGGGCTTCCCCAATGAGATCCCTGCGGGATGGGAGGAAGACTACAGCCGCTACTTTAAGTTTGTCCCGCGCACGGACAACGGGCTGAAGCCCAAGGGGTTCGAAGCCGTGGAGCGCATGCAGGAACTGGGCATCCTCGTCGATGTCAGCCATCTGTCCGACGCCGGATTCTACGATGTCGCAAAAGCAGTCAAAGGCCCCTTCGTGGCCAGTCATTCAAACGCCCGCGTGTTCGCCGGCTGCAACCGGAACATGACGGACGACATGATCCGGACTGTTGGGGAGCACGGCGGCGTGATCGGCCTGAACTTCTGCCCGGACTTTCTCATGGAGGGACCGTCCGAAGAGGCATGCAAATGCTCCCCGGAGGTGCTGATCCGAAACGCCAGACATGTGATGAATGTCGGCGGCAGCGCGGTCCTGGGTCTGGGCACCGACTTCGACGGCATCGGGCGCAACGACCTGGATCCCGCCAATGCATCCCAGATGCAAAAGCTCGTGGAGTGCTTTGAACAAGCCGGCTTCTCCCCATCGGAAATCGAAGGCATCTGTTGGCGCAATGTAATGGACGTATACAAGGAAACATTGAAATAAAAGAACAGAGGTAAGACAGAGGTAAAACAAATGGAAACACAAAGCAGCAATATATTCGACCATGACGTAATGAATCTGTTTCAGCAGATCAGCCGTATCCCGCGCGACTCCGGCAGCGAGAAAGCAATCAGCGACTGGATCCGGGACTGGGCACAAGAGCGGAGCATCGAAGTGGAGCAGGATGACATCTGGGATCTGATCCTCCGCAAACCTGCCTCCGCAGGGTATGAGGACCATGCTCCCCTCCTTCTGCAGGCGCACATCGATATGGTCTGCGAGAAAGATTCCTCCAGCAATCACGATTTTGCAAAAGATCCTATCGAGCTGAAGCTGGACGGTGACTGGATCGTATCAGAAAGCGGGACCACCCTGGGTGCTGACGACGGCATCGGCGTGGCGGCGGCACTGGCCGTGCTGGACGACGACACCCTGCCCCATCCGCCTCTGGAAGTCGTGTTCACGGTGCAGGAAGAAACCACCTTCGCAGGCGCGGAGACGGTGGACATCAGCGGCTGCAAAGCGAAGCGGATGATCAATCTGGACCACGCAGACGAACGGGAGCTGATCGTGGGCAGCTGCGGCGGAACCGGCGTCGAATTCACCATGCCTCTCCAGCGGAAATCTGAAGTCCCGGCAGGCAAGCAGGGTTTCCGGATCCATCTGACCGGCCTGACGGGCGGCCACTCCGGCGAAGACATCCACCGCGGCAGAGGCAACGCCATCAGCCTGCTTTTGCGGATTTTGGAAGATCCAAGGGTGCAGACCGTTTCCATCAGCGGCGGCACGAACCGCCTGGCAATCCCGCGTGAAGCTGAAGCCATCGTACTGGCCGACAGTGAAGAAACCCTGCGTGCATGCGCAGCAGAATACAAAGCCATCTTCCGCAAAGAATACAGCGGCGCGGCGCCGGATCTGGACATCCTGACCGAACCTGCTGAGGCAGGCGCGCCGATCACGGAAGCATCCTTTGACAAGCTGGCCGCAGCTTACAGACTGTACCCCAACGGAATCGTGCAGATGAACGGCAGTTTCGAGGGCCTGGTCGAAAGCTCCGACAACATCGGCATCATCTCAACAGAGAATGATACTCTGACCCTGACCTCGGAGGTCCGCGGCGCATACCAGTCCACCGTAGATGATATCGTGAGATCCATCGAAGCCCTGGCAGCAATGACAGGCGCCGGCGTTTCCTATTTCAACGGCTATGTGCCATGGGAATATGCGGCCGACTCCCGGCTACGGGCCATCGCTACTGAAACCTTTGCAGAGATGAACGAGGGCGCGCAGATGAAACAGATCGCGCTCCACGCAGGGCTGGAATGCGGTTTCTTCGCAGAAAAACAGCCCGGCATCGATCTGATCTCGATCGGGCCGGACTGCCAGTTTTTCCACTCTCCGAAGGAGCGTGTCAGCGCCTCATCCGTGATGCGCTTCTACGAATTCCTGAAAGCGATCCTGCGCAAGTGCTAAGCCTCGGAGTCTTCGGGCTCCGTGTCTTCGCCTTCTGCAGCAGCGGTCTCCTCAGCAGCTGTCTCTGCTGCCGAGTCCTCTGACGCCTTCTCAGCCGCCTCCTTAGCCGGCTCTTTTTCGTTCTGCTCAGGATCCACGTCTCTGAACATGAACGACAGCAGCTTTCCCATTGCATACAGTGTTACCACGGCGAATGTCGTCGCTGTACCTGCCCACAGAATCGTTTTCTCTCTATCTTGTTCTCTACCCATTTGACATCCCCCTTTCTGTTTTCGTTTTTCTCTAATCCTTTGTTCCCTTTTGCAACCATATGATAGCGCCGGGAGGCCCTTCAGAACATCGCAGCGTCCGCGGAAGTTGTTCCGTTATTACCGCTTCTTTTGCGCAAATCTTACTGCTTCTTCTGCCGTTTCTGGTTCTTCCGTTCTTCCTTAAGGGCTTTGCGTTCGTCTTCCTCCTCCATATACCGGATGAGTTCGTTTCGTCTGGCTTTGACTTCCTCCACCGGCACGACGCGGTACTCTTCCATGTCGGGCAGCAGGTCGATGTAAACACTGTCGAATTCTGCCTTTGCAGTCTCATTGATCCGGCGATCCAGTTCCTTGAGGCGGACCAGATCGATGGTGTTGCCTGCCGGGAGGAAATATATCTCCGCCCAGATCTTTCGGCCGGTTTTGATGACTTCGATGGCCGTGATCTCACAGCCTTCCGCGGACAGTTCGGCCTTGCTGATTTCTTCGATCTTCTCTTTGATCTCGCTGTCCGGAGCGAAGAGCACCAGACTCCGCAGGGAGTCGAGGATCATCTCAATCGGCTCCTTGATCAGAACGATGGCCAGGATGATCGCGATGCCCGGGTCCACGTACGGGCAGATGAAGGACAGCGACGTGCGCATAAGGATCAGGTTCAGGACGAAGGCGCAGCCGACGCCCAGGGTGCTGAGGGCGTCCAGTTTCCAGATGAACAGCTCCGCCTTAATGGACGGCGATGAGTACTTCTTCTGAAAGCGCGTGAGGATCAGGTACATGATCACGCATCCCGCTGACACGGCCAGTTCAAAGACCGCCAGCACGTTGGCGTCCACCTCGTTACCGCCGGACAGAATCGTCTTCACGCAGTTGAGCACGAGGACCACATCCACGCCGAGGAGGATGCAGTACTTGATCAGCACGAACAGCGACTCCACCTGGGCGAACCCGTAGGGTTTCCGCTCTGTCATCGGTTTATAGAGCAAAGGCACCAGCACGATGAATGGTCCGATCATGACCAGGTCCGCAATGTCGTAGACGCAGTCCATGAGCACCGCCTTCGAGCCGGTGTAAATAGCGAAAAAAATCTCCGCCAACAGGAATAAAATACTGCCCGTCAGCGAGAGATTCAGGATCTTCCTTTCGGTCTTGAGTTTTTTGTCTTTTGTGTCCATAGTATCTTTTTGGATAGTTTCTCCTTTCGATACTACTTTAAATCATTGAATCATCTGACTTCAAACATAAGTTTGCTGTCATTATGTATTATTTTGCGGACATGGCAAACGGAGCCGCACAGGCTCCGCTTTTAGGATTAATTGTATTGCCCTGTTTTATCTTGCTAAACAGCCGCAAGGTCAGATCCGCGCGACGCCGGTCCGGCGCGCCGCATCCGCGACTGCATCGGCAACCGCTTTTCCCACGCCTTCTTCGAAAGCTTTTGGGATGATGTACTCCGCGCTGAGTTTGTCTTCCGGGATGAACTCTGCCAGCGCTCTCGCCGCGGCCATTTTCATTTCCTCGTTGATGTCCGCTGCTCTGACATCGAAAGTCCCGCGGAAGACGCCCGGAAACGCCAGGACATTATTGACCTGATTCGGGAAATCCGAACGGCCCGTTGCGATCACTGCGGCACCGGCTGCCTTTGCCTCATCCGGGAAAATCTCCGGTGTGGGGTTCGCGCAGGCGAAGATGATCGGGTCCGGATTCATGGAACGGACCATCTCTCCGGTAACGAGGCCCGGCGCGGATACGCCGATGAAGATGTCCGCGCCCTCGAGGGCGTCAGCGAGCGATCCCTTCTGATGCTCCGGATTCGTTACGGCGGCCATCTCTTCCTTGATCCAGTTCATTCCGTCCGGTCTTCCCTCATAGATGATCCCTCTTCTGTCCGTCATGACGATGTTTCCATAGCCTGCAGACAGCAGCAGCTTCGTAATGGAAATGGCGGCTGCGCCGGCCCCGGACGTGACGACCTTGACGTCTTCTTTCTTCTTGCCGACGATCTTCAGGGCGTTCGTCAGGCCCGCCAGTGTGATGATCGCCGTTCCGTGCTGATCATCGTGGAAGATCGGAATATCGCATTTCTCTTTGAGTTTTCTCTCGATCTCGAAGCATCGCGGCGCGGAGATATCCTCCAGGTTGATTCCTCCGAAGGAGCCCGACACCAGATAGACCGTATTGATAATCTCATCGACATTCTTCGACTTGATGCAAAGGGGGAACGCGTCCACATTACCGAAGGACTTGAAGAGGACGCACTTGCCTTCCATGACCGGCATTCCCGCCTCCGGTCCGATATCCCCAAGACCCAGCACAGCAGTTCCGTCCGTCACAACGGCGCAGAGATTCCATCTCCTCGTCAGATCATAGCTTTTGCTGAGGTCGTCCCTGATCTCCAAACAGGGCTGCGCCACGCCCGGCGTGTACGCCAGCGACAGGTCTTCTTCATCTTTGACCGGCACGGTGGAGATGACCTCCAGTTTGCCGTTCCATTCTTTGTGAAGTTTCAGGGATTCTTCTGCGTAATTCATTGTATCTTCTCCTCGGTGACGCGTAATGATTTTTTATTATATACCTTTTGGGTTCGCAATGTGTAACATTTTTCGGGCAAAAGAACAACTCCGGAGACGTACCTCCGGAGCCGCTTCAAAAGCACTCTGATCCCGCGTCGATTATCTATGCCTTCTTATACCCTGTGTACATGGTCATCAGAAAGCAGAACACGGTTGCCCATGCAAAAAACTTATGATTCTTCATTCGATACCTCCTGGTTCCTCCAACAGACCTGCCGGTTTCTTCAGCAGGTCTGTCATATTGTAAACGCTGATTGCGAGCGTCGACGCGTTGTGCAGCGTAGCCGAGGTCTGCGGCGTGATCGTCCCTGCTGCGCCCAGCGCGATCAGCAGCGAATTGAACGCGATGATCACACGGTAATCCCGGTGGATCCTCTTCATCAGTGCCGATGCGATCCTGCGCAGGGTCAGCAGCACCTCCAGATCGTCCGCTTCTATGGTGATGTCCGCGATCTCTCTGGCGATCGCCGCTCCGGAGTTGACGGCGATTCCTGCGTCCGCCTCCGACAGAGCCGGAGAATCATTGACGCCGTCGCCGATCATGATCACCTTGTGCCCTTCCTGCTTTTGCTTACGGATAAAGGCCGCCTTCTCCTCCGGCAGCACTTCCGCGATATATTGATCGACTCCTGCCTGCGATGCGATATACGCCGCGGTCCGCTCGCTGTCGCCGGTCATCATCACGATGTTTTTGAATCCTGCTTTGTGGAGCCTGCCGATCACATCCGGCGCGTTTTCGCGCAGGGGATCCGCGATGCAGATCACTGCCGCCAGTTTGCCGTCCAGGGCCAGATACAGCAGCGAATACTCATCCGGCAGCGCAGCGAACGCTGCCTTGTCTTCCTCTGCGATGGTTACCCCTTCATCTTCAAAGATGAAATGGTAGCTTCCGATGGAAGCCTCCTGCCCGTCGATCATGCTGGTGATCCCGTGGGCCACCACGTATTCGACCGTCGTATGCCGCTCTTCATGGTGCAGCTCGCGCCGCCGCGCTTCCTCCACCACCGCGTTGGCGATGGAGTGCGGATAGTGTTCCTCCAGGCAGGCTGCCAGGCGGAGCATTTCGTCCTCATCGTTTCCACTGAACGGAATGACCTTGACAACCTCCGGATCGGCGTAGGTCAGTGTCCCGGTCTTGTCAAAGACGATCGTATCCGCTTCCGCGACTGCTTCCAGGAACTTCCCGCCTTTGACGGAGATGCTGTACCGGCTGCACTCTTTCATCGCTGACATGACCGCCAGCGGCATGGTCAGCTTCAGCGCGCAGGAGTAGTCCACCATCAGGAACGCCATAGCCGTCTGGGTGTTCCGCGTCAGCGCGTAGGCCAGCCCTGTTCCTAGCAGGCTGTACGGCACCAGCTTGTCAGCCAGATTTGCTGCCTTTGCTTCTGTCTCAGACTTCAGCTTTTCGGATTCTTCGATCATCTTCACGATCCGGTCGTACCGGCCGCTGCCGGACGCCTTATCCACAATGAACCGGCACCCGCCTTCCTCGACGACAGTCCCGCCGTAGACGTAGCTTCCTTCTGTCTTGCGCACCGGCATGGATTCGCCGGTCATGGACGCCTGGTTGACCATCGCCTCGCCTGCGACGACCTTTCCGTCCAGCGGGATCATGTTCCCCATGCGGACGACGAGCACATCGCCTGCGGAGACTTCTGACGCCGGCACCAGGACCTCCCCTTCTTCCGCGCAAAGCCATACTTTATCCACGTTCAGGGACATCATGCCTGCCAGGTCGCTGATCGATTTCCTGCGGACCCACTCCTCCAGGATGTCGCCGACGCCGAGCAGGAACATGACAGAGGACGCTGTATCATGATCGTCCTGCAGGATCGACGCCGTGATTGCCGCCGCATCCAGAACCGCCACATTCAGCCTGCGGTCAAACAAAGCCTTCAAGCCTTCCCTGGCATACCTGAGTCCGTGCAGAACTGTGATGATCAGCCGGAGATCATGGGGCAGGAAAAGCTTCTTCGCATAGCGCAGCGCGATGTAGTTCACAAGCCTGTTCTGGTAATACCTGCCGGCTTCCCTGCCCGTGTGCTCAGGCACGAGGGCCTGCGCCTTCTCATCGCAGAACGAAAACCGGGCGAGCGCTCGGATGATGCTCTCTCTGCTGCCGGAATAGCATATGACCGCGTCACAAGTCCGGTCGAAGACCTTGACCGTGATGACGCCGGCAACACTGCGCAGGTAGTATTCCAGAATGTCCGCTTCCTGCAGGCTCATGCGGCTGACTTCGGCGTGGATCCGCATCCTGCGCCCTGTCTCCGCTTTGATTCTGCATTTCATGTTTCTGTCACCTTCTTACTGTCGCCTTCTTATGCTTTTGCTTCTGCCATATCTTCAATGATTTCTTCGACTTCTTCCGCAGCCTTTTCTTCGGCTCTCTTCTCGTTGACCTCGACTGCCTCCGCGTAGATGTCGCCGCAGTTTTCACGCAGGTTCGTCGCCGTCGTCATCACGCCTTCCTTACCTCTCAGCGCTGCCGCCGTTCCCTGCACATAGACCTTCTTGGCGTCGTCGCTTGTCAGGATGCGGATGCCCGCTGTGCCCATCAGCACGCCGCCCAGAAACAGTCCGATGCCTTTCTTTCCATCCAAAATCGTCTCAATTAAATTTGCCATCTTTTCCTCCTTTGATTTTGAAATCAATTAATTTGTATGATGTATCACGCAGCGCCTCCACAAAGTCGCTTTGTGTCATCTCCTGTTTTGCCCGTACGTTCGCCCTGCTTCTGCCGAGCTCCACGCCGGCCCAGATGCCGTCCATGGAATTGAGCGCGTTCTCGACGGTGCGGGCGCAGTTGGAACAGTGCATGCCCTCGATGCCGACCTCATACCGGTACGGATAATGGGATTCGTCCGTGTCCTCCACTTTTTTAACCGCCTTGACTTCCGGCGTCCCGCAGCAGCTGGACTTCGACTTGCCCCGCATCTTCTTCACAGTGCTGTATACTGCAAAAGCCACCAGCACGATTGCGCATATCACGATGATTACTGTCATGTCTTTCTCCGTTGTCGTTCGTTCTAGTTCTATTTAACTAGTTAGCTTTGACTGGTTAGCCTTGACTAATTAGTTATTACTAACCCATTATATACCTGTCGGTTAGGTTTGTCTAACCCTTTTTTAGGGTAAAAAAAAACGGCTCCGGAGTTACCAGAACCGCATCTGATCTGAAATGAAACGTTCCTGCCTGGCGGGCGTGATCCTGTCCCCTTCCATCTCATGGCCGATCAGGAAAGGACTGTCCGGATCGTGCCGGCGCATATTCTGCCGGACCAGTTTCTTGTCGTAGTTGGCGTAGCAGTACTTGCAGTCATGGGCACAGGTATTGTACGCGCCGATGTCACGTCCCAGCAGGCAGCTGCATTCCGGCCGGGCTGCCGCTTCGGACTTCGGCACATGCAAAAACTCCCCGCAGGACTGTTCCAGGATCTGCTGTGTCATGCACCCGGACACATCCACGCCATAGGCGGCCAGGTCGGTTCCTTCCACGCAGCTCCGCACCGTCATCCCATTCTGCTTTCCTGCTTTTGCAAAGGCCTCCCCGATGGCGATCCGCTCTTCCTGCCGCACCCTTCGCGCCTGGGAGAAGTTGTGTTTCGTCTTCTCGTACAAATCGATGAAGCTGATGACGACCTGTCTGGTATACCCGCGCAGCATCTCCGCCATTCTGGTGAAAGCTTCGATGTGCGACTCTACCGTATAATCATCGGAAATGAAAATCGGGTCATAGCGCCAGCTGATCGAGTCCGGTCCGACATGATCGGAGACCTTCCGGAAGGTCTCTATGACCTCCGCCGCCGGCGGCACGTTGGGTTCGATTTCCGGACCGTACGGCGTGATCGTCACAAACCAAAATGGATGGAAAGCGTCGAACTCCTCCAAATGGGGAAGCAGCGGCGCCGGGTTCTTGGAACAGAACGCCATGATATCCACCACGTCCGGCGTCAGCAGATACTTCGTCACCTGCTGCGGGTCATAGGGATTTCGCACCAGCACAAAACCCTCTTTGACTCGGTTTCGGAGCCACTGGCTGTAAAAAGCCGGTATGTCAGTTCGCATTCCGGTGTTGATGATCATGGTTCCACCTTAAAGACCCATTTATTTGATCGTCGAAATTTGTTTCGCGGGGACGCCTCCGACGATGGTGTCTGCAGGGACGTCTTTGGTCACGACGGCGCCGGCTGCCACAACGGCGTTGTCGCCGATGGTGACGCCGGGCAGAACGGTCGCGTTGGCGCCGATCCAGACGCGCTTGCCGATGCGGATCGGAGCCGGGTGCAGCTGCTGCCGCTTCTCCGGATCCAGGTCGTGGTTCAGTGTCGCCAGGACAACGCCGTGTCCGATCAGCGCACCGTCATCGATGTAGATGCCGCCCTGGTCCTGGAACTTGCAGTCCGCATTGATGAACACCTGATTGCCGATGTGGATGTTCTTGCCGAAGTCGGTATAGAACGGCGGGAACAGACCGAAGTTCTCCCCCACCGGCTCGCCGATCAGCTCGGAGAACAGCGCGGCTAGCTCGTCGGGTTCATGGTACTTCGTATTGATCTCCAAAGTGATCTTACGGGCCTCGCGGCTGTGGAACCGCATCTGTTCAATGACCGCCCAGTCCTCGCCGATCGTATCCCCGTTGTTGAAATGCTTTAGTAATTCTTTTAAGTCCATATGTATTCTGCCTATTCTGCTGCTCCCAGCACCTTCACGAAGTCATCCATCACATCCGAGATCTTGATCTGCTGCGGGCAGACCTGCTCGCAGCTGCCGCAGTGCAGGCACGCCGCCGGCTGTTTGTCCGCCGGGATCGCGCCCATGGCCATCGGTGCGATGAAGCCGAACAGTCCTGCTTTCGTCGTCAGGATGTGCTCATTGTACAGCTCGATCAGGCGCGGGATGTCCAGCCCCTGCGGGCAATGCTCCGTACAATAGTGACATGCGGTGCAAGGCACGGATTTCTCACCGGCGAGCTGTGCCGCCACCTGCATCAGTGCCTTCATCTCTTCCTCCTGCAAAGGCAGGTCATCCTCGAATGTGGCAACGTTTAAGTGCAGCTGTTCCTCATCGGACATGCCGGAAAGGATCACTTTGACCTCCGGCAGGCTCTGCAGGAAACGGAAAGCCCATGCGGGAATCGCTTCTTCCGGACGCAGCGCTTTCAGCATCTGTTCCTGCTCCTCATTGAGCTTGGCCAGCTTGCCGCCGCGCAGCGGTTCCATGACCCAGACTGGAATGCCGTATTCTTTCAGCAGTTCTACTTTTTCCTTGCCGTGCTGGAACTCCCAGTCCAGGTAATTCAGCTGCAGCTGGCAGAATTCCATCTCATCGCCATACGCTTCCAGGAACCGCTTCAGCACCGGCATTTCCCCGTGACAGGAAAAGCCCAGATACTTGATGCGGCCGGCCTGCTTTTGCGCGAGCAGATGCTCCATGATGCCGTACTGCGGGTCGAGGTACTGCTCGATGTTCAGTTCGCAGACATTGTGCAGCAGGTAGAAGTCAAAGAACTCCAGCCCGGTCCGCTCCAGCTGTGTCGCGAAGATCTCCTTTACCTTCGGCATGTTCGCCAGGTCATAGCCCGGGAACTTGTCCGCGAAATAGTAACTGTCTCTTGGGTATTTGCGCAGGGCCTCGCCCATGATCTCTTCGGAATGTTCGCCGTGGTAGCCCCACGCTGTGTCGTAATAATTGATGCCGTGCTCCATGGCGTAGTCCACCATGCGGAATGTCTGCGGCACGTCCACCTTCGCGTCATCGCCGTCGATGACCGGCAGACGCATAGCGCCAAATCCCAGCTGCGATAACTTCAGATCCTTGAATTCTCTGTACTGCATTGTGTCCTCCTCATCTCAGTCTTACTTCAGTGTGATCGTAACGTCGTGCTGCCCGAGCAGCTCCGCCAGTTCTTCTTCTGTTTTGTCTTTTATCTTACCCAAAGGCGTATACGCCCAGGAATTGGTTCCGTAAAATACGACGATCTTATCTCCGGCATACAGCATGATATCGCCGGGCTCGGTCTCCATCTGCACATCCTCTGCCGGCAGGCGCGTGCCCAGATCCCCGACCTGTTCGAAGTCATCGTACATGGACATGTCGATGGTCAGCGGCTGCGCCTTCACCTGCACCGCGAGTGCCGACACCGCCTCATTGTTTTCCCATTCGACGCTGACTTCCTGATCGTCGATGAACAGTTTCATCTTCATGTCCGTCTTCTCCGTGTCTGTTGTCTCCGTCTCCGCCCCTGTAGAGGAAACCTCCGACGCGGACGTCTCCGTTTCTGTGGCTTTTGCATCGTTATCCTGTTCGTTCTGTTCTTCCGTCTGATCAGATCCACATGCGCTCATGACAAGCATCAGAACAGATATCAAAACCAATATCAGCAATTTCTGTTTCATAAGTATACTCTTTCTTGCGGCTTTCCGCATCTTGCTGTATAATCACATGGTAATACCTAAACCTGACTTTAGGTCAAGGATTATTTCAAGCAAAGATGAGAGGTGCAGCATGTGTTCCTATAGTATCGGACAAGTTGCGGAAATGTTTGGGTTGCCTATTTCAACACTCCGCTATTATGATAAAGAAGGTCTCTTCCCCGAGCTGGCGCGCAGCGCCGGCAGACGGCAGTTCTCCGACCGCGAGATCGAGGCGCTCCGCGTGATCGAATGCCTGAAGGCTTCGGGCCTTGAGATCAAAGACATCAAACAGTTCATGCAGTGGTGTTCGGATGGACCGTCCACTTACGCCGCGCGCAGGCAGCTGTTCGAAGACCGCCGCAAGGCTGTCGAAGAAGAAATGAAACAGTTGCAGAAGACAATGGACCTTCTGAACTATAAATGCTGGTACTATGAAACCGCCATGAAAGACGGCACCGAAGACAATATCCAGGACATGCTGCCGGACAATCTCCCCGCAGACATCCAGAAACTATACGACAACAGCTTTAGATAAACACGACTTCAGATAAACTTATGGACCACATCATCGGAAACACTTACACAACAACGATCGGGAACGCGCAGATCGGCCTGTACATCACAGGGCGCGACACTGTGCTGATCGACACCGGACGGGGCGAAAGCACGACCATGCTTGCCGTGCTCCGGGAGCACGATCTGTATCCCACCGCGATCATCAACACACACCTGCACATCGATCACATCGGTTCCAACAAGCTTCTGCAGGAAACCTACGGATGCGCTATTTACTGCACTTCGGAGGAGATCAAGGACAAAGACGGAAACTCCGGTATCGTACAGCCCAATCCAGTAGGCGGCCCCTTCCGTTTCATCGCGCTTCCGGGTCACTCGATCGCCCATCAGGCGGTCGTCACGCCGGACGGCGTCTGCTTCCTTGGGGATGCCGTCATGTCCAAAGGCTCGAAACTGCCTTATCACCTGGATCCCGCAAAGGCCATCGCCAGCATGGAGCAGATCCTCAGTCTGCCCTACTCCTGCTATGTCCTCTCCCACGCCGGGATCTATGACAGCGCACAAGTCCGCCGCATCGCAGAAGACAATCTCCGCCGGGAGGATCACTTCCAGTCCCAGATTCTTTCCCTTTTCGATGGCCGCAAAATCAAGACAGAAAAAGTGGCTGCCCTGTTTTTGGACAGCCTTGGTATCTCTCGTGAAAAACAGGATATCAAATGGGTCACGGATACAGCCATGGCCAGGATCCGCCAGTTAGAAGATCAAAAGAAGCTGGCGATCCGGGAAGGCTACGCCAGCTTAGTTTAAATCGTTTTAGTCTGAATCATTTCCTAAAATAAGAATCGATTTCCTGCATCCTTCCGCTCTGATCGACGCCGAAGGGACATCTCGCGTCGCAGTGACCGCAGCCGGTGCAGTCTGCTGCCGTATGCTCAAGTGTACGGTAATGTTCTGCTGCAAGCAGATCGCCTGCTTTTGCGAGATCGTAGTACTTATTGATCAGGCCGACGTCCAAGCCTGCCGGGCAGGGGCTGCAGTGATTGCAGTAGACGCAGGTCCCCTCCGTATCGACCGGATCGAAGGACGCGATCACGGAGTAATCCTTCTCCGCCTCCGGCAGTTCGTGGTATGCAAGCAGTTCTTCTACCTCCTGCGTGTTGCGCGCGCCTGCCAAAACTGACAGCACACCGGGCCTGTCGAGCGCGTAGTGAATGCACTGGGCTTTCGTCAGCGCGGCTTTGAACGGCGACTGCTTCGCGTCCAAAAGCTGTCCGCTGCTGAAGGGCTTCATGACTGTGATGCCGAGCCCTTCCGCCTCGCATCTGCGATAGACTTCGTTCCTGGCGCTCAGGCTGCCTTTGGCGTACTCCCCTTCACCGCTGTCATAAGCCGGGTTGATGGAGAACATGAGCAGATCCGGTCCCACCTCATCGAGGATCTTCTGGATGACCGCCGGCGTATGGGAGGAAAGACCGATGTGACGCACGACGCCGGACTTCTTCAGTTCATAGATGTAATCCAGGATCCCGTTCTTCTGAAAGGTCTCCCAGTCTTTTTCCTCATCCAGACAGTGGATGAATCCGTAATCGATGTAGTCTGTCTTCAGCTCCGTAAGCTGCTTTTCGACAGACTGTTTCACAGTATCCGGATCCAGGGACCATCCGTAGACGCCCTGGGTATATTCCGCACCGAAGTGGATCTGATAATATACCTGCTTGCGGACATCCGCCAGCGCCTCTCCGAAGATCGGATAAGTGTCGCCGTGCCCCGCTGCCAGGTCGAAGATGTTGACGCCGCCTTCCACGGCGCGCTGCAGCGCGCGGACGCCTTCTTCCAGCCCCGCTTCAAACAGATATGCTGTGCCAAGCCCGATCTCGCTGAAACTGTCGCCTGTTTTCCGGTTTATTCTGTACTCCATTGTCTTGCTCCTGTTCCGGTTGTTCTTGCTTTTGTTTTTGCTTTATGCTCTTGCTTCTGACGGTCCGCCGTCTCCACCGCCGCGGACGGCGCTCGCTCCGCGCCGCTCTTACTCGGTTTCGTCCCTGAGCTGCTGCAGGATCGCGCTTGCAGTCGGCGGGCAGCCGTAGACGTTTCGTTCGGCGCTCTGACAGCACCGCCCGACGCCCAGGCCCTCCGGCGCTTTCTCGCGATATCCCTGCCCGATGGAGATCGGTCCTCCGATCCTGAGGCCCTCTTCGTCCGCCTGGTGCAGCGCCCTCACTAGAGCCGCAAAACAGGCGGAACAGGCGCTGTCGGCATTGACGTTCCGCAGAAGCCGCTTCACTTTCCCCGAAGGCTGGGGATACTCCGCCGCAAAGGCAGGCTCATTCAGTCGGACGATGTCTTCGTCCGCAAGTTCAGTGCTCCCGGCGCCCCACTCTTCCGCAAGTTCGATGTATGGCACGTCCTCCAAATCCAGTCCCATGAGCTGGCATCCGTAGGCGTCCATCTGTACCGGATCCGTTCCAAGCATCATCCGGTTTGTCTGCACGGGATTCCCGCCCTCTTCATAATCCAGGTCCCCGCAGATGCTGTCCACGATAACCAGATCCGGCGTCAGCGCCGCCGCCAGCGCCGCGATCGGCTCGATCAGCCCATCTGAATGGAACTGCCGCTTCTCATGATCCGGGATGCATCCCTTCAGGTTCTTGAGAGCGCAGGTCATCGCCGTCTGGCAGTGCCCTTTCAGGACCGGCATGTCGATGAGATAATCTGCGTCCAGCGCGCGGCAGGCGATGTCCATAGGCCGCATGGCGGTCTTGACCCTCCTGGTCTTATCCTTCTTCAGGTCATAGAACCGGACGCCGTATTCCGCGCAGACCTTGTCATATCCGCAGGCTTTCATGGACCGCTGGGTTCCTTCCCCGTACCATGAACTCTCGATGATCGAAATGTCTGTGAAGCCTTTGCACTGCAGGTACTCGATGCATCCTGACAGGACCCCCGCATGGGTCGTAGCTCCTCCCTCCGGGCTTGCCGCCAGGATCAGGTTCGGCTTCAGCGCGATCGACGCGCCGCGCGGGATCTGCTCCGCGATGTCCGCCGCCTCCATAAGCGCCTTCGTCATCTCATGGGCATCCGTGCCGAAAATCTCATATATCGTTCTATTCTTATCCATATCGCCTCTTGTCACCACACAAATCTCACCACACAAATGGGATGATTTTCTTCGTTTTCTTCTTATACTCCCTGTATTCGTCGCCGAAGTCCTCTTCCAGCCGCTTTTCCTCCCGGCCGACCTGGACCATCATGATGATCGCGTACAGGACGAACACGACCACCGCCTGCCAGGACCGGAGATAGATCAGCAGACCGATGTAATAGATGAACACTCCCAGCAGCATGGGGTTTCTGCAAATCCTGTACGGCCCGCGCGTCATCAGTTGGCTCGTCCTCGGCGCCACTTCATGATTGAAGGCGTCCATGGGGTTGCCCCTGCCCACCAGCCGCATGTAAACGATCGACCAGATGCTGAGACCGATCCCGCCCAGCGTCAGTACCGCCAGAATCGCCGTCTGCGCCATCCCCGGATGGATGTCCCCGGACAGCTTCCACATAATGATCGGGATCAAAACCACGAACAGGATCAACCCCATAATGTATCCAATAAAATCTCGTATGCTCATGGCCCGTTTTCTCTCCTTTGCAGTACAAGTATACCACAGGAACGGCCATCATTCCCATCCGGAAAAAGCAACTCCGGAGATGCCCTGCGGCGATTCTCCGGAGTTAAGACAGGTTGATATCATAGTAATTTGGTGTGCCTAGGCGCTTTCCCTGCGCAGCTTCCCGGCGCACTCCCGGACGGCGCTGGTGTACGCTTCCTCTTCTGCCGGGTCCATGGTGCCGGCGGACCATCTGTGGAATCTGGCCAGTGCTTCCTGCTGCTTCCGCTCGGCTTCCTGCAGGATCTCCCTGAATGCAACAATATAGTCTTCGTTCATGATCTCTTCCCCCTTTACTATCCCTTTCAACAATTCAGAACATTTGTTCTTCCCTATGGTTTGATTATACACATCTGATCAGCACCTGTCAACTGAAACCTGCAGCTCGCCGTTCCCCTTGTGATCGGGAACGCATCTGTTATATAATTCAGAAGCAAAGGCAATACAAGGAATTGTGAAGGAGGATCAAAATGATTATTCGTTTGGGAATCGATGAGATCAACTATGAGGAATGTTTTCAGAATCTGATCCCGCAGATGATAGCGGACAGCAGTTCAAACACAGAGCTGTCTGAACTGGAGAAACTGCTCCTCAAACTTGGCGATGACGCTGTTCCCGTGTTGAATAAACTGCTCGGGTATTTCGATACAGACGCCCGCGACCAACTGTTTGTGTGGCTTTTGGAAGATAATCAGGAGATGTTCACCACCACCGCGAACGACTCGATGAAAGAGCTGTTTTCCGGGGAGGCCATCGTGATCGGCGGCTTATACGGCCAGGATCAGCCGGGACCAAAGCTCACGCTGTACGCGAAGGATGTCGCCATCGACTACAAAAAGCTCGTTGAGAGCCCGATGTTCAGCGGCGTTCTCGGCGGTGCTGCGAAGATCGCACTGCAGATCTCAAGTCCTGAAAAACTCGAGAAGACGGGAATGAAACTGCTGTCCTCTGATATGGTCAAGCCTACGTTCCTGTCCATTCTGTCGGACAGTCTGCAGAAAGCAGGCCTGATCCTGACCCTCGGTGACGTGGAACTCCTGGAAGACGGTTCCGTAGACATGCCGGCTCCAACAAGGGATCCGTCCAAGGACGAGGGGCTGATTCCAGACGCCATTGAAGACCCGATCATAGACGCCATCGCAGCATGGCTCAAAGACAGCCTCTAAATAAGACAGTCTCTAATCAGCACAAAAGGACGCTGCGCCAGCGTCCTTTTATCATGCATCGATTGACTAAGATTACCCTACAGATAATGCTCTCTGGTCACTTGCGCCCCAAACGGCATCAGCGACAGCTTCGCGATCTTGAAGAACTGCATCCCGAACGGGATCCCGACGATGGTAACGCAGAGGATCGCTCCCAGAGCCAGGTTGGTGATCGCCAGTTCGATCCCGGAGAATATGATCCACAGGATGTTCACGATGAAGGACACCGCCCCGCCGCCATACTCTACTTCTTTCCCGAACGGGTTCAGCGAGATCGAGCACAACTTGAAGCACTGCTTTCCGATGGGGATCCCGACGATGGTGATGCACCAAAGGCATCCCGCTGCGATCCATCCCAGTGCGCTCAGAAACCCTCCGAATATGATCCAAAAAATATTTCCTAGCATTCTCATTGGTATCATCTCCTTTCTGTCTCAATACCTCTTTTCTGGTCACATGATACCACGGAAACGGCTTATGCAAAACCGCATGATTTGCAGATTTCCGTCCGTTCTTCACGCAAAATCTACAAACACTCCGCAATCATTTCCTTACTGCGCAATACCTCCATACACTCTTTCGCAAAATCACTCTCGAGCCCGTAAACGATCCCTGCAAGTCCCCCTGCGACTGCACCCGTCGTGTCTGTATCATCGCCCAGGTTGACCGCGGCAAGCACGGTGTCCTTGAAGGAATCATACTTGGCCAGCACCCACAGGGATGCCTCCAAGGTATGGACGACGAATCCGCCGGAGCTGATATCGTCCTCGCTCAGCTGATCGATTTTGTCAAGTCTGTTAAAGGGCTTTGCGAACTTCAGTGTGGGAATGATTTCCCGGATCGTCTCCCCTGCCAGCAGGCGTCTCGCTACATGCACATAGATCACGCATGCCTGCATCGAGATCTCGTGCCCGTGGGTAATGGCCGACACCGCCCGGATCTCCTCATCCGTGCAGTCCGTGAAGGCCAGCGGCAGGATCCGCATCAGCGACCCGTTGCCGTTATCGAACTCTCCTGTCTGGGATTTCCCGGTATCCAGCGCCGTGCTCGTCGCGATTCCGATATCGAACAGCTTCCCATTGCAGTTAAAATCCTTCCCTTTAGACCAGCTCAGGAAGTTGTCCGTAATATTTTCTATGTCAACTTTTCCATCACAGTCTTTGAGGCTCTTTGCAGTAGCAATTGTCATCGATGTATCGTCCGACCAGGTCCCCGCCGGCTGACCATGGGAACCATTTCCCACCATCTCCGTGCACTCGAAGGACCCACGATCCTTGAATTCGTACGGAACGCCCAGCGCGTCCCCGATCGCCAGCCCGTACATCGCGTCCTCGTATCTGTTCTTGTTTGTATTCATCATAGTACCACCCCCATATCTCATTCTTTCACCCATAGTATAGCATGTGAAACACCACTTATGGTCGCCTGCCGGGCGACAATGAACGCACCCGCTACTTCAGCACTGCCAACATGGGTCTTTTCGCAGAAAAGCATAGGTCCAAAGACCTATGTTTTTTCGTCAGATGACCCATGCATCAGCCGTTCAAGATGAAAAAATGGGTCTTTTCGCGGATTTCCATAGGTCCAAAGACCTACAGTTTTCCGCCAAAAGACCCAACCGGGTGTGACTTTACTCTAGCACCTTCTTGTTGATTTCCACAAGGCAACTAATAGTAGCACACATGGCATTTGGTCAGTCCCTTTTTCTTGGCTTTGCTGAGGGTTACTTTCCAGACGGCTCTGGCGTTGCGCAGGCCCCAGCAGTCAGGATCGCAGTGGTAGCGTTTGCCGGTTCTGGTGATGTATACGCGGACTGGCGGCGGGTTCTTGACTTTGACCTTGCACTTCAGGGTGCGGCCGTTGGTTTTGACGGTGATCGTGCATTTGCCTTTTTTCTTGGCTTTGATCTTGCCGCTGGAAGAGACGGTTGCGATCTTCTTGTTGCTGGACTTGAATGTCGCTTTGCCGACTTTGCCGGTGATCTTCAGCTGCGCGGTCTTGCCTTTGACCAGGGTCACGCTTTTCTTGTTGAGGTACGGGTTCTTGACGGTCACCTTGCATTTCAGGGTGATGCCGTTTGTTTTGACGCTGATCGTGCAGGTGCCCTTCTTCTTTGCGATGATCTTGCCGGCGGATGAAACGGCAGCCACCTTCTTGTTGCTGGACTTGAAGGTCGCCTTACCGACCTTGCCAGTGATCTTCAGGGTCTTGGTTCCCTTCACGTACAGCTTGGATGCGGTCGCATTCAGTTTGGGGTTCTTAACGGTGATTTTAGCCGTCTCCCACGCATTGCCGTTCTTCGCTTTGATCGTCGCGGTACCTTTTGCTTTTGCAGTAACCTTGCCCGTGGATGAGACCGTAGCGACCTTGGTATTGGAGGATGTCCACTTGGTTTTGCCGTTTGGCTCATAGACTGTCGCCTTCAGCTGGACCGTACCCTTCCGATACAGCGTTGCGGAATACTTGTTGAGGTCGATCGTGGTCACGACGATCTGATACTCCAGAGTTACGTTGCCGTAATAATCCGCAGCGTCATTGCCGTAGATGTATACTTCAAAGGTTCCGTCGTACCAGTCTCCCTGATCGATCTGGTACTCCACATAATAGGCATCTTCAGGCAGCTCCTCGCAGATCACATCCGGTTTCTGCGGCTTGCCGTTATAGAAGAACTTGTCCTGGGACAGCTTGAATGTGTAGTCTGCAATATCATGCGATGGCTCGCCGTCCGTTGTGCCCATCAGTGTGACCTCGCCATCTTCAGAAGTCGCCTCCGGGACTTGCTGGTCGACCGTGGCCGTGCCGTCTGCCGGCGTTTCCTCCGCAAATGCAAAGGCAGGCGGTGCAAAGGCAACCATCATCATGATTGCCAGCAGGATGCTGATCGCTTTTCTTTTCGTGGTGATCATGTTGGACCTCCTCCTGTGTTCTGTTTGTTTTATATACAACGTTTCCGGAAACCCGCAGTTCGGGCATGGGAAACTGTCGATCTGCTGGCCGCATCTGGGGCATATCATAGTGGAAACCTCCTGTTAGTTCAATCTCAAAAGGCGTTATTGTCTATTCGCGGCTTTCCATTCACTCCATGCCTCCCTTATAGCACCCACAATCCAATCGTAGGTTTTCCCACGCAATGCATCACATAAATCATTTCGAAGATTGCCTTGGTCATGGACTATTTCGTCCAGATCCTCCTTCAAATCCAGGTAATCATCCTCAGCCATGGGAGATCCGAACTGTTTCAAATACTCATAACGCCCTTCTTCAAGCATATCATAGGCCTTTCTCACTCCGTAAGGACTCGTACTTGGGTAGCCATTATATTCCAGATTTGTATTCCTGACAATAACAGTATAAATGTCAAATCGCAGTACCTCAACGAATTCGAAACGTTCATAGACTCTCCTAATCTCTTCTTCCGACGCTCCAGCCGCCTTCAATCCACCAAGCCGTGCACATAACTTGCTGTAATATCCATTGAAATTGAAACCAGATACGATGTTTTCACCCGCGAACCCTCTTAGATCAATCGACCCGGAATATCCGCCCATCCCTATAGGTTCCCGTAAAAATCTAACGACTTTCCAAATAACAAGTCCTACCGTGAAGGTAAGCAGGTATGTAAGCAGCAGGCACAACAGTATAGCAGGGACCAGCTTCACCGTGGGTACTCCATAGAAGGGACCATCGATCACATTGTTCAGGACCACCCTTCCCAGATAATCGCAGATAACAGCTGTCAGGCAAGTGAAGATGGTAAAGGGAATCACCTTGCCTTTAGCGTCTGCAAAATCTGTCAATTTTGAAAAGCGGCTCATCCAGGTGGAGTTATTTCTCAGGCCATATTTGTCTACTTCGCCGACGTGACTCTCCGTACCCTCTACACAGATCCGTACGAATAAATTATGAGAGAATCCTACCAGGATAGTAATTAATACAAAGGCAATCCAGCCGATTCCTCCGTCCTCGCCGATCCACTCCCCAAGAAATGCAGTCATATGAGAAGCGCAAAGATAGATCAGCACGATCATGCCTATGTTTTCTATTGACCTGAAGTTCAGATGGATATCCAGCAGCCAACCCAATTCACCGGAAAGATTCAGCTGGTAGGGGCGCTTATCAAAAGTCGCCGCCAGGAGGCCGCCGATCATGAAAGCCCCTGCCGCTGCAGTCATGATTTTGATGTTCAGATCGATGGAATCCCAGGTAACGCTAAGGATGAAGAGGATGCCGGCTATCCCGATCAGTCTTCGAAAGCCCATATTCAAAAGCACCGATAGTGCGCAGCCTGCGCCCGCAATCAGCAGAAGACGGTAAACATCAATCAACAGATTCTCAAAAATTTCCGCGTCTGCGATTTGATCCACTGTACCGGCAGGACAGGCTATCAGGAATCTGACGTAGAAGATCAGAAAAACGATGCCGAAAATACCCGTCAATACCGAAGCTATTCTATTGTGTGTGTACATTTTATGCCCTTCCTAGTATGTCTATTCTTATGTGTCAAACATATTTAGTCAAATGTTGGTGCCGCCTATTCAAGAACCTGCGGACTTCCTGCATGGTCTCTTCCAGCGTGCGAAGGTCGGTGTCTATGTCGCCGGTCTCCAAAGAATGGTTTGCGTTTTCAACCAGATGCAATGGAATACCTCGCGTTTCACACGCCGCTATGATTTCCGGCGTCTTAGCCCAGGGATCGGACGTACCGTGGAAGGCAAACGCCCAGTCGTATGTATTCACAGATGTGCTCCCCGGTGTCTGTACCGGCATCAGGTCAAACGTTTCTGCAAGGGGCGTGTATAGGATGGCCCGCACTTTCAGATCAAACTGTTTGGCGATTGCAAGCGCAACCACGGTGCCGATGCTTTTGCCGATGAAGATTATATCATCATAATCGTCAAAGTTGACGTCGCGAAGGATCTCTGCTGCCTGGTCCTGGGCGATGACGTAGCATTCACGCATTTTCTGCGCGTCGCCCTTCACGTTGCTTGGGAAACCTGTGTATGGGACCGGAACGACCCTGTATCCGAGTTCCCTCATCATGACCGCCGAATAGTAAAGGAGCGATCGGTCGCAGGAGTAGCCGATGCCGGGGAAGAGTACGGCCAGATTATTAGTTTTTTTCTTTTCCACTTATTTTTTCCCTCTTTTCCCTTGCGACAAACCGCGCAAATTGAATACGAGCTATTAGCAAAAATAAAAGATACGATATCACTACAGTCAAAACCGGAGGAGTGATTGCGAACAGTAGCCCAACAACATTCAGGTCACCACCAAAGAAACCCGCTGTTGGAGAAATAATAATCCCTGTGCAATTCGCAGCATAAACAAACCAGTTGATGACTGAAGCGCCTATCACGAACCCGACATTTACTGTTATCGCTGTATCTTCGTCTATTTTACTTCTATCTGCCTTGAACCATATTATTACGAATGGAATAATACAAAGAATCTCAGCAGTAATCAGTATCATGATAATCATTTCACCGGACTAGTATACTCCTCCATCATCGTTCTCATCTTCTCCACGGCCCCTTCGGGCTCCAAGATCTCCTGCCGGCATAACTAGTCTCCCTACACTTCATATCTGCTCAAATCAATTCCCTGCTGCAGCGCCATCTCAATCAGTTCCTCATCAGACGCCTGCTCGATATCCGGAATCTCCGCCAAAGCCGCAGCAATATCCGCAGCAAAGCACAACGCATAGCAGTTGTCCAACATGTCCCGTCTTAACCTATCCACATCAATTACCATATCCGCCATGGCTTATTTCTCCTCATCCCCATATGTAAAGACTTCTACATCCATCTTAATTCTGTGCTATTCTCTCAAGAAACGCATCGATCTGCGCGTCGCTCATGCCGGCGCTGCGCAGGTATTTCCGCGCGCCTGCAGCCAGGTCTGCGGATGGCAGTTCTTCCGCTTCACAGCCGGCGAGATAGGTCAGCATCCCGTCGATGTTCAGGGTTTTGATCGCGTCATAGCTCTCCGGATCAGACTCCTCTGTAATGCCGTAATAATTTTCGTATGAGAGCATGTAGTCGTCTACGATTTCTTCATAGGACGCTCCTGCCAGCGCTTCTGCCAGCGCGCACACGAATCCGGTCCGGTCCTTGCCCTCAACGCAGTGGATCAGATACGGTCCCTCCTGCTCCGATATGGCAATGAACCCCTCCGCAACTTTCCTCGCAAAATCTTCCGAATGGTAATCGGCGTTCATGTCGAGGGGAATCACATTGTCGCTTTCGTACAAAGGCAGGAAATAATCGGAATCAAAGTCCTCTGCTTCGACAAAATCCTCGATTTCCTCCGAACTGTCTGAAAGATTCATGATGTACTGGATGCCTTCCGCCTCGCAAAGATCATCCACACAGGCGGCGCGCCCATACTCGTTGTCACAGGGGGAAGCGCTGCGGTAGAGGGTGTCCGGCTTGATCCCGGCGCAGCGGACAGCCCTGAAATTACCAAAGACCTCATCGCTCTCGTAATCAGCGCGGTCATCGCTGTACTGCAGATCCAACGCGTCCTGGATGCTTTTGTATTTCCCCTTCTCAGCCAGAATGATTGTTACGGTGTCTTTATTCGTCACGCCGGCTGTCTCCCAGGGATCCTCTCCATAATTGACGGTGATCTGGATCGTCTCAGCGCCCGGATAGCCAATCACCTCAGGATCGCCAATATCCACATAGAATCCGTTATAGTAAGGCAGATCCTCCATCGTATACCCGTTGGAGAAGGCAACGTTCAGACTGTCTCCAAACTCGAATCCGAGCGCATGAAAGTCATCGATGCTGATCATGGCATTGATGTTGCCATACTTAACATCGTGCTCGATCGCACAGTCCTCCAGAACCGGTGCGTCCTTCACCGCCCCACAGCCTGCAAAAGCAAAGCACAGGGCGATGATCATTGCTATGAGAATCCGTTTCTTCAAAGTTGCCTCCTATACAACCGCGACATCTATCAACTATTGTCTTTTTTAAGATAAATATCCGGGAGCACGCACAGTACTTCGTTCTCTTCGTTTTTCCCTTTCCAGTATACCATGAACCGAATCTCGGATTTGTAGATCTCAAATCCTTTGTTCCGCAGTGCTTGTATCGTTTCGCGGCTGCTTCTGGAGAGTTTCGCCAGGCACTTTCCGCCGGTACCGGGTGCGGTCTCTCCTGTGACCGGTGCAGTCAGCAGATCTCCGTCGTGCTCCCACAGCATCTGTCCGGACTGATAGTCCACAACTCTCCTGCCTACATATTTGAAGTATCCGAGGTTGACGCCTGTCATCCGCAGCTGCAAAAGCGCTTCATCCGGCTCCGGATAACGATTCCGATCAATAAGAATCCCCCTGCCGCCAGGCGCAAAACCATCCAATAAACTAGTATTGCAATTGATAAACAGTCTCTTCTGTGCTCTGGTCATGCCGACATACAGGACATGCCTGCTTGCGTCGTCATTGACTCTGTAATGATTCAGAACCATGTATACCGTATCGAATTCCCGGCCTTTGCTCTTGTGCATCGTTGACACAATGATCGTATCGTTTGACTTTACAGCGAAATCCTCCAGCTTCGATTCCTGTATGTGTTCTTTAAGATCCGAATAGTATTTCTCTTTATTGGTCCTGTCAAAGGCGTTCAGCAAGTTGAGGCACTCCGGCAGGCATGTGCTGTGCCGGAACCGATTGGTGAAAGCTTCCATCGCCTTATCCCACACATCCTGCTGGATCACGGGCTGCTCCTGCGGATCACCCAGCATGGAGAGGAATAATCTCAGTTCGTACAGGTTATACAGATTGAACTCATCGCTGGACTGGATCAGTTTCGCCTTCAGCCCATTTTTGTTGAGGATGCCGGTCATCATCATGGCTTCCTCATTGGTCGCGGTCATCACGCAACACGTCCCGCCCTGGTAGGTTTGCTTGATAAGATTCAGCGTCGGGACCGTTAAATCGTCAGCCGCGAACTTCGTGATCTGCACGAGGCCGGCATCTTTGCTGACTGCATGAATCGGATTGGTCTTCATCCTGACGCTCATGCTCTCTGCGAACCGGTTCGCAAAATCAACAATCGCCTTGTCGCTGCGGAAATTATCGATCAACTCATATTGCTTCGCGCCATACTGTTCGACCAGCGCTTTCAGATATCCGGAGTCGGATCCCCGGAATTCATAGATGTTCTGGTCGTCGTCGCCGACTGCGATGATTCTCATGTCTTCGTTCCGTTCCATGAGCGCCTCGACAAGAGCGAATTCATGCCTGTCCATATCCTGCGCCTCATCCAGAACGAGCACTGTCTTGGTGATCTTTCCCGCTTCGATCTCCCCGTCTTTTATCATGGATGTTGCTTTGGGCACTACGAACTCCGATTCTGTGATGCTCCCGATCTGCCCAAGCAAATTGAAACAATAGGAATGGAACGTCCTGATATCCACAAAGAAGGCCGCTTCACCGATCAGTTCGATGAGCCGCTCCTTGAATTCCGTTGCGGCGGAGCGTGAGAACGTCAACATCAGCAGCTGCTCGCTCTTCACATCCTCAAGCAAAAGCAACGACGCCAGTTTGTGCACCAACACTTTGGTCTTGCCGCTTCCGGGCCCGGCTGCAACAACGATATTCTGTGCCTGATCGTCTATGATCCTGCGCTGCATCGGCGAAAGGGAATCAAACAGTTTGTTATATCGCTCCGCTGTAATGGACCGGTTGATTTCTTTTCGCCTGTCGCGGTTGAAATACTTCCGGATAAACAACATGTAATCCATCGCGAAGTAGTCCCGGACAAACGTCATTGCCGCATCGTAATCGTTTGCCATCAGATGGGCGTACTCTCCTACGATATGGATCTGCTGACGGCGCTGGATATAATACTCCTCAAACAGTTGGTAATCATCTTTTTTGTACAGGAGGCGGTTATCTGTTACCAGCCGTTCGACTTGGATCGCATTGTAGATGACCAGAAATCCCCCATCAAAGGTCATGATTCCGGTGTCATTCAGATAGATCAGCGCCTTGACTACATCCATGGATGTCACCTTGGGAATATCCAGCAGCGAAGGCCGGGTATTGTATGCCTGTTGCAACTCCAGAATGGAGAACGGAACTTCTGTCGATGATGGTGTCGATGCCGGTTTCTCGAATAGATATTCCACTATAAACCTGGCGAGATCGATTCTCTGCGCATACGCTTCTCTGACTTTATCGAAGTCTGCCTTTTTCTCGATCTGCAGCGGACCTTCATCTTTCACAACGGTTTTCTGTATATACTCTTGTCTGATCCAGAAGAGAAGCAGGTTCTTCAGGTGCCTTGTACTGGATCCTTTGATTCCGCTTTCAATGGCGCGCGTATTCAGTTCTTTGAGCGTGGTCGCAAAAGAATCCGGAAGATTTTCGAGCAGATATTTTTCTAGCGAGGCGATGCTGCTCAGCTTGTTCAACGTGCCTTTCAGCGTCTGCTCGATGTGCACGGACATGTCCATTGCGTCGTTGAGGATCCCTGTTTCCCGGAGTCGGATGACCATATACATCACTTCATTGGTTTTTCTGCCCAGACGGTCTGCGATGTAGTCGATTCTGGTCTCGTCGTCGTCTGTTCCTGCTTTTGCATGACTTCTTCTGGATACCAGAAAGTTCATGATCTCGATCGCAAGCTGTTTCTCGGCATCTGCAAAGCAGTCGCACGCTCTGATATCATCCGCGGCTTCCTGCATATTGTGCACAGAAAGACCATTGGCATAGATCCGCGGGACATTTCTGCCGCGCTTGATGTATCCTGCCTGTTCAAGGGCGGAAATCGAGGATTTCACCTTCGTTTCTACCAAATTTGAAGTGTCGTCCCAACCGGCTGCCCGTGCGATCTCAAGAGGCGTTTTCGTAAAGCGGTCTCTCTTTCCTGACAGATACTTGACTGCACCCCATACCTGCTTGATCTCGGCGATGCTCAGTTTCATCTCATTGAGATACTGGAAATGCTTGTCTAGATCATCTTCGTTGAACAGGATGAAGCACTCAGCATTCATTTTGGGATCACGTCCCGCCCTGCCGGCTTCCTGCACGTAGTCCTCCAGCGATGTCGAAATGTTGTAGTGGACGACAAGGCCAACGTCGTCTTTATCGATTCCCATTCCAAAAGCAGTCGTCGCTACTACAACATCCACTTCGCCTGACATAAACCGCTCCTGATTTGCCCGTTTGATCACGGTGTCCATCTGCCCGTGATATGGCACGGCAGGAACGCCATCCTCCGTCAGCCGCGTCGCCAGTGCAAGTGTTTTCTTTGTTCTGGACACATAGACAATGGTCGGGCAATCTTTCGCCAGAATCAGATCCCTGAGCGTCGTATACTTTTTCTCGTCGTCTTCCCGGAACAACACTTCATATCTCAGATTCGTTCTGGTCGCATCCGTCGTGAACAGCTCCAGTTCAACGCCGCATTCCGTTCGGAAGTATTCGCGAATATCGCTGATCACGTGCTGTTTCGCCGTCGCCGTGAAGCACGATACCGGAATGGGCGTTTCCAGTTCCTTTTCTTCCTGCAGTTTTTTGATAAAGGGGCCAATGTAGCGGTAATCCACTCTGAAATCCTGTCCCCAGGCAGAGAAGCAATGGGCTTCATCGATCACGAATCTGACGACGTTGCGGGATTTCAAAAGACGTTCAATGGACGCCGACCGGAGTGATTCCGGTGCGATATACAGAATGGATGCGACGCCGTTTTCGACCATGTCGATCGCTTCCTGACGCTCCACAGGATTCAAACTGCCGTTGATCGTCGTCGCCGTCGCGATCCCGCGCTGACTCAGATTGTCGACCTGATCCTTCATCAGCGACTGCAGCGGAGAAATCACCACCGTCAGTCCATGGGCGGCCTCGCCGGAAATCAGGGCCGGAAGCTGGAATGTCAGAGACTTCCCTCCCCCAGTCGGAAATACAGCAAGTACTGATTTTCCGTCCACCGCAGCTTGCACCGCGTTTTCCTGCAAAGGCTCATCATTGTAGGTTTTGAATCCATCGTATCCAAAGAACTCTTTGAGCTTTTGCCTGATACCAAAATGCGCATTGCAATAAGGGCACCCTGCGCTGCAGGGCGTATTGCAAAGCGCATTGTAGATCGTGTGTACCTTCGGATAGTTCATGGCCACCCAGGGCGCTATCGCGGTATGCTTGTCCCCTGTGTGGATCAAAGCCAGGCAGTAAGCCAGCTCGATTGGATCGTCCCGGACCAGCGATTTTAGATCGGCACCAACGCAGATCTGGTCACGGAAGGCGTTTGCGATGGCGTCCGCGATCCTATTGTTGATCTCGTTTCTGATGGCGGCTTCGACATTCTGTCGCGGCGTCATCCCAAGATACCGGAAAAACCCGCTGAATTCCGGTCTCTGATAGAGCAGCGCGCTGTAGATATGTTGCACCCTCTTGTCCAGCCGTTTGAATGCAGTGACCTCATCAAAAAAGAGGTCCTTGGCTTTCCGCGCATCATTGACCGGATTGTTGAGTTCACCGGTCTGCAGCTTGTCGTTTTTGAGCAGGCGGTGATACGGACGCGACGGAAAGAGCAACGGCGAAAGGAGCAGCGTGTCGATATAGCAATGCTCCCCAATCCCATGCAGCTCCCGCTGCAGTTCTTCGTCCACATACTTCAGATCATGGGAAAGGATATTATGGCCGCACAAATACTCATACCCCGCCGCAAACGAAGCAAAGGCATTCCTGTCGGACGTATGGATCGACGCCCCGTCTTTAGAAACAGCTCCGATGTCTATCAGGTGCTTCCCGTCTTCAGTTGTCTCCGTGTCGAAGAATAGGATGTTGGTCATTGAATCACTCATTCTGAGTTACCATCTCCTGTTGCGTTCTCTTTCGTCGATCAATCGCCAAAGAAGTTCATCTCTTAGTTCCTGCTTGGAAAGTGAATTCACATACTCCTCTAATCCCTTATATTCCTCTTGCCGCCTTTTCTCTTCGTTTGCCTCCCATTCCTCGGCTTCACGCAATGCCCTGTCGGCTTCTTCCGGGAACACCGAAAAGAACAGCGCCACTTTATGTTTACATACTCGCCTCGTCCCTTCTGCGTGGGGGCAAGTGCATGTCGATCTCTTAGGGTGCTCAATATCTATCATCACTGCGTATACATTATCTGCACTCCCCTTGACGTTCCCTTCATAGCGGTACTCGCCAGTCTGATTACACGAAATGACCTTGCCATCTTTGTAGTAGTCATATCCTCGCCAAAACGAATTACCGCTTGCAATATCCAGCAATCCCATTATGTGTTCCTCCGTATATTTGCTACTCTTCGTCGTCCCACAAATCAAGAAGATCCTCGCCGTTATTATATGCCTCACATTCCTTCTGCCAGTCCGGCAGTTCTTCTTTAATTATCTTGCAAAGGATTTTATATGCCTCTTCCGAAAGATGATTGTGATTCACCATGCTCTTATAGAACTTCTTAATGCTCGCAGCAGTACTTTTGATCGTACTCGGGGTCGACCACATGCATTTATGAATGAAGAAATAACTCATGAACAAACCAATCTCGTTCACGCCCTCTTCTGCTGTTTTACCTTCTGCCCTTACCAGGTAATCGTTGAGATAAAGATCAGCATTGAAAAGATGATTCTCAATCGTTTTCCGGGTAAATCCCTTAGCCTTCAGATCACTTTCAAAATCAGCAAGGAAGCCCTCGTTTCTTTTTCCCTGTTCCTCACAGAACTGTTCGTATTCCTCTATGGTCATATCGCTGACAACATCTATGCCCATGATAAATCCTTCTTTCAATCACGAATTCTTAAGTAATACCGTACAAACGCTCAAAGGCGATACAAAACCATTTTCTTTTCAAAGTATTATTATACTCGCAATCCAACCACATTTATCCAACAAAACCCTTCCCAGCGTGTCGTAATATCATTACTTGTCCGAAACGATCTTTCCTGCCTTTGTATCGTATTTGATGTCGTTCCCGATGATAATGCCGGCATAGTTCAGGTCATAGCCCTGCAGTGTGTGGATGCAGCCGATCTCATCTGGTGCGGTTTTCGTAGTGATCCAGTTGTCATAGACACGATTCCAGCGGTACTTGTGCCCCTGGATCTCGATCGTATACTCGTCCGGCTTCTTTCTGTCCCAGGGCCACGCGTATCCGGCAGCCATCCTGCAAAGCCCCATTTCATCGTTTTTCCTGCGGATGTCTTCATACATCTGATGGCAGTCCCGGTACAGCTTCAGGTCATAGTTCTCGATTTCCTTGTAGCCGGTCGCGCAATCCGAGAAGATGTCCCTGATGTAGTGCGTGTAATCACTGCCACCCATGCAGCGCCACTGCGTATCCAGCGCCAGCTGCGCCTTCGGCTCCCGATGATGCTTACGCAAAATCTCCATAAACTCTTCTTCCCTGAGGTCGCAGGGCCGCACGGTCTGCAGCTCATCCCGGAACAGGATCTGGTTTCTGCTGCAAAGCATGATCCAGTCCAGTTCTGTCCCCATCCGCTCATCCAGTCCCAGGAACTTATTGCGGTTGATGATCGTCGGATGGTGTGACACATTGCCTCTGTAGCGGCAGCGAAGCCGGTGAGCCTCGTCCACGATCAGCAGGTCAAACTTCTTGCCGGTCTTCTTGTAATTATCGACCACTTCAGCCGGCGTCAGAACCATGGACTTATCCAAAAGCCTTACATTCTTGAATACGTCCTTCAATGAGGACTGCAGGGACTTTTGCGGCACGACGATGCCGATTTTATGGATGCTCCGAATATTATCAGAAGCATAGATGTCAAGGATGCTCTCCTCCGGCTCCTCATCGGAGTCGCCGTCATATACCTTTGCCGGATCGTTCAAATCAGCCAGATACTTCAGCAGATAGATTGCGACGATAGTCTTCCCTGTTCCTGCGCCGCCGCGAACAATGACCGTCATCGGCTCCTCCTGCTCGTTTGCAAGCAGTTTAAGGATCGAAATGACCGCTTCCGTCTGCTCCTCTCCCAGAGACTTGTATGGCGAGTACTTGTATATCTCGGAGTTTTCTATTTCTTCGATGGTCTTCCGGACGATACCCATCTTCCGGAGCTTGTTCCATATCTTGATAAACTCATCCCGATACGCAGAACGGTCAAAATACTCATGGTCGCTGATTCCGCCATTGCCATTTTGCAGGACGAACTTCTCGTCAGAGGACATGTATTTGATCAGAAACGATTCCAGATCCAGCACCACAGACTTATTGAAATTATCATCGCTGATGATCCGGATCTCCGTCAGCCTTTGCCGTTCCTTCGTCTGTTGGTGCTGCTCGATCCTCCGGAACGCATGCACCGTTTCCCCGACATAGGCCTCCTCATCATTATTGATCACATAAACAACAGGCCAATTAGACCCCACCTCCGTCTTCCCGTGGTGGAGCTTACTGACCTGCGTTGCTGTTTCGTTGTTAAAATCAAATCTGTCGATGTGGAACATGGATAAACCCCAGAAGCGTTATTGTTGTTTTTAGCCTCTTCTTATAGGTGATTATACTATAAAAAATAGTATCATGCTGATAGAATAATAATGCAAGGGGTATTAGTCAGTCACACCAGGAGACGCTATGATGTCCAACTTAAGCAAATTCTGCACGTGTAAGGACCATGCATGTCCGTTGCATCCGACGAATCACAGCAGTGGCTGTTCGCCTTGCGTTGCGGACAATCTGAAAAACAATGAGATCCCCAGTTGCTTTTTCAATAAGGTCGATCCGGACTATCCGGGACCGGGGTATACCTTTGAAGACTTTGCGAGGCTGGTGATGGAGCATCAAAAATGACCGATCGGAAACCGACCGGCCATATACGCAACCGCGCAATCATGCCTTTGCTTATCACTAGTACGCCCGGTTATGGAAGAAGCTCTGTTTCCGCACCTTCCAGTTTCTCGCCGTATGCCTTGATCAGCGCGAATTCTTTCTGAGCGTCCTTTTCGTTGATCGAGATCGAATTAAAACCAAGTCCGCGCTCGTGCGAGAACCATAACTCATAGGTATCTTCATCTTCATTAAATACGATATAACACAGTTGCTCGAGATTGATCAGTAATCGATCCTTTGTTACTGCATTGCGTACGCTTGTAAAAACCATTGTTACCTCCTTATGCGTTAAACACTTTTGTTAATAGCTGTATTGCCTTTGCATAGGCTCCCGGGCACTCGCTTTCACGGGGTCCGGCGATGTTCAGGATCAGCTCATCGCCCAGTCCCGCTAGCCAGACCAAAACTTCTTGCGCATCGTCTTCCCTTCTGACGATCAGACACGGCTTGCCGAATGCTGTTGCTGCTTTTGCTGTCAGTTCTGTCCCTGGGGATGCGCCGGATGGTTCCGGGGCGATGATCAGGGTTGCGTCTGCATCGCGCACATTCCATACGGTTCTCTGTTCGACCCTTATCGAAGGGGTCTCCTGCAGCTCAGGATACCGTGCTGTCACACCCGGGGGATCCGGATCGTCTTCTGCCCATCCACCCTTCGGGCACCAACCGCATATTGTGATTTTGCAGCTTCTGGCCGCATCCAGCGCGGCGCGGTCCACGCCTGACTGACCGCCGCTTCTGATCATTTTGATTTTTGCCATTTGTGCCCTCATTCGTCAAACTAATCCCATAGATTTTGGTAGACCACTACCAACAATCCTTTTTTATAAAGCACACCTACGAGATCAAGGGAACCATTCATGTATATTTTTGTACCTTCAGATGTTTGATAATACTTAAAACCTTTTTTCTTCAGTGTCTTGATATATTTATTCAAATAACTTTTGCTGGCCTTATATACTATTGCATTACCGTCACTATAATCTCTGTAGGATGCGGTTTTACCATAAAGGGCTCCGAAATCCGGAATTTTGGAATAGCCTTCATAGTGTTTTGGCACTCTGATCTTACACTTCAGAGTGAACTTTCCGCGTTTCGCAGTGATTGTGCAGGTGCCGCCTTTCTTCCCCTTGACGATGCCTTTGGCTGTGACAGTAGCAATTTTTTTATTGCTGCTCTTCCATTTGATTTTGCCTTTGCCACCTATCACCTTCAATTTATACTTATCTGTGTTATAGAGGGTAAGTTTGCTTTTGGAAAGGCGTGGATTCTTCACTGTCACCTTGCATTTCAACGTGATTCCGTTTGTTTTGACAGTGATTGTGCATGTGCCTTTTTTCTTCGCGGTGATTTTTCCTGCTTTATTGACTACGGCCACTCTTTTGTTGCTTGACTTGAATGTCGCTCTGCCTACTTTACCTGTTATCTTCAGGGTCTTACTGGCAGAGAGATATATCGTGGCCTTTTTCATGTTCAGTTTTGGATCTTTGACGGTAACCTTGACAGTCTTTTTCGCAAAACCGTTTTTGACGGTTATGGTTGCAGACCCCTTTGTTTTTGCGGTGATCTTTCCTGCGGAGGAAACGGTCGCAACTTTAGTATTCGAGGATGTGTAGGTAGTATTGCCGTTTCGATTTTTCACGGTTGCCTTCAGTCCGAAAGTGCCTTTGCGGTATAGAGAAACCGATGTCTTGTTCAGTGATATCGAGGTGGCGATGATTTGATATTCCAGCTCAATGCTGCCAGTGTAGGGGCTAATACCCGTAATATATACATGGTAGGTTCCGGCTCCGGTTGGATCACGTTCTTCATCGTAAATATTTGTATACCATTCATCCAAATCCCAATCATACTCTTCCTCTTCAACGGAATAATACTCAGGTTCATATTCTACCTGGTAATCCGTGCCTTCTGTCAATTCGTCACAGATGACCTCCGGCATGTGTGGATTACCATCATAAAAGTACTTCGTCTCTGACAATTCGAATGTGTAATCTTCAATGTTGTACGATGACCCTTTCGTTGTCGTCGTCGGAGCCTCGTTTATGATTTTGCTCTCTCCATTAACTTGTAATCGATCTTCAGATTTAGGTTCCGCTTCCGTGCCTTCTTTCGTTTCTTCGTGTGGCACGCTGATCTCATCTAGTACGGTCTCCAGATCTTGCGTCTCCTGTGGATTATCCACTTCATCTGCTGCAAAAGCAAACGAAGGCATGAAAGACACAACCATCGTAACAGACAGGATTATACTGATTATTTTCTTCTTCATTTCAGTTCCTCCCCTCATATATGGACTCTTTTGATAATATTGTGAGCCTGCTTGTGAATGAATGCAACAGTTATTTGCTCTTTCGGGCAATACTAGGAAGGTAATTACCGCCTTACCTTACCTGCTCTGCTTAACAAAGACTTTAGTTTTCTAATACTCTGGCGTCAGCCTTGGCCAATTCCTTAATTTCTTTTTCGCTCATAACTGCTGACCGGTTCGCAGGAGACATTTCGCAGGATTGCTGTTGCTTCAGCCAAAACCTCATCCCGCTCGCCCCGCATGCGACAAAAACAAGAATGCCCGGTCGGATTGTTCCAATCGGGCATGTGGTCATATGGGTGGGGATGCTTTTGCTTAGCTATTGATTGACATCCAACGAAGTCTAATGGTATCTTCTAAACGAAGGGATTGCCGCTTATCGAAGGGCGGCTCGACCCTATGTCGTGGCCGTCAACGTAAGTTGGCGGTTATTTTTGTGATTGATTCCCTGAAGAATTATCTCTACTGATTCCGGTACATTTCGTTGATCTTTGCCTGGGCGTGTTCGAGGATGTGCTTTTGGGCGATCCGGTCGCGGTCGCTCAGGATGGCAAGCATTTCGTCCGCAACTTCCTCCAATGGCAGCTTGTCGCTCCTTGAAATGTATCCGATCATTCTGGTGGCGGTAAAGTCTGTGTGGAGTTCACCCGCGATCATAGCGGAAAACTCCTGCGGGTAGCCTTTGCGGAGCATCAGGTTATAGAGTTGTTGGGATTTGGTTGATTCGCTACTCATACTATAATATATTTTGAAACCGTCCGAGGTAATATGCAACTGTTATTTGCCCTTTCTGGCGGAACCGGGATTGTAATTACCGCCTTACCTGCTCTGATGATCGAATCATCTAGTTTTCTAATACTCTGTCGCCGGCATTGGCCTTAGCCAATTCAGTAATTTCTTCTGCACTCATAACTGCCAGCTGTGCGATATCGGCGATCTGCTCGTCGGCTTCTTCTTTACCATATCTTTCGACCAGTCCACAGTAAACATTATGCAGGATCGTTGTTGCTTCAGCCAAAACCTCATTCTTATCGCCCTGGATCCTTACTGTTCCTTCTATTGCAATAATCATAGTACTGCCTCCCTTCTTACCTGTATTATTCCATATTAGATGTTCATTAAACCTCTCACTTGCTGATTGTAGTGTAACAGGGATGAGCGATGTTATGGTCGCTTCAGGGACGACAAAAACAAGAATGCCCGGTCGGATTGTTCCGGTCGGGCATATGGTCATATGGGATGGGATGCTTTTGCTTATCTATTTGTTGACATTCATGTAGTCTGATGGTATCTTCTAGTCGAAGGGATTGCCGCTTATCGTAGGGCGGCTCGACCCTAGGTCTATGCCGTCAACGTAAGTTGGCGGTTATTTTTTATGTTTGCTGAACAACAAAACCTTACCCGATCGGTTGTTCTGATCGGGCATATGGGAATGGGCTTTGGAACTTAGCGGGAAGTTTCATTATCTCTATTTAGCGGACTTTGACCTTAAACGTCACCGTCTTCACAGCAGACGCCTTATAATTGTTATTTCCTAAAGCCTTGACTTTGACCTTGACCTTGTAGGTACCCTTCTTCAAGCCTTTCTTGACGGTCACCTTTCCGGTTGTCTTATTGATTTTGAAATACTTCTTGAATGATTTGCTGCTCTTCTTAGCGGATGAAAGTGTATAGGTCTTTTTGTCCTTTAGTTTCTTCGTGAATTTGATCACTTTGGTGACTGCCAGCGTCTGTGTCTTTTTCTTCAGTTTACTGTACTTGACCGTGGCTGTCTTCGCACCAATCTTCAGCGGGTTGGATGCCTCGGTAATTCTAAAGTATATGGTCTTTGTTCCGGTATAATAGCTGCCTTTCAGAACCACCTTTACAGACGCAGTACCCGCATTGGTGTTCTTTTCATACGTGACAGTATATGCAGACGCCGGCAGAACTGACGCACTTGAGGTCGCTACAGTAACCTTTGGCTTTTTGGCCTTTCCGTTATATACAAAAGCGGTTCCGGACAGACTGACCTTGCTGGCTTTCTTAATGGTGTTACGCTCCAGCGTCTCCTTGCAGGCTGTACATGTTTTTACAACCAAGCCATCTTTGTCAAATGACGCCTTTGTGACTTTTGCTACCGGGCTATGTCCGGCAGCCGAAATAATCCAGCTGTTATCTGCAAGCTGATCCGTTCCACCAGCGTTCGAAAAGCCTTTCTTACAAATATCACACTGATAAAACCCAATGTTCCCTTCTTCTACACATCCCGCTTCCGAAGCCTCCCGGAATGACAGCTGGTGTGTATGATCAGCTGTAAAAGGAACCGTCACCGTGACACCACCTTCCGGCATGATAAATGTGAACTGCCAGGTTTCTCCCTTGTTATCACCAGAAAGACGCCCCAGATTTACCACATCGCTATAGGAAACGCTGCCTTCTGGTCCTGCAACAGACACTCCGTTTTCATCGGATTCAAAATCCGGACGAAACCCATAATCGCCTTCTGCCGTTACGGTGACAGTATCTCCGGCCATGGCGGTAGCCGGACTGATTTGCACATTACCGTTGATCTGCTCCGGCTCTGTGATGTTATAGGTTTTCGGAACCACCTGAAGAGAAATCTCCTTCAGTGAACTCGCACAGTCTGACAGGCAGCTATAGTTCTTTCGCTCGCTGTATACATACAGTTTGTAAGTTCCTGCGTCAAGTCCCTCCGGGATCCTGACATCCTGCTTCCCGGAAGCACTGGACTTAGCGATATTACCATAGTACAATACGTTATCGTTCTGATCAGCCAGAATAACGGAAACATAGTCCTTTCCACCTGTACCTGCTCCTTCATATCGGATAGCAACAGTCCAGTCCGTATAGCCCTCTTCCTGTTCTGTCGTCTGCAGTGAATCGCAGGATGCAGAGAACGCCCGGCTTTTGTCCAGCAATGTCAGCTTCCAATCGCCGGAATAGTCATCGGATACGGCTGTAAGCGCATCCGCCCCAACCTCACCGGATACCTTACCCGAGGAAGCGGCAGAGGTCATCAACACGGGGGAAAGATCCATCGTAAAGGCGGGTCTGGCACAACTTTTATTAGTAACACCTTTATACCAGATCGGGCCGGCTGAACCGACGTCTCCTACCACATTGTCGAAATTCCTAAGTCCGGAACGAAGCCACCAGCCCACGTACTCTCCTCTCAGATTTTTTACCTGTCTGTCTTTATCATTGCTGAAGTAGGCATCTGCTTCATACGTAGACAAAAAGTAGAAATAATCCTTTTCCGCATCTAATGTGGATGCCTCATAATTGCCCCATATTTGCTGATCGGTACCTCCCTGCGGAATGATCATGGATTTTTCGACGGCTATGGCCGGATAATGCTTTGCGGCGGATACCCACCGGTCATACAGGGATGTACACCATGCCTGGGCATTACTGTCCTGCCAGTTTCTACGTTTTTCAACTGTACTGTACTGGATCTCATCGATCGCGTATTGGGTGATCAGCAGCGCGGTTCCATTATTTACATTGAGTACACGCCACGCGCTTTCCATATTTTGATAGATTCCGGAAAAGATCCCTGACGAGAGACCAAACCAAATGGTATTGCCTGTGCTGATTTTTTCAGATCCCAGCACAATACTTCGTCCATTGGACGTATCGGTATCAGCCGCAAAAACGTTCATCGGCATCATAGCAAATATCATCAGCACTGCCACGAGTATCGGAAATAATCTCTTCCTCGCTATCATCTCGTATCCTCCCTTCACATTGGAGTACAAAAAAGTCACAAAGATACGTGGCAGATATATTGTCACAACCTTTCCGGCTGAGATCTCATCTGCCTGGTTAACGATAGTTTATCATGTTAACGCAGAAAAAGATACTGAGATTGTACGAATATTTGTGCAATCCCTTTAAATAATAGGAATGCCCGACCGGTTGGTCCGATCGGGCGTGTGGTCATATGGGATGGGATGCTTTTGCTTATGATACCGCAACCATATGCGCGTTGCTGCTCCCCACGGCCGGCACTGCTTTCTCGTGTCTAGCCTTCTCGACCAGCGGCAGGATGACCGCTGCGCCGATCAGGCAGGTAATGGCGCAGATCCAAAGCAGCATGTTCGCACCGAGCGTATCCAGGACGATGCCGCCGGTAGCGCTGGCGACCACGCCGCTGATGGTGATGACCATAACATACGTGGACTGGCCGCGGACAGCTTCTCCCTCGTCCATGATCTCATTGATGTACTTGACGATCGTCGGCAGGAAGAGCGGGAATCCGATCGGATGCACTGCCAGCGTCAGCATGAGGAGCATCGGCGTATGCGCCGCCAGCATCAGGACCGCGCGCAGCACGAATCCGATCGTTGCCAGTTTCAGAAGGAACGATGTGCTGAAACGCCTTGTCAGCCAGGTGAACCCGACCAGCGGAATGATCTCCAGAATGGTCATGATCGAGTAATAGGTCCCTAGCTGGGTGCTCCCGCCGCCCACGTTCTGGAACAACTGCAGCATAAAGAAATTGATGATCTGATGATCGTAAAAGATCAAGAAGATGCCGCCTGTCATCACGAGGAAGATCCTGTGGCGCTTCACGAAATCGCCCATGCTGATGGGCTCTTTCTGATCCGCTTTGCAGACAGGTTTTCTTGCCTTTGCAGGATCGGCGTTCTTATAGACTCGATTCAGGAAGAGGAGGCCTGCCAGCAGGAGCACCGTGACGAACTCTCCGGCGATCGGCAGGGATACCACGGAAAAACGGATGACCATCATACCCAGAGCCGTGGAAATAACCGCATAGCCCAGCGATCCCATCGCTCTGCAGCAGCCATAGTCCACTGTGACGCCGCGCTGGAGCATCGTCTGATTGACGGAATTGAGCAAAGGCTGCATTGCTGCGTGAACGGCAAACATGATCAGGTACGCGCTGAACAAAATCAGGCTGCGCCCGTGGACCAGCAGCAGCATGCCCTGGGAAAGCAAAATCAGCACGGTCATCAGTGCCGCGATTTCAAACACATTGGTTTTCGCAGAACGGTCGGCGAGATTCGCCGCGACCGGCTGGATCACAACCGACACCAGATTGCCGATCGCGATCAGAAGCCCGATCTCTGTGTTGGAGTATCCATTGGCGAGAAGGTAGACCGAACTGAAACTGGCGATGACGCAGTACGCCATCCAGTATGTTGCGAAAACTTCCCCGTATCCTGTATTTCCCTTCAGATTGCTCATGCTTCCTCCTTCATTTGCCCCTGTGCAAAATCAAGATAGCATGGTATAATCCATCTGTAAAACGAATTATTTTAATAATATCAATCATTTTTATTGATTGTTTGGAGGGATGTATGGAGACCAGGATCGCATCGACCTTTCTCAAAGTCGCCGAACTCGGCAACGTGACAAAAGCAGCCAAACAGCTCGGGTATTCGCAGACGGCTGTAACGGCGCAGATCCAGCAGCTGGAAAAGCAGCTCGGGGTGCCCCTGTTCGACCGGCTCGGCCGGGGCGTGCAGCTGACGGACGCAGGCAAGCAGTTCCGTTCCTATGCGATCCAGCTGGTCAACGCCAGCGAAGACGCGGATGCTTTTGCAGTGGACCGCAGCGACCCTGTGGGAAATCTTGTGATCGAAGCCGGTTCCTCCCCCGCCATCGGCCTCCTGCCGAAGATGCTGCCGCGCTTCCACCAGCAGTATCCCCACATCCACCTGACGCTCCGGGTATCCGAAGACACGGACATTCTCATCCGGCGCGTCCGCGAAAACACCATCGATTTCGCCATGTTCATCGACGCCCGAAACCAGTTCGACGGCTGCGTCAAAGCCGCGGAACGCCCGGAAGAATATGTTTTTGTCGCGCCCTCCTCTGACCCCATCACAAAGAAAAAACAAGTCACCATTCCTGAGATCTTTGATGACTTGTTTGTCTCTTCGTTTATTTCCTCAGACAGCGAGGGCGATCTCCGTTCTGTTCTGGATCCCTATCTGCAGAAGAACGGATATGATCTGCGTCCTTCCATTGATGTCGGAACAAACGCCGCCATCGTCAACTTCCTCCTGCAGGGCTGGGGCCGGTCCTTCCTCCCCCGCTTCATGGTGCAGGATGAAATCGAACGCGGCAGTCTGGCTCTCATACACACAGCGCCCGTCGACGCCGGGATGTACACCCAGGTGTTCTACAACTCCAACCGCTGGATCAACCCGCAGATGCAGGCCTTCCTGGACTTCATCCGGTCCGGGGTCTTCACCCAGTATTGAGTAAGCCTCTTCTGCTGCGCGCTTGCTATTTCGTCCTGACGCGCTTCACCTTGCTCCACTTGGAGTAATACTTCTTACCCAGCACTTTCTTGTATGTGCGGACACGCGTGTAGTAGCGTTTGCCAGACTTGAGCTTCTTGATTGTCTTCGTGGTCTTCTTCCAGCCCTTCACGTTTACGGTCTTCTTGCCTTTTTTGAATTTCTTGTCGGTCGCGATCTGGATCTGGTATCCTGTGGCTCTGCCCTGCTTCTTCTTCGCATACTGCTTTTTCCAGGTCACCTTGATGCTCTTTTTCGCGGGCTTCACGGATTTGAGCTTGGCGCCTGTCGGTATGATCTGATACTTCAGGACGACTTTGCCTGTGTAATTACCTTTGCCTGTGACGGTCACTTTATAGGTGCCGATCTTCTTGCTGCTCTTCTTGGAGTACTTGATTTTGCATTCCTGTTTTAATGCTTTTGCCATTTTGACTTTTGGCTTTCTCACTTTGCCGGTATATGTGAGTTTCGTTGCGCTCAGTTTGACCCGGCTCTTCTTGAGTTTCGCTTTGTTGATCGTCAGCGCAATGGAAACACTTCCTTCGTAGCGGCCCTTGAATACTGCCGTTGCTTTACCCGTTCCGGCGTTCGTATTCCCGGTGTAGACCACATCGAAGTCTTCACCCTCGACCAGCGTCTTTCCGGCTGCGTCGCTGACGGTGAGCTTTGGCGTGTAAGCCTTTCCGCTGTAGGTGAATTCTGTACGCTCCGCTTCAACAGATGCGATTCTTTCGTAGTAGGATACAGACATCGGGATGCCGCAGATAGAGCAGCTCCTCGTTTCCCGGCCCTGATGGCCGGTGGTTGCTCTTTCGAGAACGACCTGATCTTCGTCATGCTCGTGGACAACGCAAACCGGGAAGTCCGTCCATGGCGGCTGATCCCATCCTGTGGTCCCCGGTTCGTGGGTTATGATGAGCGTTTTGCTGCAGTCCTTGAACACGTCCGCTCCCACTTCCGGCGCATTCCCCATGAAGGCGGCTTCTGTCAGCGACGTACATCCGCGGAATGCTTCTTTCTCTATGCTCTCCAGGGTAGCCGGGAACGTGACGGTCGTGATGCCGGTGCAGCCTCTGAAGGCGTTCTCTTCGATGCACTCAAGTTCATCAGGCAGGTCGACGCTCTTCATCCCTGTGCAGTCTGCGAATGTGTACGGCTTTATGGTGTGCATCCCCTTTCCTAAAGAAACACTATCAAGATTCCCGCAGCCTTCAAAGGCAGATTTGCCGATCGAAGTTACTGTATCAGGAATCGCCAGATCTCCTCTCATCTTCTCATTATATGCAAAAGCATACGCCCCGATTGTCTGAAGGTTGGCAGGCAGACGGAACTGGCAGGAAGCAGCTATCACATCCCCGCAGAATGCCCTGTCACCGATCGCGGTAATGCTGTCCGGCAGATAGAGATCATAAACATTGGCATCATACAGACCGCTGAATGCGTTATTTCCTATGCTTGTACATCCCTCGCCGATCCATATTCCATCGATCTGTCCCATGTAGTCATTCCAGGGTGCTTCACCTGTTGTTCTGTGGGCTGTATAATCGACCATGCTGCCGCTGCCCATGATCAGCAGGTTTCTGCCCTGGGTCACATACCACTTGAGCCCTTCTCCGCACGTTCCCTCAGTAATGACAGTTGAATCATCGAACTCGATCTCATACTGGATCGTCTTCGTTCCGTGATAATCACCTGTCCCTTCGATGACTACAGTTGCCGTGCCCGGGAATATAGCATTTTCAGCGGTGATCGTGTAATCGTCATAGCGTTCCAGACCCTCCAGTTCCACACTCCACGGCGCCGTGTTATAGCCTGTGTACTGCACGGTCGGGCTGATGCCGGAGACTTCCATCTCCGAGATATCCTTCGTCAGATGCACCTTGACGGTGCAGCTGTCCCTGGCTTCGCCCTCCGGATCCTTGGCAGTGATGGTTACGGTTCCATCCTCATGCCCGGTCACACATCCGGTCTCATCGACGCTGGCGATGTCCGGATCTGACGATGTCCATTTGAGCTTTGTTTTGCTGAGCTTCCAGGGCTCAATGTCAGCGATGAGCTGCAGCGGCTTATCTGCCGCGTGAATCCACTGTGTCTCCTCGCCCTCTATGAAAATGTTCTGAATGTACGCATCGGGGTCACAGACTATGCTGCACTCTGCACTGATGGTTCCAAAAGATGCGGTGATCACCGTTTCACCGGTGGACTGGATCGTGACGGTTCCGTCTTCATCGACTGTAGCAACCTCATTATCTGCGGAACTCCATCTCACACATTTGACCTCAGCATCAGCAGGAGTATAGCTGACATCGATCTTGTAGCTGCTGCCCTCGCTTCCGGTCTTTATGAAATCTTGTGACAGCTCTATACCGGTTGGAAGTACCGCCGGGCGCACAGATACATATTTGACTTTCGTATAAAGATCCAATGCGGGATCAGGCGCAATGTACTCTTTCGCAGACGATCCGCTGGTATTTGCAGAGGTCGTTACAACAGGAGCGTATTCATCGTAGTAGATGTAGTAGTCGCCTATCTTCTGGCAGGGACCCGGCTCATCTTCGTCGTCATCGCCGTTGTCAAAAACATACGCCTGATAATTCTCATCCCAGGTACTTTCATGGATTTCACCGTTTTCGTCGTAATAATAATATGTGCCAAGTTCTTCATCCCAGTAACAGAAGTGGTGCTGTCCATTATCGTCGAAACAATATGGATTTCCTTCATCATCCCAAAGCAGGATGTTCACTGCCTCGGTGACTTCCTCTTCCTCTACCTCTTCACCTCCGTCTTCTCCCTCATCGTCGCCTTCGTCCCCATAGTCCCCGGCTTCATTGTACAGATAGTCATAGCAGGCAGAATTCGCTGCAGTATTTCCTTTCGCGGTTACTCTCGCAGTGCCGCCGACTGTCAGGAAACTGCTCTGTGTTTCTTCGCTTTCTTCTATTTCTTCGTCTATTATTTCAATATCTTCTTCAGCCTCACAAAAAACACCGTAACTGCCTTTCGTGCAGGTCCCTCCCGTGAATACAGCACTGCCGCCGGTGATCACGTGTCCTGACCCGTACACGCCGGCGCTGATGCTGAGGGCTTTGCCGCCCGTGGCTTTCAGCGTGCCCCCTGTCATATAGACTACAGCCGAACAGCCTGTACTGGACCCGTTCGCTGCGGCGCCTCCTGTCGCATTGACCGTTCCGTCGCTGATGATAAGGGCCTCTACATACATCCCTGTCGATTCCGGTTCGTCATCTACGGTCCCCTTCCCGGTTCCGCCTTTGGCGTTCAGTGTCCCCTTCTTCACATACACGTCTCCACTCGAATTCAACCCGTAGGAGGCGCAGTCAGCGCCGCCGTTCGCATTGACGGTCCCTCCTTGAAGCGTCATGTCCCCATCAAACACGCATATGCCGTAGGAGCTCATTTCTGTATCAGATCCGCCTGTTGCAGTCAGCGTGCCGCTGCCATCGATCGTGAGATCATTCTTGACCCAGATCCCGGCTGTCTCATATTCGTCATCCGCAATGCCTTTGCATGTGATGGTGTTTGTTCCTTTGAGGACGATATGAAGCTCCTGATTGGCATAGATACCGGCATTGTAGTAAGAATACTCTTCATCCTCGGCAACATAGATCTTGCCTTTGTGCCCGACGCCGGAATAGGAGTAGCCATTCAGAGTAAGCGTCTTGGTGCCGGGATCATACTTCCAGGTCGCATTCTTATTGCAGTTATCGCTGGTGACCTGCGTTCCGCCGACCCACACCGAATAATTTGTCGCGGCGCTCACCTGCTCCGCGCACAGGGTAAACGCCGATGCAAAAGCAAGAATCACGGCGATGATCAGAATGCGGTGCACCGATAATGCGCAGCGTTTCGTACGAGTTGCGTTGTTCTTTATGCTTGTGATGTCTTTGCTGTATTTTTCCGGTTTCATGTCGTTCCTCTGCTGCTTGTCCATCTGCATTATTTCAGGGTTGTTACGGCTTTCTTCGCGCTCCATGCCGAATAATAGGTCGTGGAGCTCACTGTCTTGTATGTTCTGATCCTGACGTAGTATTTCTTCTTGGCAGTCAGGCTGCTGACCTTCTTGCTTGTAGTGCTGTATGAAGTGATTTTGACAGTCTTATTACCACTCGCGAAGGTCGACGATGTGCTGTACTGGATCTGATATCCTGTCGCCTGCGCGCTTACTTTCGTCCACTTGGCGGTAAAGCACTTGGATCCGGCGGTCAGCTTGCTGATCGTCGTGGCCTTCGGGTTGATTTTGTATGAGAGCGTCTTGCTTCCGGTGTAGTTGCGTTTGCCTTTGACGGTCACTTTATAGGTGCCGACGTTCTTGCTGGACGCATTGGAATAGGTGACGGTATAGTCCGCCGTGGTCAGCCCGCTCACCTTGACGGTCGGTTTCCTGACCTTGCCGGTATACGCCAGAGCGGTTGCTGACAATGTGATCGTTTTTTTCGTGATGTCTGCCGGCTTGATGGTGAATGTCGTGCTGAAGCTGCCGCAGTAGTTTCCCTTGCCGGTGATCGTTACTGTGGCTTTGCCGGCGTTGGTGTTGTTTTTGTAGACAACTGTGAAATCCGTCCCTGATGTCAGCCCTGATATGGTGACCGCCGGTTTCTTAGCTGTACCGTCAAAAGTATACGTCGACGTTGAAAGGCTCGCTGTCATGCCGGACAGGTCTTTTGGCTTGATCGTGAAATCCGCCGAAAGCGTTCCTGCATAATTGCCCTTGAAGGTGACTTTCGCAGTTCCTGTTCCGGCGTTGATGTTGTTTGTATAGGTGACATCATAATCTTCCGACTCTATGAGATCGTTTTTTTGGCTGTCCTGCACATTTACTTCAGGTTTCAGCGCGGCGCCTGTATAGACCGCATCGCTGACCGTCAGTGAATCTTTGTCGATCTTCGCGAAGATATCTCTCTTAGCCCATATCCCGCATACGGAACAGATATGGTCGATCCTGCCCTCTTCATTGATGGTCGCAGGCTTGACCGAGATCCCGTCTTCGTTGTGGGGATGGAGCGGATAGGTTCTGTAACCATTCCAGTCAGGCGTCGTCCAATCCGAAAATGACGGATCGTATGTGAGCAGCAGATTCGCGTCGCAGCCTTCCAGCGCGTCCTTACCGATCAATGGCGGCGCGCCCTCGAATATGATTTCGATCAGATCGCGGCAGCCTTCAAACGCGCTGTCGCCAATAGATGTGACGCTGCCGGGCACATTGATCCGTGTCAGCTTCCGGCAGTTCCGGAACGCATTGCTTCCGATATCCTTGAGCATCGGCGGGAGCTGCAGCGTCTCCAGTTTCTTGCAGTTTGCGAAAGCGTGTGCTCCGATGCTATCCACGGATCCATTGAGCGCAACGCCGCGCAAGGCTGTGCAGCCTTCAAATGCAGATTCTCCCAGACTGCTGAAACTGGATGAGGTCTCCAGATTGCCGCTCAGGCAGGTGTTGCCGATGAACGCCGATGCGCCGATCTGCTCCAGTGACTGGGGCAGCGCGAAGTCAGCGTTCTGTATGCCGGTCATGAGGTCTTTCATCGCGTAGTCCCCGATGCGGCGGACGCTGTCCGCGACATAGACTTTATCAACGATGTCGGTTCCAAAATCCGCAAAGGCATAGTTGCCTATGGATGTGCATCCGGACAGGACTGCGATGGTGCGGATCCTGTTGCTGCTGATTTCCCAAGGCGGTGTCTTGCTTTTGCCTTCGGGCCCGTAATCGTACATGTCGCCTGTGCCGGCGATGACGAGATCGTAATAGGGAGTGATATACCAGGACAGATCCTCACCGCATGATCCTGAATCCACCGGGGTCTTGATGTCTTCCAGGTAGTCCTTTTCTTCGCTGGAGGTCAGGTCACGGATGATGGTGCCGTCTCCGTAGGTCTCGGCATCCCTGAAATCACCGTAGATCGCACTTCTGTTGGCTGATCTTCTGTCTGCGAAACATCTCGCTACGGCTTTATCCGTACAGGTGAAATACATACACTCCGCACCAATGCTGTCCGAAGTCGCTCTGCTGCCTAAGAACGTGCAGTCGGCATTCTCTGATACGTGGCAGGCTCCCCATGCGGATAAACCAGTTGACCTATCTGCTTCTGCTCCGCAGGCTTCCACAGAGGCGCTGCCCTGTGCACCGAAGAAGTAAGCGTTGATTCCATAAGAGTTTTTTCCTTTCCCGCCGCTGGCTTTTATGACTGCATCGTCTACGGCAGATACGCTCTCTCCGCTGATCCCATAAGAATAATCTGCCTCTCCTCCTGCAGCAGTAACGGATGCATGATCGCCGGCACTGAAGCTGTCAAACGACATACCTTCAGACCTCAATTGCGCATTGCCTGCTGATGCTATGATGCAGGTGCTGTCCTGCACATTGATTATTCCTTCAGAATAATCAAAGTAATGCGTGCTGCTGTCACTGCGGTAGTAGTAGTCCGAATGGAACGCCTCACTTGCGGAGTTCTCGCCTTCGGCATTGCCGGAACAGACCGTAAGTGTACCGCTGCCTTTGATATGAAGTGTTCCCAGATTGCAGATGCCGTAATTGTACTTCCCGCCGTCTTCTGTGCAGATGACAGAATCACCCTCGAGCCTGATTGTGACATTGCCAATGCTCAGTATGGATGCACGGCAGTTTTCCTGATAGGAGCTATTTTTGAAAGATATTCCATCTCCGGAATAGTGGAAATTGCTGAGTGTCAGTTCGTTCTTGCTGCTGTCATAACTCCAGCCTTCGCCGGAGCAGTTTTCGTCAGTGACAGGGGTACCGCCGATGTACAGTCCCGGCTCTGCCTCGCTGACATCAATGGTAGTATCCGCAAATGCTTCAGCCACTGTTCCGGTCAAAAAAAATGCGCCGGTCAGTAACATGCTGATTGCTATTACAATGGGTGATGACCTGATGTTCTTCATGTCGGTGCCTGTTATATTATGTGCTTACTGTCTGAATAACTAGTTTTATGGTCTTATTATACTATATTCCGCACGGAAATTGTAGTTTCCCGGTCACGCTCTGAGCTCATAGTTCAGCTTGTCATACTTCTTCCCGTCGATCTCCAGGGCGCCTTCTTCGGTGCTGACGAGCTGCATCCCGGCTTTTTCCATGATCCGGCGGGAGCCGATGTTGTCTGCGGCGCACCAGGCTTTCACGGTGCGGACGCCCTCCTGCCGCGTCAGGTACTCCAGCGCGGCGGTCAAAGCCTCGCCGGCGAATCCTTTGCCCCAGCTATCGCGCTCGATGCTGCAGCCGACTTCGATGCTGCGGGAGGCCGGGTCAAAATCATAGGCGCCAAAGGTGCCGATCATCCTGCCCCCATGCTCCACTGCCCATCCGTAGAAGTGCGGATCTTCGTAGCTGTCCAGGAACCTTTGGACCGTTTCCTCCGCCGCTTCCGGCGTCGCGTAAGGGTTCCAGCCGGAGTACTCGAACATCTTCGGGTCCTGCCCGAAATTCTTATACAGGACCTCCGCATCCTCTTCCCGATGCCGCCGCAAAAGCAGTCTCTCCGTTGTGAGTGCGATGGTTCCGCCGCTCACGACGAGCTGCTCCGGTACGGTATATTCACCGTCCTCCAGCGTTGTGACGTAGATATCGCAGTTCTTGATGTATTTCCCCCAATAGGAGCCGCCCGACGCTGGGGTCAGGTATTCGAGGGCTCCCTTCATGGCGATAGCGTGGGTGGAAACCAGGATGTTGCCCTCCGGCGGATCCTCGCGCAGTTCCTCGAGGAAGCTGCCCAGCCGTTCCACGACGTCCGGCAGAGGCTCCATGCCCTCAGGTGCCGGCTGGTGCTCGAAATCGCTGAAAAACGTGATGATCGACTCCGGCGGGGATGCCAGATCCGTTCCCTCATAGGGGCCGTAGTCCATCTCCAGCAGGCGCTCGTCCGTTCTGAGCGGAACGTCCTCGCCAGTAATGAGCCGCGCCGTGTCCTGCGCGCGTCCCAAAGGGCTGGACCACACTACGTCCATGGTCACGCCCAGCGAGTCCAACAGCGCCGCGGCTGCCTTTGCTTGAAGGATCCCATCCTCATTGAGCGGCTCGTCGACCCGCCCCTGGAGGATGTGCTTCTTGTTTAAGTCCGTTTGTCCGTGCCTGATGATGTAGATTTTGCTCATTTGTGTTTCTCCAGCCATTTAACTGCGTAGGAGCAGGTCGCCTGCACCTGCCCGCCCTGACTCTCGATGTCGTATACTGCCGCCTGCACAAGCTGCCCGGCGACGCCCTGCCCCTGCAGGGAACTGTCGACGATCGTATGGTCGATCGTATAAACACCCGGCGCAGTCAGCGGGAATGTGATCTCGGCGATGACCTTGCCGTTTTCGTCAGTACCATATATTCTGTTTGGTTCATGAATCAGTTTCATCTCTGTTCACCTGTTTCCTTTCTTCTCACTTCTTCTCTTCGATAGCGGCCATGAAAAGGCTATAGTAGTCGTCCTCGTTCTCCAGCATCGGGGAATTCTCCCCGCCGCCGTTGGTCGCTCTGCGCATGCCCGCGTATGCTTCCTCCCCCGCATAGACCAGATCCATCTCGTAGATCTCAAAGCCTTTCGCGCGGGCAAGTCTGCAAAAGGCCGACAAGGGCTCTTGTTCTATTTTTGTACTAATGATCTCTTCGCGGAGCGCACCGTCCCGCAGCGCGGCTTCCTGGAAGCGCTCCAGCTCGTCTAAAACTTTCATCTTCGTTACCTGTTTCCCGTTTCACATCTGCAGCGGTCATACGCTCACGTATCACGCATCCACATAGACCGTCAGTGCGACGATCGCGATGGTGATTTCTGTTTTGGGTTTGCCGTCAAGCGCGATGCCTTCCGGATTTGCGCCGCCGTGATGCACCTCTGCCTCCACGTTCCATCTGTCCAGATAGTCGATGACGACCGCCGGATCCACCTCATCGGGATGCGGCGCATAGATATCCGCCTTGATGAAAGCCTCTTTCTTGCGGTCCGTGATCTCAAAGATCTCCGCGATCCCGGCCATGCAGCAATGGTGGATCGCATCTTTAGTGGCTTTCAAAACCGCGTTGTTCTGATCGCCGCCGTGCATGTCCACGCCCTGTCCGAATTCAATCAGAAGTCTCTTCATAGCCATGAATTGTTCTCCTTTTTATCAGTGGTTTACCGTAATGCTGATATGGTCGCCCGCTACAGCATCTGCTGGTCGTTGATCGTCAGCTTGAACTGAAGCCCCAGACGCTCCGCTGCCTTCCTGCAAAGGATCATTCTGTCGAGGAAAATCTCGAAATAATCCATGACGGAGCTGTATTCTGTATCGATCTTGAGCGTTAATTCGACGATTTCATGCGCATCATCGATCTGCAGGTCCGCCTTCGTGACGGAATAGTTCACGCGGTCGTGTATATCAAAGGTCGAAATATCCTCGTTCCGCACGCGGTTGCGACGGACGTCGCTCTTGTCCGCCAGGATCAGCGCGGCTGCCATGGGGCTGACCGGTACGCCTGTTCCCTCGTCGTGGTTGCCGATCGCGGCGACGATCATGCAGGTCTCTTCCGGCGGAAAGTCCAGGTGATCCAGGATTCGAAACGCCATGATCGCGCCGGACTGGCTGTGCTCGATACGGTTGACCAGATTGCCGATATCATGCAGGTAGCCGGCGATCTTCGCCAGTTCGATCATACGGTTGTCATATCCCATCGTCTGCAGGATATACCCCGCCTTCTCCGCGACAGACGTCACATGGGGAAAACTGTGTTCCGTATATCCCAGCTCCGACAGTGCCACATCCGCCTGACGTATATATGTATTGATCATTTCATTGGTTCTGATTTCCCTGTAGTTCATTCGCGTTCGCTCCTTCCGACTTCGAAATGCTGCTCTGTATATAATTTACCACAAACCGCTCCTCAGCAAAAGAGCCTTGGAAACGCATTGTTCCCAAGGCCAGTATTCTTTCCCATATGATTGATGCCCGGCTTACCAGGCTCCTTTGTATCCGATGGTGATCGCAGCGTTCTCTGCACCTTTCCGCATGCATTCTGTCAGGTCGGCGCCGTCCAGATGGGCGTTGAGGAATCCGGCGATGTAGCTGTCTCCTGCTCCCATGGTATCTACTACCTCACAGTTTACGATCCCGGAGGCTTCGTATCGTTCCCCTTCCAAGGCAAGACTTCCGCGGCTTCCCCGCATGGCTACCACAACGCTCGGGCCTGCTGCCGCAATGCTTCGCATCTTCTGCCGCAGCTGCTCCTCGTCTGCCTCGTCATCGGAAAAGAAAACGTAATCCGCATGCCGGATTCCTTCCTTTCCCTGCGGCAGGTCTGGGTAATTCGATGCGTCGTAGGCAATGGGGATCCCCCGCTTCTTCAGGATCGGCAGGAACGGCTCGGTGTATCCCCACAGTCCGGTGACTGCCAGGTCGTGCGTTCCGATGAAATCCAAATCCTCTTCCGTCAGTTCCAACAGGGCGGAAACACCCGGATCGCTGTCCCAGAACATGCGCTCTCCGTTGATCCGCTGCACATGCGTGACGGCAGTGATTCCCTCCAGCACTTTCACATGGCTCACATCCACGCTTTTGCCCGCCAGGGAATCGATGATCATCTTTCCGTTTTCGTCGTTTCCCACAGCGCCGATATAGGAGGACGGCGTGCCGAGTCTCCGGAAATACACGGAAACATTCACGGGATTGCCTCCCGGATAGCGTTCACCTGTCTCGTCATAGAAATCGACGCAGTTGTCACCGATACATGCGATTCGTTTCATAATAACTCCTTTACTCTCCTGATTGCCAGGGACGCAGCCCCGGTAGGATCGTCCATATACCCCGTTACCAGTTCGATGGTCACGTTCCCATCGTATCCGGCGCTGCGGAACTCTCTGAGCAGAGTCCGCAGATCCATGATGCCGTCCCCCGGCATGATGTGCGATTCATCCGCGCCGTTGGAATCTGTGAGATGCAGATGCACCATCTTCGGTCCCAATAAATGGAGGTATTCTACGGGATCGCGGCCTTGAACGAACGGTACGACGACATCACACATGGCTTTGACGCACGGCAGCTGCCGATCAAACAGGCTGCTGTAGTCCTCCAGCGTCGTATACCCGTCGGATTCCATCGGCGTTAGATTCTCCAGCAGCAAAGTCACCCCCTGCTTTTGCGCTTCCTCCGAAAGTGGCGCAAGACTTCGCAGCAGGCGTTCCTCTCTGCGTTCCGGGCTGAGGTCTCCGCTGTGCCCGATCGAAATCAGCATAGCCTCTGCTCCCAGAAGAGCAGAGGCCTGGATCGCTGTTTTCAGATATCGGATGCTGTCCTCCCATTGGGTCCGGTCTCCCATCATATAGTTGAACGGATAGGCGTTGTGCTCCGGCGTGTAAACACGCACTGGCACGCCGTACTGTTCACTGAGATTTCGAACTCTGTCAGCCGCACCTTTCATCAGATCCGGTGCAAAGCCGTGTGGCCGCCCACCCCAGAGTTCGATATAATCATAGCCGAACGATGATGCATCTGCAAATGCCTGTTTGAGATTTGTTCTCTGATACCCGCAGGTAAACAGTCCGAATTCCATGATAGATCTCTCTAGTATTCCATCTTACGGTAGTAACGCCGCAGATCCATGTCGTGCCCGGTCTGATCCACAAGGTGCGCATCGATGCGGTCGGTGACTGCATGCATGACCAGATGGCTGACTCTGCCGCGGTACGCCTCGGAGATTCCAGTCAGGGCATAGTCCCTGGTGTCGATGACGGTGTAATTGTCACAGACGCGCGGCAGGAATTTTGCCACACGTTCTCCTAGCGGACGCTGCTTGTCTTCACTGATAAACAGCGTCACCGGAGTATCCTTCTCTACGATTTCCAGCATGCCGTGGAAAAACTCTGCGGAGTGGATAGATTTGGTTCTGTGCCAGTGCATCTCCTCCCAGTAGCACATCGCATAGGAGTACGTTGCCCCGTAGAGCGTTCCTCCGCCGACGAAATAGTGCAACGCGTCATCCTTGTGCGCACTGACGAAATCACGGGCAAAATCATCCGCCGCCTTTTCGGCTTCCACCAGGGCTTCCGGAAGATACCGGTCAAACTGCGCGTACATTTCTTCATACTCCGGCAGTTCCCCTGCAAGCATCAGGAACCGGTCTGCAGTGATAAAGAACTTCATTTGCTCGTTGGACTTGTAGGTGATGCAGTGGTCTACCATCTCCGCAAGCTTCGCGTCGGCTTTGTCGATAAATCCGATGACCTCCGCGCCTGCCTTCTGGACCAGCTGAACAGCCTCAACGATTTCCTCGGTCGTTCCCGTAACAGAAGAGATCACCACACAGGTGCCGGGGCCGATCCTCCGGTCGCCTGTGGTGTTGTACTCTGCAGCGTTCATCGCGAAGACTTCCATCTCCGTGCGCTCTTTCATGTAGCAAACCACCTGAAGACAGCTTGCCCATGTACCGCCGATTCCCAGGAAACACAGATTTTGCAGTCCTTTGTTCCAGATACTGTCTACCAGCGGTTCGATTTTCGCACGCAGTGCCAGCGCTCCGCGCACGCTGTCGATTTTTTCTTGCTCTTTGAAATTGATCAAGGTGTTGTCCTCCCGATTACTCCCCGGTATCGACCTTTAATTTCTGATAGTACTTGTCATAGATCTTGATGGCGTCGCCAACGTCTTCCTGGAAGAAGATGTTTTCTTTGTAGTCGAAGTCAAATGCCGGACCGTTTCTGTATTCCTCAGAAGCTGCAGCTACAGCAGCATCGTTCGGGCAGGAATACGGATTGTCGATCAGGTTCTTAGCCATCACTTCCGGATCTGTAATGTAGTTCAGGAACGCATAAGCAGCATCCATATGCTTCGCACCCTTCGGAATGACGTACAGGTCGAAGCCGAGCTGTACCGGATCTTCCTTGAACGGCGCGACCGTCAGAGTGTTGTTGTCGCCCATGGAAGCCATGGCTTCTGCCGTGTTTCCGTCATAGGTCAGCATCGCTGAGATGGTGCCGTTTACGATGTTGGTCTCCGTGGAGCCGTACGCAACAACATTGTCGTTGTACTTCTTCAGCCATTCATAAGCTTCCGCGATCTCAGATTCCTCTGTGGAGTTCGGGTCGTATCCGAGCGCGATCAGAGCGATCGGGAACAGGTTGCGTGCTCCGTCTATTGATCCGAGCTGTCCCTTCATCTCCGGCTTGATCAGATCGTTGTAACAGGTGATCTCGATTGGGCATCTTTCGGTATCATAAACCACATAGATGTAGTTCATCAGATAAGGGATGCAATACTTCTGGTTCTCTTCAGACCAGTACGCCTTGTTGATGTTTTCTGAGTTCGGGATCTGAGAAAGATCCAGTTCTTCCAGATAACCGCCCTTGATCAGGGATTCCATGTAAGCGTCGCAGGTCATGATCAGGTCGTACTCATCACCGGCGCCTGCCGTCAGCTTGTTTATGGAGTCCGCATTGTCGTTCATGTAGCTGAGGTTGACCTTGATGCCGGTTTCATTTTCGAAATCAGCGACAACATCATCGGAGAGATAGTCACTCCACATGAAGACATTCAGTTCCTTGGACGCGGTGTCACCGGAATCACCGGAGTCACCGGAATCGCTGCTTCCGCAGGCTGTGAACGCGAACATCACGACAAGCCCGAAGATCAGTGCCAATAGTTTCTTTTTCATTTACAAAAACCTCCTCTCAATAAATGATTTAATATTCTTCAGCTGCCAAGCGTGCAGCTTGAATCCGTGCGTCGCTCTCTGCCATGATTCTGGCTTCCCTCTTGTTGTGGATCCTCTGCATGATGTTCATCACGACCATGCCGAAGAGCATGACGATGACCATAATGGTCGTCAGCGCGTTGATGTCCGGCGTGATACCGGTACGGTTCACTGACAGGATCAATACCGGAAGCGTAGACTGGCTGGCTCCGGCAAGCATGTTGGAGATCATGACATCATCGATGGACAACGTAAACGACAGGAATGCTGCCGACATGATCCCCGGCATGATGCTTGGGATCGTCACCTTCAGGAACGTCTGGATCCGGTTCGCGCCAAGGTCCATGGAAGCTTCCTGCAATGTTTCGTTATCTCCGGTGATCCTGCCTTTGATAATGATGACCGCGTAAGGTATGCAGAAGGTGCAGTGTCCGATCACGATCGCGCCCAGGCCGAGTTTGATTCCGACAATCATAAAGATGATCAGCATGGATACGGCCATGACGACCTCCGGTACAACGATCGGTACGAAGAGCATCATGTTGATGAACCTCTTCCCGCGGAACTCGAATTTCTTCAGTCCGATGCCGCCCAGTACGCCGATGATGACGCTGATGACCGTAGCCAGTATGGCGATGACCAGGGAATAGACCAGCGATTCCCACAGATCATGATTTCCGAAGGAAAACAGTTTCGGATACCACTCGGTGGTGAATCCCATCCAGGAATAATTCCGCTTCGCGTCATTGAAGGAGAACAGAATCATCACCAGTACGGGGATATAGAAGCTGGCGTATACCAGCGCCGCGAAGATCGTCCACGGGATCTTCCGTCTGCGATCCCGTTTCTGTTTGCGGTTCAGTTTATCTCTCTCAGCCATCTATACCACCTCCATATCTTCCACCTTGGCGAATCTGGAGTACAGGAAGATCATCAGTGCCGTCACAGCCAGCAGCAGCACCGACATCGCCGCGCCAAGGGGCCAGTTACGGATCGTTCCGAACTGATTCTTGATGATATTACCGATGTAGAGGACTTTCCCGCCGCCCAGCATATCTGTGATGACGTAGGTTCCCAGCGCCGGGATGAACGTCAGGATGATCGCCGAGAAGATTCCCGGAAACGTCAGCGGAAGCGTAACTTTCAGCAAGGTTACGCTTGGCTTCGCGCCCAGATCCGCTGAAGCTTCCAGAATCGGTTTTTGCAACTTCTCGATGGAGGAATACATCGGAAGTACAGCGAACGGCAGATAGTTGGTGATCAGACCTAAGAGCACCAGTCCATCCGTAAAGATGAAGGTGACCGGCTGATCGACGATATGTGTCTTCAGCATGAAGTTGTTCACAGGACCGTTGGTCTGAAAAATCAGCATCCACGCGTTCAGGCGCATCAGTGAGTTGGTCCAGAACGGGATCATGAGAAGTGTGATCAGTCTTGAGGCCGTAGCCGGTGGTTTACGCGCGATATAATATGCAAAAGGATAGCCGACGATCAGGCACGCGATCGTGGTCTCTGCAGCGACCCCAAGACTTTTCACGATTATATGGAAATAGGTGACTTCCATCATCGTCTGATAGGACTCCAGAGACGGTGTGTACTCAACGCCGCCAAAAGTCCCTCTCGTCATAAAACTGATGAAAATGATGAACAGCATGGGAATTGTAACGAATAGAATCATCCAAAGGGACACCGGGCCCGCCTGCGCCAGCAAAGGCAGACGGTTCGTTCCCTTCGCTCTGCCTTTTGACGCTGTCATGCCTTCGCCTCCTTCTGTTCTCTGTGGATTGGAACGGACTTCTCCGGCTTCCAGAAAAGATAGACATCCTGTCCTTCGTGCAGGTTTTCGTCCTGCTCAAACGCAGAGATCCGAAGTTCCTTCCCGCTGGCCGTCAGAGCGCTGGTCTTGATGACGGTGCCCATGTTGGTGAAATCGCGGATCGTTGCCTTAAGGCTGAAACTGCCGGCAGGCTCGCTGCCGCATTCCAGATACTCTGTCCGCACGGAAATATCGATTTCTTCACCCACTGCGAAACCAATGCCTTTCGTCTGCACTTCGCCATCCGGGGTCGCTACCGTCAGCAGATCGCCTTCCACCTTCGTCACGGTACCGCCCATGATATTGGATTCTCCGATGAAGTCGGCCACGAAACGGCAGTTCGGTCTGTTGTAGATCTCCGTCGGCTTGTCGATCTGCAGGATGATCCCGTCCTTCATAACAGCGATACGGTCTGACATGGACATGGCCTCTTCCTGATCGTGGGTAACATAGATAAAAGTGATGCCCAGTTTTTTCTGCAGACGCTTAAGTTCGATCTGCATCTGCTTGCGGAGTTTCAGATCCAGCGCGCCCAACGGTTCATCAAGCAAAAGCACCCGCGGCTTGTTGATCAGCGCTCTGGCAATGGCGATACGCTGCTTTTGCCCGCCGGACAGTGCGTCCGGTTTCCGTTTCTCGTATCCGCTCATCTGGACCAGACGAAGCATCTCTTCCACATCCTGTTCGATTTCTTCTTTTGGTCTCTTCTTGATTCGGGGTCCGTACGCGATGTTATCGAATACATTCAGATGGGGGAACAGAGAATAACTCTGAAATACGGTATTGACGTCTCTCTGATATGGCTCCTTCTCGTCAACGCCCTCGCCCTGGACTTCGATACGGCCGCTGCTCGCATCCTCAAATCCGGCGATCATACGAAGGGTCGTCGTTTTCCCGCATCCAGATGGTCCCAGCAGCGTCAGGAATTCTCCCTCCGCCACTTCCAGATCGAGATCCTTCACAACGTGATTGTTTCCATACCACTTGTTCACACCCTTCAGTGCCACAATTGCCTTTTCCAAAACATTCACCTCGTTTCACGATTATTCGATTATTCAGAAAGTTAAAGGTGTTGCAATCTTATATAAATAAGTTTATGCTAAACTTATACCAATGTCAACGAATTTTCAATCATTTCACAAATTTATTTATTATTGCAAAAAACAGTATACTGATATATAATCATTTTATACCAATTAAAGGATGGATTAATATGAACACATATAAACCGCGCCCTAAGGAGCTTGCGACCGAATATCTCGAAAGCTATATCCTGGAAAACAACCTGAAAGCACATGACCGGCTCCCTCCTGAACGGGAATTGAGTCAGATGTGGAATCTGAACAGGGTCACCCTGCGCAGCGCCATCGCATCCATGGAAGCAGCCGGCAGACTGTACAGCGTCCAGGGCCGGGGCACCATGGTCGCACCGCGTTTCGTGCGCACATTGCAGAATCTGGAGAGTTTCACCAAATACGCATCTCACTATGAGGCAAAATCTGAAACAAGATTATTGTCTTTTTCTAAGGTGGAATGCGACAAGCATCTCTCCCAGAGATTTCAGCGCATGCTGGGAGAAAAACTGTACCGTATATCCCGGCTGCGCATCCTGGACGGCGTTCCGATCATGATCGAGAACGCTTTTATTCCATGTGATCTGGCGCCGGGACTGGAGGAGCATGATCTGGTCAAAGGATCTTTGTTTGCTGTTCTGGAGAGATCCTACGGTCTGATCATGGATCACGGGGAAGAGAAAGCAAGCATTACAGCCGCCACAGCAGAAGAGGCCGAATACCTGGAGATCAAACCGGATTCTCCGGCCTTTTGGATTGTCAGTACCACCAGAACTCCGGATGATGTCGTTGTAGAATACTGCCGTACGGTTGCCCGTGTAGATGTTGTTGAAATGTCCAGCGTGCTGCGCTGGGACTATGCAGGAGGTGCTGATCATGAGTGATGCGAATTACAAATCTCCACTATACATTCAGCTCCGTGAAGTGATCCGCAGCAAAATAGAAGACGGTGAATATCCTGTGGGGACAGCTATCCCTTCGGAATCCCAGCTTGCGGAGACCTATGACCTGAACCCCCTGTCTGTGCGCAGCGCATTGTCCGCTCTGAAATACGAAGGACTTCTCCGTTCTGTTCAGGGCAAAGGGGTCTTTGTGAACGGTCCCAAGGCGGAACGGGACCTGGAAACACTGGGCGGATACCGCCAGACGATGGACGAGCGCTCTATCGCAGCTCATACCCGCGTGCTGCTCAAAGCGCTGCGCCCGGCAGGTCCTTACTACTCCAGACTGCTGGATCTCGAAGAAGATGATTCGCTTTGGTTTACCAGACGCATCGACTACATGGACAACGAGCCTGTCGCATTGGAAGAGATCTATATTCCTGAAAAAATCTTACCCTCTTACGGTGATGTGGATATAGAGTTGTTCTCGATCTACGATATTTTCACGTGGAACGGCTTGCGGCCTACCGATGCGGACCAGACGCTTCGGGTTTTGTTTCTGGAGCCTTCCCGCGCGAAGCTCATCAACCTGACCGCCGATCAGGCCGTCATGGAGCTCAGCAATCTGACCCGGGACGCCAAAGGACAGAAAATCGAGTTCACCCGCAACTACGTCCGGCCGGACAAAACAGAGTTCTTCACCCATTACGCGAAAGAGTAGGTCTATCACACATAAAAAACCCCCGGATCATTCCGGGGGTCTGTGTGTTTTTGAATCTGATTTTATCACTTGCCCTGACCTGACAACCCTGCAGCTTCCCTGATTTCTTCCTCCGTCAGCCCTAGTTCCTCCAGTATCTCCCGCGTATGGTAGCCGGTCGGGTACCCGGCGTGCCAGTACTCGGGCGGACACTCGGACAGTTTTAACGGGCAGCCGGGCTGCTGCACGGTGGCTGCGGCCGGAGGCTCACCTGCAACGCCAACCGGAACCATGCCCGCACCATCGGCCGCAGCGCCTCCCGCGATCTCCGCAGGCAGCGGGACGTCCGGCATCATGCCCCGCTCGCGCACCTGCGCATCCTGCCGCGCTTCTTCCAAAGTCAGGACTGGCTCCACGCAGGCATCCAGGCCGGCAAAGACGTCGCACCACTCTTCCATGGTCCGGGACTTGAAGGCCGCGCGGACCTTTTCCTTCGTTTCCGGGGAGTCCAGTTTCAGATCATCTCCCGGCTCCCCCTCGAGCTGGAGGCCTTTGCATAAAGCTGCGAAGAACTTTGGTTCCAGTGATCCGACGCTCATGTAGCGGCCGTCTGCCGTCTCATAGAAGTCATACACGGTGCCGCCGTTGAGCAGATGCTGCTCTCTTCCCGGCATGACGCCGCCGCCCAAAAACGCCGCTGCATCCATGCCGTTGAACGGTACGACGCCGTCCATCATGGCCACGTCGATGTACTGGCCGCGTCCGGTTTCATGGCGGTAATGCACCGCCGCCAGGATGCTGATGATGCTGTTCATGGAACCGGCTGCCACATCGGCGATCTGCACGTTGGTCAGCACCGGCCCCGTCTCTTGGCGTCCCGCGTGGGACATGTTGCCGGACCTCGAAAGATAGTTGATGTCGTGCCCCGCGCGCATGGCCATAGGCCCTGTCTGCCCGTAGCCGGTCAGAGAGCAGTAGATCAGCCGCGGGTTCAGCTTTTGCAGCTGCTCGTAGCCCAGACCAAGTTTGTCCATGACGCCGGGCCGGAACTGCTCCAGCAGGATATCGTATCCTTCGTCTCTGATGAGGCGTTTGACCGCTTCCACGCCCGCCTCCGTCTTCAGATCCAGCACGATGGTTTTCTTGTTCCGCCGGATCCACGCGGAAACGGCCGTCACGCCGGTATCTCCGATCTCCGGCGGCCACTCCGTCAGGATGTCCGGACGGCCCGGCGCGGCGATGCTGACGACCTCTGCGCCCATATCCGCCATGACCAGCGTCGCGTAAGGCCCCGGAAGTAGTGTTGAGAAATCCAGTATTTTCAGTCCTGTCAATGCGCCCATGCTATATGTCCTTGAAGCTTTTATACTTAGAATGCAGTAATGATAATTCATTATATCAAAAATGGAAGTGTGAGAAAACCGCGGGATGCCTTTGAACAGCCATGTGATTTGACGTATAATAACTGCAAAGGCATTACAATTGGTTATTACATATCAGGTATTTCAGATATAAGGTGGTTCCGATATGGATCGAGTGAAGGCTTTGCTCTCATGGTTAAAAGACCTGGCCCTTCGGGGTTTTGCGATATTTCAGGCGAATAAAATGTCCGTGTACTCCGGTTACGCGACGCTGTTCATCGTAACAGCTATATTCCCATGTATCATCCTGATCATTTCTATCGTGAACCTGCTCCCGGGCTATTCGACAAAAGATGTGGCGGATATCTTCTTTCAGATTCTGCCGGATCTGGGACCCATTCGTGAGTTCGTAGAGTCCATGATGACGAATCTCAAATCGCAGTCCGGCGGACTGCTGGCTTCCGCTGCGGCCGTAACCACCTTATGGTCGGCAAGCAAAGGCGTCTCCGCAGTCCAGAAAGGCCTCAACCAGCTGGACGAAGCCCCGGTCATGACACCCGCGCTCGATGCGGAGCTGGGCGACGACTCCGATGCGGCGCTGGGCGAGGAGTCGGATGCAGAGTCGTGCGAGGAGCCGGGTGCAGAGTCGGGCGAGGACTCCGATGCGGCGCTGACCGCGGCGCTGGACGAGAATCTGGATGCTGATCTGGGTGAGGAACCTGGCGAGGCTGCAGATGAAGACCCGGACGAAGATCCGTCTGAGGACGCGGACGCGGAGGACAAGGCCGCCAAGAAAGAAAAGGCCGCCGGTCTCATCGAGAAAGGCATGGTCCTCGCGAAGGGCATCCTGAAGCGGCTGCTCTTTACGCTGATGATAATCATCCTGATCCCTGCCCTGCTGGTGTTCGAGATGCTGGGCGACTCGATCGCGGGTCTCATCTGTTCCTCCATCGAGAAGCTGAACATCGAAGGTCTGAACAGCCTCATGCCGTATGTTGATTCCATCTTCAATGTCACTGCGCTGGTGGTCATTGCATTCGCGCTCCTGGTGATTTTGGAGATCTTCGCCCATCTGCCTGATAAACGCCGGACACTCAAGAGCCAGCTCCCCGGTGCGATCCTGACCGGCGTGTGCTGGCTGGCCTTCACGGAACTGTTCTCGTTCTTCATCCCGCGGTTCTACCATGCGTCCAGCCTGTACGGCTCCCTGGCATCCCTTTTCCTGCTGCTCCTGTGGCTCCGGTTCGTTGTCATGATTCTCTTCGGCGGCGGCGTCCTCAACCGCACCCTCGAAGAGCAGAAGCTCGCCCGCGAAGCTGATGATGAGGCGGGTGAGGCTGACGCGGCAGATGACAAGTCTGACAGCTAGGCTGGTGAAGCAAGCGACGAGACTGATAGTGAAGATTGCACCCAAACCGGTGCTGAAAACTGCACACAATCCAGTAACGATGCTATCGACGAGACCATCAAGTGCCTTATCCCAGCGACCCTGCCCAAGTGACCCTTCCAACTGACTCTACCAAGCGGCTTCACCAAGAGTTCTGGTGTAATTTTGATGCATTCGGAGGCGGTTTTTCATCAACCAGTCTCCATTTGCACCTTCTAGCGCGTTGTGATTTCCATAATTTTACATATACAGGAAGATACTTGCAGATAATTGGTAAAATCTTCTAAATGTTGGAAATTTACCTCGCTATGGAGCGCATTTTCTGCTGTCCGGGTGAGAATTTGATGAAAAATGCATTGAAGTTACACCGAAATTACATCGGCACCCGCTTGGACCAGCTTGGATCACACCAGAACCCGCCTGAACCACCTGGCAGGCGGCAGACGCGCACGAAAAAGACCGCTGCACCAATCTGATGCAGCGGTCCTCGAATCTACTCGAATCTTCTCGAATCTCGAATCTCATTCAAGATATCATTATGCTTGCTACTTCCACCCGTGGAGCATGGCGAGTGTGGTGTCACAATCTGCTTTGCTCTGGTAGGCTTCCATGATCTTGGCGCTGAGGTGGGTCTCGCCGAATACGACTGCTCCTGCGAATACGTCGTGCAGGAAGTACAGTTTGATGTAGGTCAGCGTTCTCGGGTCGTCCACTTCGAGGGTCTTGTAGAATTCGCCCTCTTTCTTGCCGGTGTCTCCCATGGCGAAGAGGTCGATGCCGAAACCGGTGAAGCTGACTGCAGGCGTGATGCCTTCGTAAACGAGGTCATCGCCGACTGCATTGGCGCCGGCCACGCGGCCCATCTCTACGGCCTGGTTCCAGATACCGATGGATACGCCGTTGCAGGCTGCTACGTCTCCTGCCGCGTAGATGCCCGGCAGTGAGGTCTCCATCTTGTCATTGACATTGATGAAACGTTCTGCAGAGGCGCCTGCGTTCTGCAGCACCTGTACGTTCGCCTTCGTGCCTGTGGACAGGACCACCAGCTGCGCCGGCAGTTTCTCTGTTTCCAGCTGCACGCCGTCGGCTTCGATGGCGTTGATCTTCGCGCTGGTGATGACGCGAACGCCCTTGGCCTCGGCCGCTGCTTTCAGTACCTGTGAACCGGTCTGATCAAGCTGACGTCCCATCAGAGTCGGGGCCATTTCGACAACGGTGACTTTGCGTCCGGTCTTGACGAACTCGGAAGCTGCTTCCAGTCCCAGTACGCCGCCGCCGATCATCACGATGTCATGAACCTGCGGGAGCAGGCTCTGGATATCGATGATATCCGTCACCTTGCGGATGACCTTGACGAATGGCTGATCTGCGCCCGGGATCGGCGGAACGAAGCTTTCTGCGCCGGTCGCGTAGACCAGGCGGTCGAATCTTCTGCTGCTGCCGTCGGACAGTGTCAGGGTCTTCGCGTTATTGTCGATCGCCGTGACTGCGGTGCCGAATGTGACTGCGATGTTGTTGTCCACGTACCATTCCGGTGCCTTTGTGATGAATCCCAGAACGTCCGGTTTGGCCAGGATGTTCTTGGTCAGCATCGGTCTGTTGTAGCACGGCAGATCTTCGTTTGTGATGATCTCGATGGAAGCTGCCTTGTTTCTCTCACGGGCTGCTTCTGCTGCCGTAAGGGCTGCCACGCCGCCGCCAACGATGACTACGTTCAGCGGCTCCGTGCTGGTGAATCCGGTGCTTGCTACACTGACCGGTACGAACTGTTCCGGACCTACGCCGCAGATCGGGCAGGCTGACGGAGGTACATCGCCGGTGACGACTTCTCCGCAAACCAGGCACTTCCATGCCTGCGTGCCGCCTGCTGCAGGTGCTGCAGGCTTGCCGGATCTCTGCGCGTCCCAGTGTGCCTTTGCTTTTAAGCCGAATCCGTAACCGAAGTCAAATGCCTGCTGCATCTGGATCGGAGACGGCTTGAACTGAACGCGGAAGCCTTCTTTGTAGACATCCATATTCAGCTGGTGCAGACGTTCGATCAGGTGCGGTACGCCCTCTCCGGACCAACCGTACGCGCCGAATGCTGACGCCGGTTTGCCGCCGTGGGTGCCGGCGAAGATCGATGTGGTCAGATCCCAGATCGGCTTCAGGGCCTCGCCGAGGACTGTCGGCGTTCCGAAGAGCAGACCGTCTGCCCAGTACATCTCGCCAACGACTTCTCCTGCATCTGCAAAGACCATGTCGTAGGCCTTGATCTCAACGTCCGGACAGGCTTTGCGGATACCGTCAGAGATCACGTCCGCCAGCGTCTTCGTGTAGCCATACGCCGCGACATACGGCATGACGACGACCGGATGCTGGTTCGGGTTGACCTCTGTGGACCAGTCTCTGTAGACTTCGATCCAGTGCGGTATATCCTGGTCGAGGACCGGGCCGTGTCCCGGACAGATCATCGTGATACTCTTGTCTTTGATCTTCTCGAGAGCTTCGAGGACATACGGCTTGAACGGTCCGATGATGTTGTCGTAGTAGTACTTCATCATCCGCATGGAGTTGTCCAGATCCGTTACGGTGGACTGGAGGATCCCCGGATGACTGTAGTGGTTACCGAAGGAATCGCACGGTACCAGAATGCCGTCCTCCCGGATGTAGGTCCACATCGTATCCGGCCAGTGAAGGTTCGGTACGATCATGAACTCCAGGGTCTTATCTCCCAAAGGCAGTACATCGCCGTCGTTGATCGGAATGGAGCTGAACTCGCGGTTGCTCACCGCTTTCATGAAGCTCAGCGCTGTCGGTGTTCCCACCAGCTTGATCCCCGGATTCAGGTCGATGATCCGCTCCGCCGTACCGGCGTGGTCCGGCTCGGTGTGGTTGACGATCAGGTAATCGATGTCTTCGATATTGATCAGCGTCTTCAGCTGGGCGATATATTCATCTGCCCACTTCTCTTTGGCTGTTTCAAAAAGGGCAGTTTTTTCGCTGCCCTTCAAAAGATACGAATTATAGGTCGTACCAAAGTCAGTGTGCATAATGATATCAAAGACTTCCAGGTCAGGATCCAGGATCCCTGCCCAGTAGAAGTTCTTTCTTAATTCCATTGTGCTCATTATAACTCTCCTAATAGTACTTAGAAGTACCTAAAAGTACCGGCCGATTTTTTCCATGCCCGGAATGGCTGGTGTGTTCTGAACTGCACCGGCTTCATAAACACTCGGCACGACGATATGGCCTTTGTTCTCCCAGTGCATCAGTTCGGCTGTCTTCTCGTATGTTTTGACCATAGGATCAAACACTTCCATCTCGTTTGCTTCGCCGCAAACGACCAGGATGCTCTCCCTGACGCGCGTCTGCGTGCCGGAGCAGTAGAATGAGAAGCATTTGTCGATGGCAGCCTTCAGCCCTGCCGGCCAGGTAAACCAGTAAATCGGCGTAAAGATCGCGATCGCGTCTGCCTGCATCAGATACCCTGAGAATTCTGCAAAATCATCAGGAGCGGCGCAGGCGCCTGTCGCAGCGCACGCCTGGCATCCGATACACGGGCCGATCTGCTTTCTGCCGGCATCAAAACGCAGGACCTGATTGCCTGCGCTGGCGACACCACGAATAAAGGCATCTGCCAGCTGGTCGGAATTTCCACCGACCCTCGGGCTGCCGGTCAATACTAATATAGTTTTACCCATTGCTCTATTATCCTTTCAGACTATAACAAAACAGCGCAGGCAGGTCGTCTGCCTGCGCCGTTTTCACCTTATTCTATCTGAATGTCAAATAAGTGCTGTTTAGCCCTGATCCGGCTGCTGCGGGTTCTTTGGATCCGGAAGGATCTGCTCAACCTCGATGTGAGGTCTTGGAATTACGTGAGCGTGGAGCAGTTCGCCGACTCTCTGAGCTGCAGCTGCGCCAGCATCTACGGAAGCCTTGCAAGCGCCTACGTCGCCTCTTACCATAACGGTAACGAGTCCGCCGCCTACAAAGTTCTTACCGATCAGGTATACGTTAGCAGCCTTTACCATAGCATCTGCTGCTTCGATGGATCCGATCAGTCCTTTGGTTTCGATCATTCCTAATGCATCATATTTTGCCATTTTTAGTTTCCTCCTGTTTCTGAAAACTGTTTTGTTCTAAATATTCTATATAAGTGTTTATTTACTTAATAAGCTTGAATGTTGTGTCGGATGTGATTGCTAATGCGTTTGCTTCTTCTGTATCCACATGACATTCCAGTGCGTGGCCTTCGCCGGCTCTGATCGCGACATTCCCTAAGACGCCGCATCTGGGTCCGTCAAATTCGATGGAGACGGTCTGGCCGTTGGTTACGCCATAGGCTGCAGCTTCCGCTGCGGTCATGTGAATATGTCTCTGGGCGACGATGACGCCCTCGGACAGTACTACAGTTCCCTTCGGACCGACGATTGTCGCTCCCGGAGAACCAGCCAGATCTCCGGACATTCTTGTCGGCGGTTTGATGCCCAGCTTGAAGGAGTCGCCGAGAAGCAACTCGACCTGCGTAGCCTTACGGATCGGTCCTAATACACGAACCTTCTCCAAAGCTCCCTTCGGTCCGACGATCGTAACCGTCTCTTTGCTGGCGAACTGGCCCGGCTGCTTCAGATCTTTGATCTTGGTCAGCTCATATCCAAGCCCGAACAGTACGTCCATATCCGCCTGTGACAGATGTAAATGTCTGTTGGAGATGCCCACCGGAATCGGCTCAAGGCCGCAGGCTGCCGGTGCTGGTGCCGGTGCACTTGCAGCAGGCGCTGCACCGTTGCTGTATGCGGAGGCCACCTCTAAGATCTGTTTCAATAAAGCTTCGTAATCCTGTGCCATACTATTCTCCTCTCAAAGCCTTTGTCATTGATTCGATCATTGCATTGAGCTGCTGTGTATCGATTGGCTTTGTCAGATCCGGGCCTACCGGCGGCACATTGACTGGTGCTGCCTGCATGGTAACGCCCCCGTTCTGGATCGCCTGCGGTGACGGAGCACTCAGTACATCGTTAACCGTGAACGGTGTGCCGCATCCGCCGCAGCTTGGGCTGTAGGAAACAAATCCTGAATTGTTTGCTACAGGAGCCGGAGCAGGAGTTACAGGTGTCATTACCGGAGTCGGAGCAGGAGCTGCAGCTACCGGTGCAGCCGGTGCGCAGGCGCCGATTCTCTCCAGTTCAGCTGTGTGGGTCCATGTAGGATCCTGCTGGATCAGCGTTGTAACGTCCTTGATGCCGTAAGCAACTCTCTTGATGTTGACCAGGTGCATCGGCGTAACGTTCTCTGATACTGAGCTGCCGCCCCATGTACCGCATCCGAGTGTGAATGAAGGAGCAAGACCGGTGCTGGCACCAACGCCGCCCATTGTGCTTCCTGTATTTACAACGATTCTGGATGCAGGTTTTGCAGAGAACTCGAGAACCATGTTTCTATCCTCTGTGTGGATGCTCATGGTGTGTCCGATACCGTTCTGCAGCAGATCCTTTGACAGATCACAGGCTTCTCTCCAGTCTTTGACGACATAGAATGCCAGTACACTTGTCAGCTTCTCATAGGAGAGCGGATATCCGTCGCCTACGCCGCCCTGCGGTCCGAGGAGCACTTTCGTGCCTTCCGGAATGCTGATGCCTGCTGCATTTGCAATGACCTGTGGGCTGCGGCCTACGAATTTGGCGTTCATTGCGTGACCACCGTTCTTGAACAGAAGCTTGCAGACTTTGTCTGTCTCTTCTTCTGACATGAAGTAGCCGCCCTGACGCTTGAATTCAGCGATGACCGCGTCCTTATTGCATTCTTCACATACGACTGACTGTTCTGATGCACAGATCGTGCCGTAGTCGAAGCTCTTGCTTGTGATAATGTTCGTAACAGCTTTCTGTACGTTTGCTGTTCTTTCGATGTACGCCGGTGAGTTTCCTGCACCAACGCCCAGTGCCGGTTTGCCGGCGCTGTATGCTGCCTTGACCATTCCCGGACCGCCGGTAGCGATGATGACCTTGACATTCTTGTGATGCATCAGTTCATCTGTCGCCTGCATGGACGGCATGCTGCAGCATGCGATCGTGTTTGCCGGTGCTCCTGCCTGTACGGCAGCTTCCGCCATCAGCTGTGCAGCTCTCAGTGTGCACTTCTTAGCTGACGGATGCGGTGAGAAGATGATCGCGTTTCTCGCTTTGACTGCGATCATCGCCTTGAAGATTGCTGTGGATGTCGGGTTGGTGGATGGTACGATACCCATGACCAGACCAACAGGCTCAGCGATCTTGATGATTCCCGTTGCCGGGTTTTCTTCAATGATCCCGGATGTCTTCATGTTCTTGATCGACTGATAGAGTATTGTAGAAGCCAGGTGGTTCTTGTAGGTCTTGTCGGCTACTTTACCGAAGCCGGTTTCTTCTACTGCCATCTGTGCCAGTTCTACTGCGTGCTCTTCAGCGACACGGACCATGTTGACCAGGATCTTATCAATCTGTTCCTCAGAATATGTAGCGATCTGTTCAGTTGCGATCTGTCCCAGACGCGCCATGTCTCTGACTTCCTGTACGGAACGAAGATCATAATCCATGTTGTCCATATGCTATTCCCCCTTGGATAGTCTAACTAGTGTAATGATTTTTCCGTTCTTACTATTTTGTAAAGAACGCTTTGAACTCATCGATGAGTACCTTCTTGTTGGCGTTCCTGATTTCTCTGCCGGCGATTCCGAATTCACCATTGTATTCTCTGGCCAGTGATCTAAGGTCTACGACTCTGACTTTCTGCAGCACTTCCAGCGCAGTGTCAACGCCGTATTTCTTTACGATCGCTTCCAGTGCCTTGCGGTCTTTTGGTGGTTCGGGCAGCTCATCGGCTGCTTTCTGCTTCGGCGGTTCAGGTGCCTTTTCGGGTGCCTTTGCGGGCGCCTTCTCAGGTTCCTTTGCAGGAGCCTTTTCAGGGGCCTTCTCAGGTTCCTTTTCGGGTGCCTTCTCAGGTGCCTTCTCCGGTGTCTTCACCGCTGGTTCAGTTGGTGTGGGTTCCGGATCAGGCGAGTCGCCTAATCATCCTCCTCTTCATCGTCATCTTTGATGTGCTTGACGATGAGACCATCCAGAGTTTCATGAGGACGAGGAATAACATGTGTGGAGACGATTTCTCCGCCCATTCTCATAACGGCTGCTGCTGCTGCATCAACGGATGCCTTGCAAGCTGCAACGTCACCTGCGATGGTGATCGTTACCAGACCGCCTTTAACGAATGTTCTCTCTACGAGAGTAACCTCAGCTGCCTTCAGCATAGCGTCGGCGCTTTCGATTGCAGGTACGAGACCTCTAGTTTCAATAAATCCAAGTGCTTTCATTTTGAATTCTCCTTTTCAATAGAATTACGTTTGTTTTAGTAGTTTAGTAACGATCAATACGTGCAGTAAAATACTTTAGCTTTTGTATTTCCGCTGCTGAATACAACCTTGGAGCCCTTCTGGATGAACAGGCAGTCTCCAGGATATGCTGTGTGTGGTACGCCGTCTACTGTGACGGTCATGTTGCCTTCTACGACATAGTAGATTTCCTGTGGTTCCACATCCCAGTTGAATGTGCACTGATCTACTGTCATAAATCCGGCGTTCATAGCGCTGTCTACGTCTGCGCCGATCAGTTCCTGATACTGTACCTTGCCGTTATCAGCTGGGTTTTCCAGTTCCAGAACTTCCATCTTGATTCCGCCTCCGCGAACGAGCTTGAAACCATTTGCGTTTTCAGCCGTGTACGGGGCTGCTTCTGCGGATGCCGGAGCCTCGAAACAACCATTCAGAAGTCCCTGTTCCGTCATCTTCTTCAGAGCATTGTAGATCATCTCAGTGCTCAGTGCCTCGCCTCCTGCCGGTGCGGCTGCCGGTGCAGCAGGCTGTGTAGGTATGTAAGCTGAATACGTCGTTACCGGAGCCGGCGCTGCAGTACAGTCTGTTACTTCCAGACCGTTGTACTTGATAGCGTCTTTGGCCGCCGGCGTAACGATGGTATTTTCATCGATACATACCGATGTTGCGCCCTGTGCGATGAGATCCCTGATGCTCTTCTCTGTGAGTAAGGTTTTCATCGGTTTTCACATCCTTTCATCAACCAAACTTTTGATTTCTTAGCTTACAGTAATGACTCAATCAATCTATCTGAAGGTGATGGAATCACCTCAACATTGACAAGCAGTCCTTTCTCCTTTGCAATCGCCACGCCGGCGTCTGCACCTGACTGCACTGCGGCTACCTCACCGGTGAATGTGAAGTACGCCTTGCCGCCGATTCCGTTGCCCAGGCGGAGCTCGATCGCTTCGACCTCACCTGCCTTGAGGCATTCATCGGCAGCGATGATCATGGATGCCAGTGAGAAGGATTCCATGATTCCTACTGCTTCCATATGATCCGGCATGGTCGCGCATGTGATTGCCGGGAATACAGAATCGCTGACGTTCGGGATTACTATGGAATCTACATAGTATTCCTCAGCAAGCTCTTCACCGAGCCTTACAGATGTCTGGACCGCGGCCACGTCTCCGGTCACGATCGTAATGTATTTGCCTGGGCAGGAAGTGGTAGAGGATACGATTTCAACTTCCGAAACCTTAACCATCTGGTCCGCTACATAGATGCCCCGGGCAATACTGGTGAATTCGACCATTCCTATCGCTCTTTGCATTTTATACCCTCCTTATGGCAATATACTTATCTGTAACTTCTGTAACCTGTCCCGGTATGCTGGCGTGGATCGGTGCGCCCAATGCCTTCTCCGGAATCTGTCCTATCATCTGACCGACACTGACGGTCTCGCCTACGCTGACGATCGGGGTGCACGGTGCGCCGACGTGCTGGCTCAGCGGGATCTTCACCTCTGCAGGTGTTACGCCCTGTGTCGTGACAGGAGCTGGTTTATCAAATGCTTTCAGTCCGAGCCTTGCGATCAGCCGCTTGCTGGGCACCAGTCTGAAAGGTCTTGAGATACGTGCCTTGTACTGTTTCTCTTTATCCGCCTCATATTTGATCTTCTCTGCCATCATTTCATTACGCAGTCTCAGATTGTTCAGACGCGGATGCAGATTGGCCGGACAGGAGAAGTACTCGCAAAGGTTGCACTGGCAGCACAGCTGCGCCATTGTCTTGCCTTTCACGTCATCCAGTCCGTAATTCGTGATACGCATCGTCTTGTGCGGCTCCATATCGTGTCCGATCAGAAATCTCGGACAAAGGTCCGTACACATGCGGCACTGCTCACATGTTGCCCGGTTGACTTTGCGGGCCTGATCCAGTGTGCATGATTTCTTGCGGATCAGCGGATGATTCTTCTTCAGGATGACGTATCCTTTGTTCTTCTTGACAACGGAACCGTTCCTGTCTTCGAGCAGCGGGCCCATCATCGGACCGCCATCGATGATCTCATACTGTGAGAAATCTTCGATGCCTGACTGCTTCAGAACATCCATGACCGGCGTTCCTACCGGTACCTTGAAGGTCTTCCTCTCAGGAATATCTCCTGCCAGGGTCACCCACGTTTCCGTGACCGGCTGTCCCTGGGAAGCGAGATAGACATTCATGGCTGTCTCAGCATTCAGCACGACGCATCCGCACATGATCGGAATACCTGTTTCCGGAACGGTCCTGCCGGTCAGCTCATAGACGAGAACCTGCTCGTCGCCTGCCGGATAGATGTCCGGCAGAATGCCGACTGACACATAGTCTCCCATGCCGAGCCGTGCGATGGTGTCTTCCAGAATCTGAATGACATCTCCGTGCTTGCCTTTGATTCCTATGATTGCCTTCTTCGCGTTGACCTGACGGCCTGCCATTTCGAAGCCGCGGATGATTTCCTCAGGGTACATGGCCATGATCTGCTGGTCTACCCTGAGCAGCGGTTCACATTCCGCACCATTGAGAAGAATGTATTCCGCCTCTGCATTCAGTTTGACGTGGGTCGGGAATCCGGCGCCGCCGGCTCCGATGATCCCTGCGTCCCTTACCTGATCAAGCAAACTCATCTTTTCCTCTCCTACTTGTTAAAACTCGCAATCTTCGTCGATGATACCCACGACCGCGGCGTCTGTCGGGATCGCGTCATCACCGGCCATTCTTCTAGCTGACGAACCAAGAGCGACCAGAACGCGTTCGCCAACACCTGCGCCGACTGTATCGATTGCTACTACACGCTGGCCATCGTCTCTGCCGCCGATCACTTCGACGAGCATCAGCTTGTAACCATTCAGCAGATCAGTCTTTCTTGTCGACCAAATGTTGTCTACTACTTTCGCTGTAAGCATTTCCTTTATTCACCCTTCTTTCGTCTTTCTTCCGCATCATCCTTGATTGCCTTGATGGCTGCCTCGACTGACGCGGTATCTCCAAATATAGCTAACATTATCATATTCTGCGGACAGCTTCCGCGAATATCTTCTACGGTAACGCCGACTGTCTTTTCGGCGATATCGGACGCCACGACCATCTCGATCAGCTTCCCCTGGACGAGCCCTACTGCGTCAATGTTTTCGGGTCTCTGATCCTTTGGGGAGCCTTTGCGATGCATCAGGATATCGATCGTTCCTTTTGATGGCGTCTTTATGATCCTGAAATCCATGGCGCTCCTTTCTCCTCTTGACTATAAAAACTTACTGTTAATACATTTCTTCCTGTTTGCAGCTGAGTGCGATTCCCAGCGGTGTCACGAACATCGGATTTTTAGGCTTGTACACCGGAATCCCCAGTCTCTTCTCAAGCGCTTTCTCGATACCTGTCAGGCAGGCTGTGCCTCCTACCAGGCAGATGGAATCCACATCGTGTCCCTCGATCTGCCGCTTTATGATCGTCGCGCATTTGTCGATGACCGGGCCCATGACCGGGAAGATCTCTCTGTGATTCTTCTCGTCGCGCTTGTAGAGTTCTGCTTCTTCGTACGGCATCTTGTACGCGCCGGCCAGTACAAGTGAGAAATGGGTTCCTCCGGTCGGTTCATCGGCAATGTAGACGACTTCGCCATCCTTGAAGATCGAAATACCTGTCGTACCGCCTCCGATGTCTACCACCGCGCCGTTCTCCAGTTTCAGTACCTGGTTGGCTGCGGTCGGTTCATCGAGTACATTGCTGACTTCGAAACCTGCGCCTCTGACAACGTTCGCGACTGCGCCGCCGTCCACGTTCTCTGTTCCCGGCGGGATCGCTGCTGCTGCGTAGATCAGTTCGTCCACGCCGAGCGCTTCTTCCAGTTTCTCTTTCATTTCCCTGACCATGTGGATCGCGCCGACATAATCAACGACCATGCCGTCCCGTACCACGGTAGCGTACTTGTACGCGCCTGCAACCGGTTCGAAGTTCTCATCCAGTACCACGACTACCACGCAGGCGGTACCAAGGTCCACGCCGACGTAATAGATTGGTTCTTTTTTCTCCGAACGGATCGGGTGCTCGACTACTCGCTCAAACTTCTCTACCAGTGTGTCACAGTAATCAAAGTTTATGCTTTTCTCTGACATCCTTCTCCTCCGAACGCTGCGCATATCATCTGATTCAGCTGATTAATGATCTGGCAGACACGCTCAGGGATCTCCTTGTTGGTGCAGCGTACTTCCATTAGTACGACCAGGAATTCGTGCAGCGCGCATCTCAGCCTATGCAAATGCAGTATCTCCCTGCCTTTCGCCATCTGAAGATGGAAACTGGTGATTGCAAAACAATCTTCCATCTCGCAGGAGAAATTATCTCCGTTGATACCGCTGCAGGGCGTGCATGGCAGTGCCGGGAAACTGCGTCCTTCTTCGTTCATCGCTTTGATGTCGTTGAAGTTTTCTCCCAGCTCCAGCACCTTCTGCGCCATCACCGGATCCTGATCGATGATGTCGCTGGCTGTCTGTAAGAACAGCGCGCCGGTCGATCTTAAGGATGCCTCCAGACGTTTTTTGTTGAGAAGATCCGGGGTTCCGCCGTTTGCCGATCTGTTCTGATTGTACTGGCCGACCACAACGCCGTCGCCGACCTGCATTGCCTCCCCATCAGCAGAGTACACGCTGATGTGACGATCCTGCAGGAACTGTCTGGCTCCCGGTGTCAGTCTCGTACCCGTATCAAGCTTATAGCTCGTGAACGGCGTGACCTTGTAAATCGTTCTCAAATCTTCTTCAGTAATATACTTCATTGATCTTTGTCCCTTTCAATCATGAACTCTCGTAAATGATTTTTTAGTTCTTCGATCCCCGTATTCTCTGTCAGGCTGACCGGGAAATACGGTGGTTCTACTCCAATGGTTTTTAACTGCTTTTCGCATATTGCCCTGTTCTCCGGTTTCTGATCGGCCTTCATGATGACTCCTGTCACCGGACACCGGAAAACTCTGGCAAATCCTGGAGAATATATTTCGGTAACATTGCTCTGATCCACCAGGATCAGGATGTGTCCCGCATTGTTTTGTGCTGCGGATATGAGGTGTTTGTACATCCATGGGTTCTCAAGGTAAGAACCGGGGACATCGATGGTGTACTTCCCAAAAATCATATCCTGCGTTTTTCTGAGCGGACCGTGATAATCGTTGATGGCGTTGACCAAAGAGGTTTTGCCCGATTTGCCCGCGCCGATAACCATGATTTTGCGCCTCATGTCTTCGTCACCGTCACTGTCGTGAAGTCCATCAGATCGTGCAGTGTCTGCGTAACCGCAGTCAGTGCCGTTTCCACACTGTCTACATCCCCTGCGATGACGACCGAACCGGTGAAACGGTCCAGAAAACCGATTTCCACCTGTGCGGCCTTTGTCGCGATATCCGCAGCGATGATCGCTGTTTCATAGGGCGACAGTGTGAGTATTCCGATGGCGCCCAGATCGTCGATGCCGAGGCGCTCGTAGATATCCGAGACCGGTGCGGCGATGACATGCGCGATCGTCACCTGTTTGCCGGGTACCGACTCTTCGATGACACGATTCAGTTGTTGCTTTCCATCGTCGAGAAATCCCATACTGTTTCCTTCGTCTGATCGCTAATGCCTTCTTACCTAGTGCCTGATCACGGATACCGGCAGATCATACTTGCTGATCCACCCCTCGATACGGTCCAGATCTTCCTGCTCCAGCTTCACCTCGTCGGTGATCGCGTATTCCATATCCAGCTGGCCGTATTTGTTTACGCCCATCTTGTGATACGGCAGCAGGTCGATTCCCTTGAAATTTTTGAGATCCTTGTACGGAAGCAAAAATTCCATGGTGTTCTCGATCTCTTCCTGACTGTCGTTGACGCCTTTTAACATCGGCATCCGGATCTGGACATTGTGTCTGCCCTCGAGCAGAGTCGCCAGATTGTCAAGAATGATCTCGTTGCGCACTCCTGTCAGCTCGCTGTGGCGGTCTGAGTCAAAGTGCTTGATATCAAACAGGAACAGGTCCACAAACTCGGCCAGTTTCAGGATCGTTTCCTTCTTACAGTAGCCGCATGTTTCGATTGCGGTGTTGATCCCTTCCTGTTTCGCTGCCTGCAGCAGTGAGAGCGCAGCCTCCGGCTGAGCGGTGCATTCACCGCCGCCGAGCGTGACTCCGCCGCCTGAAACATCGTAGAATCCGCGGTCTTCCCGGACGACTTCCATCAGTTCGGAAATCGTCTTTGTCTCTCCGCAGATATCGATCGCGTTGTACAGGCAGGCATCTTCACAGGCCCTGCATCCCACGCAGTCGATGCTGCGGTCCACGAAATGTCCGTCGGGACCCATCTGATGGATTCCGACAGGACAAACCGGAACGCATGCTCCACAGGAGACGCAGACATCGCTCTTGAACATCACCTGTGTCTTACGCAGCAAGCCTTCAGGATTAGCGCACCATTTGCATCTCAACGGACAACCCTTAAAGAATACCAGTGTCCTGACACCCGGGCCGTCGTGCATATTATATTTTTGAATATTGAATATGACCGCTTTACGTTCGATCAAATCTCCATTCTTACCACTCATGGCATGCTTCTCCTTCAGCATCGATAGTCTATTCTTGTAAAGTCTCCTCGCCGCCGCTCTGCCTTCGTCAGTCGCGGGGTTAGGTCATTTTAGAAGTGTGTCAGCATTGTACGGCTGATGATCTCATCCTGTACATCCTTGCACAGTTCTGTGAAGAACGCGGAGTATCCGGCAACACGTACAACCAGATCTCTGTAGCTGTCCGGATCCTTCTGAGCAGCCAGCATGTCTTCGTTGTTGACATAGTTGAACTGCATCTCGCCGTTTCCGAACATACTAGCTGTTCTCAGCAGTGTGATGATACCCTGCTCGCCTTCCGGCGTATCCAGGATACCCGGCATCAGCTTGAAGTTATGTACAAGACCGATGTTCATGTCGTCATTCGCCATCTTGGATACGGACTTGATGATAGCCGTCGGGCCCTTGAAGTCTGCACCCTGTGTCGGTGAAATACCGTCGGACAGCGGCGTCCATGCCTTACGTCCGTTAGCGGATGCTCCGGTCAGCTGACCGAACGGCGTGTTGTTCGAGATGGACAGTGTGCCGTGGGACAGTCTGGAGTACAGTGTCTTGTATTTCTTGTGCTCATGCTCTGTGAAGTCGATGATGTCGTTGCAGAAGAAGTCTGCGTAGTCATCGTCATTACCATACTTCGGAGCAGCCAGGCAGTCTTTCTGTACCTGCTCATATCCGACGAAGTCAGCCTTCAGTGCTTCGTTCAGCTGATCCAGCGTGTACTTCTTGTCGTCGAATACCAGCTTCTTGATTGCTGCCATGGAGTCAGCGTATGTAGCAAGGCCGGACCATACAACGCCAGGTCCGAAGTTGTACATCGCGCCGCCTGCTTCTACGCCGCGGCCCTTTTCCATGCAGCCTTCGAACATGATGGACATGAGCGGCTTCGGTGCCAGTTCCTTATGGACTCTCTGTGAGATAACCGTCATGACGGATGTCCACTTGGTCATGTAGGAAATGGTTGCCTTTACAGCTGCGTCGAATTCTTCGAATGTCTTGTAGTTGCAGAGGTCTCCCAGATCCGGTGTGACCTGCTTGCCGTACCAGAGCGGAACGCCGTGGTTCAGTGTCAGCTCGATGGCGATCGGCCACTGTGTGTATGAAGTGGATGTCCACTGATACAGTCTGCCGGCCTTCTGCGGTTCTACGCATCCCATCAGGCAGTAGTCTCTGGCGTCTTCTACGTCGATGCCCTTCGCGAGCATCATCTTGATATGTGTATCGTCGAAGTGGCATGCCGGGAATCCCATTCCTGCTCTTACTACATCAACGATCTTTTCCATGTATTTCTGCGGTGACTTGTTGTGGATACGGCAGGCCAGTGACGGCTGATAGATCTTGGTGAATCTTACTGCATCCATCAGCAGGTATGTCAGGTCGTTTGTAGCATCCTCGCCCTTACGGGTAACGCCGCCGACGCACATGTTTACGAATGGCTGGTATCCTGCGAAGAACTTGGAAGCGCCTTCACTGGTTACCCACATCATCTCGGACATCTTGATCAGCATGCAGCTTGCCAGCTCGAATGCCTGATACTGTGTCATTCTGCCGGATTCGATGTCCGCCTTGTAGAACGGATACATGTACTGGTCAACACGGCCGATGGACATTCCTGTCTGGTTCTCTTCGACCGGAAGCAGTGACTCGATGGTCCATACTGACTGGATCGCTTCCCAGAAGTTTTCAGGCTTTCTGGCCGGAACCTTCAGGTTGACTTCTGAGATTCTCATCAGTTCCTGCTTACGTACAGGATCGTTGCACTGTGCTGCCAGCTGTGCTGCGTATTCTGACATTCTTCTTGCGTAGATCATGACACCTTCTGTTGTGTCGATAACGCCTTTGTAGAAGTAGATCTTGTCGATGTCTTCAGGATTTGCATAATCCAGCTCTGCCAGATGTGCTTTTGCTTCATCCTGGATGTCCTGCATACCCTTCTTCATCAGGATGACGTCGTAACCCGGGTTGGAGTCTCCGCCGCCGTTCTCTGCGTGGTAGGAGCAGTCGGATACGTATGATTCACCGGACAGTTCCCAGCCGCCGCACTCTCTGTACTGGTCATAGCAGTGCTCCGCGACTGACTTGCCTCTCCAGAACGGGATCAGCTCATCCTTGATGTATCTCTTGTCTTCTTCGGAAATGAAGAACGGGTCCTGCGGTCTTGTTGCGATGGTCTCAAGTTCATCTTCCATCCACTCCCACGCGATATCCGGGGAGAATGCTCCGACACGCGGGCCGCCTGTCGGGTTACCTACGATCAGTTCGTTGTCCTGAATGATCAAAGGTGCTGTTTCGCAGCAGCGTCTGAATGCTTTTGCTCTCAGGATGATCTTCGGCATGCCCGGATGCTCTTTCGTTACTTCTGTTACCGCTCTCGCACGGAATGTGGAGATGGACGGTACCTGCTTACGGTAGTTGTCCTTCAGTGCCAGAATACGAGGTGTCGGACCATCCGGCTGCCAGCCTGGATCTGTCGGAGCAACTGCTGCTGCCGGAGCTGCTGCCGGAGCTGCCGCTGGAGCTGCTGCTGGCGCTCCGCTGTAAAATCTGTTTGCGGGGACGCCGCACATGGGGCATGTTGCCGGTGGATTCGGGCCTTCATAGACATAGCCGCAATCCGCACATGTCCATTTCTGGGTTGCCTCTTTCTGGGCAATGTTGCTCGTTACGCCTTCGAACATTCTCTTGAGGGCTTCTCTTTCCTCAGGAGACATGTCTTTCGTGGCGGCTGCCAGCTTTTCTGAAAATTCACGAATATCCAATGTTCTACCTCCCTTTCTTTAGGTTTATAGTTCTTATTTATCATTCAATCCGTCGATCTTGTTGATGATATCTCTCAATACCTGCTGCACGCTCTTGACGTCGTCTGCATAGTGCAGCTGCTCAACCGACTTCGACGGGCTGTCTGTCAATGCTGTCCGTCCGAACATCTGAGCATCCACTGTCTGCATGTCTCTGATGCCGAAACCGACTTTTCTCACATAGATCAGATTTCCCGGTGATACATTGTCCGATGTAATACCGTAACCTGCTGTTCCGCTGCCAAGTGTCATGGCCGGTGTCAGGTTCGTCGTCGCACCCATGCTGCCGAATGTCGCCGGCGTGTTCACGAGAACTCTGCCGACAGGCTTTTTGAGTGCAAAATCACGAACGACGTTCTCCGCTCTGGAGTGGATCACCAGTGTATGTCCCTGCTTCAAGGTCAAAAGCAGTTCGATGCATTTCTCACAGGCTGTCATCCAGTTCTCTTCAACGAAATACGCCATGACAGGACCGAGTTTCACATGGGTGTACGGATTTCTCGTCGATGCATACTTCTCTTCAGAGATCAGCAGTACGGTTCCTTCCGGTACGCTGAATCCGGCCTTCTGCGCCAGCTTCTCGGCAGGGATACCGATCAGAGCTTCATTGGCGCTTCCATCGGAATGGAATATGATGGAGGCCAGCTTCTTCGATTCTTCACTGCTCATGAACCATGTATGGTTACGCCGGAATTCTTCCTTGACTTCATCCGCAATGGGAGCATCTACGACAACTGTCTGCTCCGCAGCGGGAAGCACGCCATTATCAAAAGTCTTGCTCGCAATGATATCCTTGACTGCCTGCTGGATGTCGGCCGTTCTTTCAATAAAGACGGGACCGTTTCCTGCTCCGCCGTAGATTAGCGGTTTGTTGGAATCCTGTGCTGCCTTGAGCATCCCCGGAACACCTGTGTTCAGGATCATGGCTGTGTGCTCATGATTCATCAGCTCGATCGTGCCGCTGGCTGTTACGGTGTGCATGTAGCACACTGCTCCTTCAGGCATTCCTGCCGCTTCAGCTGCTTCGATCATGATGTCCAGTGCTCTTCCGATCGTCTCCTTCGCTCTCGGATGAGGCGAGAACACAATGGAGTTGCCCGACTTGATCGCGATCAGCGCCTTGTAGATCGTTGTCGATACAGGGCTTGTTGCCGGACAGAGTGCTGCGATCACACCCATCGGAACACCGATATCGACGATCCCCTTCTGCGGATCATCGCTGATCACGCCTACGTAGCGTTTGCCGCGCAGCTGCTCTCTCAGATACGTGCAGACAAAATGATTCTTTGCGTATTTGTCCTTCCAGTTACCGAAATCCGTCTCATCAGCAGACAGGACTGCTAATTCCTCAATGTGGGGCTGTACTGCATCTGCCATCGCTTCGACAAATGTATCCAGCTGCTCCTGAGGCAAAAGCGCCAGCCACTGCTGAGCATGGTATGCATTCTCTGCCAGAATACGCGCTTCCTGGATGGAGAGAAGATCGTTATCTATGATATTCATTTGTAATCACTCCCTCCGCCTGCAGTTATCTACTAGTCTTCATATGGTAATAACTTATCTAATGTATAACGCTCGATGATCTTTTCGATGTCCGGGTGCGGTGTGGCGATGACAACGGAGCTGTAAACCTCTGCTCCCATGTCAGCGACTGCCTTTACGCCCGCGTCTACTGCAGACTTGCACGCGCCGACGTCGCCTCTTACCAGCACTGAAATATATCCGGATGCGGTGTTCTCATATCCGATCAGCTCAACTTCCGCTGCCTTGACCATTGCGTCGGCTGCCTGACAGATGAAGACCAGTCCGAATGTTTCGATCATTCCTAAAGCTCTTCCGCTTCTTCCGCTTGCCATTTCAATTCATTCCTTTCTTAATAGATATCCACGTCGTGACAGGATACAATATCGCCAACTTCCGGAATTGGCCTGGGGATAACGTTCTGTGCTGTCAGGGTTCCGATTGCTGCTGCTGCTTTTGCGCCTGCTTCGACAGAAGCCTTGCAAGCTGCAACGTCGCCGGTTACGATGATCGTAACGAGCGTAGAGCCGATGTTCTCGTAAGATACGAGTTCAACCTCTGCCGCCTTGAGCATCTTGTCGCATGCTTCTACCGCCGGAACCATTCCGATGGTCTCGATGAATCCAACAGCCTCTCTACCATAAAATCTCGGCATTTGACATTACTCCTTTCTATGTGTTGCTTTGTTTTGATTGGATAACCTATTTACCTTAATAAATATATAGTTATAGTTGTATTTATTTTACAAGTTACTCTAAGAGTAATGTCAAGCGTTGAATTCATGCTCCCGGCTAGTGGGGGCACCCGGTGCTACACCCGTTTCCAAAAAGCGTTTTATTTTAACGATTGTGCTCCCTTTTTGCCTGAAACGGTTCTTTTTTAAAAGTTAATTTTTAACAGGGTATGTTTCCCAATTCCGACCCAAACATTCCCCTTAGGGGAATTCTTCACACAATTCAGTCGGTCAAAACTGTTTGACGGATGCACAAATTTGAGGTATTGTGAGTAGAGCATCGTTTGTTATAGCTGTATTTGCGGATTGTGAATTTTATGACAATTCCGCTTATCAATATTCGGAAAGGAGGCTTGACTGTATGGATACCAATCAGGGAAACAGACCTGGTTCCGGCCAGATGCGAATCGTGCAGGAACTGGTAGCCGGCAAAGAGATCACCCTGGCGCACATCATCGGCGGTCCCCTTCCTATTGTTTACCAGAAGTTGGGCCTGAACCCTGACATCGACTACAGGACTTCCGCGATCGGCATCATGAATCTGACGCCGCCGGAATCTGCGGTCATCGCTTCCGATATCGCTGTCAAAAGCGGCAATGTATATCTGGGTTTTGCGGACCGGTTCAGCGGCACGCTGATCATCACCGGAGAGATCGCAGAAGTCACGACCGCAATCGAAGAGATCGTGAACTATTTTCAGAATACGCTGGGCTATGTTGTCTGCCCGATCACGAAAAGATAACAATCCATTATTTTATATCTTGATCGACCAGGCAATTTCACAAGGAAATTGCCTTTGCTATACTTATCAGGTATTTCAGTGAAGTATTTCAGGAGGAATCATCCGTGAGCTACAAAGCCGGTCCTAAAGACACAGCTGATAACCAGGCGGCAATCGAGGCGCTCATCAGCGAGGCCATGCAGTACGCCCAGGGCGGACAGATCAGAATCATTTCCCCTCTGGTCTCCGGCAAGGAGATCACGCTGGCGCATGTCATCGGCACCTCTGATTACAGTGTCTACAAGAACCTGGGCCTGGACATCGGCTTCCACGCCGGCGAAGATCCTACCGGCAAATCCATCGGGATCCTCCACATGCACCCTGCGGAATCCGTCGTGATCGCCGCGGATATCGCTGCCAAATGGGGAGACATCAACATCGGGTTCATGGACCGTTTCAGCGGATCCATGATCATCACCGGCTCCCGCGCGGAGGTCGACAGCGCCATCGAGGAGAACTGCAGATACTTCGGGGAAACGCTGGGATACACCGTCTGCCCGATCTCACACGAATAAGGAGCGCATCTCATGAGGAAACTGTTTCTCTGCGGCCGCAGCGAGGCCGGCAAAACATCTCTGACCCAGGCGCTCAAGGGCGAACAGGTCCACTATCAGAAAACACAGTACGTCAAGACCTGGGACATCACCATCGATACGCCGGGAGAATACGCCGAGACAAAAACGCTCGCAATGGCTCTGGGCATTTTTTCATTTGACTCGGATGTTGTAGGACTGCTGTGCGGCGCGGATGAACCTTACAATCTCTTTGATCCTGCGATCAACGGCGTCGTCAACCGCCCTATGATCGGCATCATCACCAAGATCGACGAACCGAACGCCAATGTTCCGATGGTCCGGAGGTGGCTGGAGGAGGCCGGCTGCGAGCGGATCTTCCCTGTGGACAGTGTCACCGGGCGCGGCATCGACGAACTGAGAGAATATCTGCTGGAAGAAAAGCAGCCCTTGGATCTGGACCGCGTCATGGAGAACCAGCGCAAAGGCCTGAAAGACTGGGCTTAGAACTATTATGGAACCTACTTTATTTTCAATCGGCAAGGCAGCTGACATCTGTAACGTTTCTACAAGAACACTCCGCTTTTATGAACAGAATGGTCTCGTGATGCCTGACCGCGTAGACGAAGAAAACAGGTATCGCTACTACAGTTATGAGACTTTGCTTCGCGTGCAGACGATCCGGTACCTTCTGGACGAAGGGTTCCCTCTCGAAGAAATCAAGGACATGCTCCATAAGCACGATCTGGGTACGATGAAACTGCATTTCAATACCCGGATCAAAGAAACGCAGCTGGAACTGCAGTACCTCAAGCAAAGGCTGACCAGCCTGAACGCCTGGCACTCACTGCTCACAGAAGGCGATTACGTCCTGAAGCACAACGCGCAGACGGTCCATACGAAACACCTTCCTGTGCACGACTGTTTCTTCTTCCGGCATCAGCCTAAAAATGAAGCGGAGCTGAAAGCCGCCTATATCGAAACCACCTTTTATTCCGAAAGCAAACGCCACGGCAACGATATGGTGGATATCGGCGGTTCGATCAATGTCTATTTTGAATCCTTTGAAGACAGGATCCATTCCAATGTGAAGCAGATGACGCTTCTGCAGACCATGTACCCTGATTCCGACAGCCACGAAAACGTTCTGCGTTTCGGAGGCTTTCTGGCAGCGGCATGCTACCACATCGGAAACCGAGGCAATATCGCTTCCACGTATCAGAAAATCATCGACTGGTGCTCTGCGCATCGTTTCGCGCTGCGGGGAGATTCCTTTGAACGTCATGTGCTCGATGGATATTCTGTCATCAAAGAGGATCAGTTCGTCACAGAGGTCCTTCTGCCCTTCGCCGACGAAGAAACCGTCATCGAAGCAAAGAACTGGTAGATTATATGGAGGATTTGAAAGACGAAACTTAGGGTTTGAATTGTAAACATTTCTGCCTAGGGTAATGATTATAAGGGTGAATTTCCATAATTCACCTTTTTTAATGGTTTTATCCTTTGTGAAAAAGTTAGCAGCATCAAGGTTTTGCGAAAATTTCGGTACTATCTTGCGGTGTTGCCATAACTATTATTAATAACAAACCTTCACGTAACGGCACGATTTCAGCCCCGAAAACAGAAAAAACGCATTGACCTTGACCTAGCGTCAAGGTTATAATCAGAACAAGTTATTATCTATTCCTACATTATTGTGAAATACGAGGTGATTCTATGGAAAATGTACAAAATGCTACTGCATTAGCAGCAGCGAAAACTGCCAGAGATAAAGCCTTCTGGAAAAAGGGCCTGTTTATCGCCATTTTCTCCGGCTTCCTCTATGGTGGTTACACATCCTTCATGACAGAAGGTATGATGCACGGCGTATGGAACGACATCTATGCTGAGACCCCTACCGGCGTCGCAGCTGGTGTATCCGCATTCTTTATCGTCTATACAGTAAGTGCTATCGGCGCCGCCTGCGTTGACCTTGGATCCGCTATCTGGTCCCTGTTCTACGGCGGCTGCATCGGCAGACTGGGCGACTTCAAGAGAACGCTCTCCACAAAACCGGGCAAGATTCTGATCATCGCGGCGATCATCGGTGGACCTCTTGCTTCTACCGCTTATGTAATCGGTCTGCAGATGGCTGGCTCCATCATCGTACCGATCGCAGCACTGAATGCCGCTATTGGCGCAATCATCGGCCACTTTGCTTTCAAACAGAAGACAACAAAGGGCATGGTTGTTGGTATCATCATCTGCTTCGCAGCAGCAACACTGATTGGTTCTTCTTCCATGACAGACCTGAACTTCTCAGGCGGTGCAGCTCTTGGTTGTCTGGCAGCGTTCATCGCAGCAGTCGGCTGGGGTGTTGAAGGCGCTGTCGGCGGCTATGCATGCTGCATGGTAGATACTGAGATCGCTATCATCATCCGTCAGTGCACTTCCGGACTGGTAAACGCTATCATTCTGGTATCCATCCTGTCCCTCATGGGCGGCGACGGAATTGCTTCCGGCTGGCACGTACTGGGCGCTTGCCTGACAGACATGCCGTCCTACTGGATGCTGTTCGTTGCAGGCGTGTTCTCATCCTGGTCCTTCAAGTTCTGGTACAAGGGCGCTGCAATGTGCGGTGCTGCGCTCGGTATGGGCTGCAACGGCGCGTATGCGTTCTGGGGTCCGTTCTGGTGCATGATCGTCTGCGGATTCATCTTCGGACACGATGGATTCGTTCTTCCGGCTGTTGGCTGGATCGGCGCACTCGTCATGGTTGCTGGTATCCTGATTCTGGCTATCTCCCAGAACAGAGCTACGCTTGCAGCGGAAGAATAGGAGGTGTATAGATTATGAGACCATTATTCCAGGAAGTATTGCATCTGTACACAGACGGTAAGGAAAGAAGCCGTCAGATGGTACAGGATGAGCTGAGAGATGTCTACGGCAACTTCAAAGCTTTCAAGGATCATCAGATGGACGAAGCGCTTCATACCGCAATGTCCAATGGTCTGATCGCAGAAAGCCATTGGGAGCTGGATGACAGCGGCAATCTGGTGATGTACTATCAGTCCGATCAGGACATGATCGATCTGATCAACAATTACATCAAGTAATACGACAAAAAATCAAAAATGGCTGTCGCCTTTCGGTGACAGCCATTTTTATGTGCTGTTTTGCCAGGGGGTTGCACCGATCCCTGCCTATAACTATCTGCTTGCCCCGATGCGGACCTCCGTCACGTACATGTCGGAGTTGTTCGTCGTCCAGCAGTCTGTGACATACCGTTCCCAGCTGTCCTCGGCCAGCTTATAGCCATGGTTGGCCGCGTACTGTTCGATCTTCCCGTACGTTTCACGAAGGGTATCATGGGATCCGATATGGTAGCAGGAGAGCATCATTTCCCCTCCCATCTGGATCTGATGCTCCGGCTTGCTTGGGAAGACAAGCTTTTGCATGATCCGCATCTTTTGACAGGTCCCGTCCAGTCTGTCCCGCCAGGATGGGAACGTGATATTCACTGGTCCCGTGATTTCGTTCTTGATGGAGTCCAGATAATCGGTCCATTCCAGATTGATGACGGCTTCCCGGTCGTCCTCGATGAAGTCCTGATCCATGAACCCATATTCCTGGGGTTCGATAAACTTCACAGAAACCTCCCGGACATCATTCTCGATGACCGTTTGCGCTTCCACCAGAAGATCGTACCAGTCGCTGACCGACGTCAGTTTCACGTTCACTGCCATCTGCTCGTCCTGGAGTTCATTGATCTTCACCAGGAATCCCCGTTCCATCTCACGGTATTCTTCGCTGTTCAGCAGACCTCGCATCTCCTCCAGTTTGAACCCCATCTGCTTGTAGTACTTCACGATGGTCAGGTCCAGCAGGCTTTTTCGCGAATAGTACCGATAGTGATTCGACGGCGATACTTTATCCGGGCTGATGATCCCGATCTCATCATAAAACCGCAGCGCCTTCTTTGACACGTTGCAGAGTTTACTGACCTCGCCGATAGAGTATAATTTTTCCCCGTTTGCTTCCAGCTTTGCCATAGTGTGCCGCCTCTTATTCTGCCATTACTTCTGCGCCGCTTCTGCCGCCTGCAGACTGTCGAACCCGTAGAAACTCACAAGCGTTTTCTGAATCTCCATGACAGGATTATCCATGCGCTTGATATCGCGCAAAACCAATTCAAGCGTGCCCTCGGAATACGTCTTGTACTCGCCGATGCTGTAGTCCCGGATGGATGTGTCGAGATTGCTTTCTTCTGCCGGTCTGCCGGCTCTGGCCAGCGCCGGGAACGCGGCAGCGTACTTCTGATATCCCACCAGCTGCAGACTGACGATCTGCGCCACCAGCTGTGCCTTTGCTTCTGTGAGCGCGGGCAGGCGGTCTCTGAGGTTCGCGTTATAATATGCCGGATCCGTGAATTCCATCATGTATCCGTATTTTTCTGTAATGAGGTTGCGGCCGATCATACCGGCAGCGATCAGGTCGTTCCGGTAACTCTCCAGCGTATCCGGCTGCAGAACGCAGTGCTGGCTGTACCGGTTCGCATAGAAGGTATCATACTGATCCTGACATGCTGCTCTGCCGCCCATATTCTGCGTTTTCTGGAACATTTCCCACTCGCGGTTAATAATATCATTAACGACCGCATCTTTTGGCGTTATGGATCTGATAATGCTCATGCCTGGTCTCCTTCTAATCTGCGTCTGCCATAACGTGCAGGCCGGCGATCTGCGGATCGGTGATCCCTGCCATGATCGACGGCAGATGGTTCTGCAGGAACGGATCCCGCGTATTGCTGAACCCCTGTCTGCTCAATTCATCCGCTGTGAACGTACAGATCGATTCGATCAGCGCCTGTCTCTGCGCCGCTGTTTCCGCGCCGTTTCCAAGTGCGATCAGCTGCTGAAGCTCTGCGGCTGGTTTCATGCAAAGGCTGAACGCCTGCATGCCCCGGAACGCCCATTTATAGAACGGCATGTACTTCCGTTCGAGCAGATACAGCATGCTTACCGCTGCGTTCACAAATTCAGCGGTCGCCAGATAGGCGGCGTTCAAATCGCCCCGGTTGATGCACCGCGGCACGTTATACTGCCCGCTCTGAGCCATCACAGCCGCTCTGGCGGCGATTTTCTTCCGCAGAACTTCCTGCGGATAAAACTGCTGGAGCATGCTCCTGATCCTGGTGAATTCTCCCTCGGGATCAGAGAACACTTCCCCGTTGGTCGCAATCGAAAGAAACCGTTCCGGGATCCTGAGCCATTCCAGATTGGTGGCCGGGACATCCGTACAGTTCGTAAACCGCGCATAAAACCGGTCGATTGGAATCACGCCGACCCGTCCAGCGCCTTCCGCAGTGGTCTGACGGGTGTAGCCCATATACTCTCTCGGCAAGGCTTCGTAGGCCGCCTGCAGATCATTGCCGATCGCTCTGGCGGTGTCTCTTGTGATCCACACGCAAAAGCCCGGCCCGAAGTCGTGGTCCTGGGAGATCTGATCGTCATATCCGTAACATTCCGATCCTTCACCCACCAGACCGAAGGCCATCCGGTTCGCGTACTGCGGGAACTGTCCGCGCAGCGTATCGGCATATTCGCCATAGTAGGCTTTTGCTAATTCCATTCCTCTCATAGCATGCCCTCTACTGTCTTAAGGTTCCGCTCCATCATCTCATAAAACGCGTTTCTGCCGTAGTCGCGTTCGATCAGTTCCATAGCCTTCCGGAAGTACGGCGCAGCCTCTGCTGGCTTCTGCCAGTAATAGTACAGATTTCCCAGCGCTGCTGTCGCTGCAGCGTAATGAGGATCCCTGCCCCCTGTCTCGAGCTCGTAAATAGCCGTTGCTGCTTCCAGTGTAGCCTTTGCGTCTTCGTATTTACCAAGACGTGTCTGCACCTCGCCGAGGTTGACAAGACTCGTCGCCATTTCAAGTTTGTACTGGGGCATGGAAACGATGATTTCCAGTGACCGCAGCGCGGCCTTCTCTGCCTCTTCGTAGTTCTCCATCTCCCGGTACAGGGCGCTGATGTTGTTGCACAGCGCCGCCATCCGGTAGTCGGAACCGAATCCGCGGTAAGCCAGAATCGATTCCGCCGTGCGGAACATCTGGAGCGCCGTCTCATGCTCCCCTGCCACCATCACGATGTTCGCCCCGTTCTGCAGCGCCACCGCGAAATTCTCGGATGTTTCTTCGCCCATATTCTTGAGCAGCTGCAAAACCTTCTGGGACAGTTTGATCGCTTCGTCGATATTCCCGGATGCTCTGTAGAATCCGGCCAGCTCATTGCTGACTGCCACGATCGCCGCGGTATCGTTTTCGGTACGCGCAGTGGTCAGGCTGTCGATCATAAACTTCTCGATCGCGCCTGTATCGTGCTGTGCGAAATACCCATCCAGTTTCTGATAAAAGTCGTTGATATTCATAATGAATTCCTCATGTGTACTCTGTTTATACTGTCGCGCCCCGGCACGGTTTCATCTGCTGGGATGCCGCAAGTACTTCTGCCTTTTGCAGGGAGTCCTGTCCGAAGAAGCTGACGAACACTTCGAAGATGTCTCTGATGTAATCCGGATTCAGCCGCACATCGCGCAGGATCATCTGCAGCGTTGTGTCAGAACGGAATACCAGCTCGCTGGTGATGTAGACCTCGATCGGCACGACATTTTCCATCGGATCGAACGCACGGCCCAGACTTGCCAGCGCAGGATACTCTGCAGCGAACTTGTTCTGCGACTCCAGCATCAGAGGCACGATCTGTTCGATCAGGGATCTGACCATCGGGTCGGCCGGAAGATTCGACTGGTCCTTCATGTAGGCGTACTTCTCAGCCATGAAGTTCCTGTCCATGTGGGTCGCCACTGTCAGGTCTCCCTTATACAGTCCAAGCGTATCGGAATTCATGGCGCTGTGCTGGCTGTAGCGGACCTGATAAAAAGATTCGAACTCCGCTTCATCGAGGCGGTTACCCTCTGCCTCGCGCATCTCCTGCATCATGTTCCACTCCAGCTCCACGACTTCGTAGATGATCCCGTCCCGCAGGCAATCCTCTCTGATGAATTCCCGCTGGTGTTCCAGTGTAATGTCTGTTCTTTTCGCCATGACATGCCTCCTGTACTTCCTGTACTTGTTGTAAGTATACCGCCTGATCGCTTCGGATTCAAGTTGCAAATCCGTGAGTTACAGCATAACGTCGCTTTCACGTTTGCTTTCTTCGACTATCTCTATTAAGCCCTTCATCGGCTTATGCAAAAGCAATCCTACGGCCATTGCAATCAGCCCGCAGAGGATCAGTGCGCCGAGGCATTTGATATAAGTATGCCCGTACATACCGCCCACGCATTCGCGCATCGCGTCCATCGCGTAGTGGAACGGCATGAACGGATACAGTGCGCGGAATACCGGCGGCAGCACCTCGACCGGGAAAGTCCCTCCTCCCCCTGCTACCTGCACGATCATTATGACCACGCCGAGAGCCAGTCCGATGTTTTCAAAGGCGAAGACAAGGGAATAGACGATCAATGTGAATACGATGCTGTTCACGCACGCCGCCAGAATGAACAGCAGCGGATGCAGGCACTGGATCCCTACATACAGAAGTTCGCCCAGCGAAACGAGGAGCGCCTGCGCCAGGCCGATCATCATGAACAGACGGTATCTGCCGATGAACAGTTCCGTCAGTCTCGCTTTTTCCAGTCCTTCCCGACGTTTCACATGTACGCGGATCATGACCGCTGCGAACATTGCGCCGATCCACTGTGCAACGACCGTATAGAACGACGCCATGACCGATCCGAAATTCCTGATCGGATAGATCTTCTCGTTTTTCATCTTGATCGGAGTCGCCATGTTCTCCGCGATCACTTCCGCGTCATTGGTCATCAGGTGATTGACATCCTTCAGAAGATCGCTGTCTGAGAAACTGTCGAACAGCTCCGCCAGGTTCCGGCATCCGTTCTGCAGGGAGAGCAGCGTCGCAGCAGTTCCGCTCAATCCCCCATTCAGTGATTTGAGGGCGCTGTCCGACTTGTCCAGCGCGTCCTCCAGCAGATCCATGTCCCCATACATGCCGTCCAGCGCATTGCGGGTCTTGGAGATCGCTTTCCTGGCATCTTTGACCGCCTGGTTGAGTTCTTTGTCCAGGTTGTCCGTCACATCGGCGTTGATTTTGGTAATGGATTGTTCGGAGAACTCGACATCCGCCAGGATCTCATCGATGTACCCCTGCATGATTTCCCAATTCGACGCGTCCGCTTTTTCCATCTTGTTCAGTCTGTCAAGGATGTGCTTCAGTTTGCCGGATATCCGCTCAAATCTCGCTGCCAGACCGGTCAGCCCCATGTTCTTGAGTTTCTTTGCGATTTTATCTGTAGACTGCTTCATCTTGCTGACGATCGTCTTGTACGTTTCCAGCTTGTTCTGAACAAAGTCATTGTATTTCCCCATATCGTCGCGGACGGAAGACAGGTCGCTGTCGATCTTATCCAGATCCTTTGTCAGCAGCGTCGTCAGCTCATTGATCACATTTCGGACGGACGTTGTGTCGACTTTCTCCGGGATTTTTTCTTCCTCCGCCCCAAGAATCTGTTCTCCCATATCCAGGGCGCTCTCGGAGCTGCCAATCAGTTCGTCCGACGCCTTCAGTAGATCATTTGCCGCTTCCGAAAGGCCCGAAAAAGCCCTGACCATAGCGATGCTGCTCTCCAGATCCATACTCAGATCGGTCATCTTATCGCTCAGATCGCTGAACGCAGTCTGCGGATCCAGTCCCGCCGCGTCTGCAGCGTCAGCCGCCTCTGTGATATAGCTGCCGAGCGTATCCACGAAGGTCGCGTCGATTTGCTCTTTCAGCGCGTCCCTGACCTTGTCTGTGATCTTCGGGGCGATCGCATTTGTTTTCTCGTTTTCATAGAACAGGATCACCGGATGCTGCAGGTCGCCTGACGTAAAGCTCATGATTTTATCGCTGAAGTCCTCCGGGATGATGACGGCGGCGTAATACTCGCCTGCATAGACTCTGTCGATCGCTTTATCCTTGTCATTTAGGATATGCCATCCGATCATATCGTTTCCGCCAACCGCGTCGATGAATTTCTCGCCTACGTTGATTTCCATGCCGAGCATATCGGTTCCTTTATCGGCGCTTACGACAGCAACAGGAACCCGGCTGGTCGATGCCGGCTCGAAGGGATCCCAGTTGGATAAGATGTTGAGCCACGCGAAAAGGCAGGGAACCACGACGATTCCCATCAGGATCACGAGGGCGACGACGCTGGCGGTCAGGCGCCGGAAGTCATGGACGATGATACTCAGAATGTTTCTCATTCGTCCCCTCCTTCCTCAGCGGCTTCCGCTGCAGCCTCCGGCGCAGCTTCCGTCACAGTTTCTGCCGCGTCTTCTTTCACATCTGCTTCCGTAGCTTCTACTGCGTCCTTCGGCACATTCGCTCCATCAGCTTCGCCTCCTGAAGCGATCCGGTGAATGGCATGGTCATAATACTCTATGCTGACCAGGTAGGCCGAGATCGCAAACATGCAAAGAATCCAGATGACCAGGAAAAAGATTTTATCGCTGTGCGTCATCCATCGGATCAGTCCCAGAACCACCGGCAGCAGGATCAGTACGATGCCGCTGTATTTGATGCGCTTCTTTGTTTTTTCATGCACCTGCTCTGCGTATGAACTGAGGTTGTTGTAATGGTTATCTTGCTTTTGCTCCATTACATCACCTCCGTTTCTCTCATCTTATCGTACATGAACTGCTTCACGCCAGCGAACGGTTTCCTGATGCAAACACCGATCACAACGGCGGCCAGGAAGAATACCATCAGCTGGGCAAGATATATCACAAAATCATTCTGATACAGCCCGCAGATCGCCTCACGCATCGCGTTGATCGCGTACGGGAACGGGAAGAACAAGTAGATCTTGCTGAATATAGGCGGCAGGATCTCGATCGGGAAGGTCCCGCTGGAGCCTGCGATCTGCAGCATCATGATCACGATGACAGCCGCCCGGCCGATGTCTCCGAAGGCGAGCGTCAGGGCGTAGATCAAAGCCACGAATACCATGCTGGTCACAGATGCCGCGAGCCACATGAGCCACGGATGGGCCGGACTGCAGTGCAGCAGGAAAATATCCCCGGCAACGACAACCGCTGCCTGGATCTGTCCGATCAGGAAGAATATGAGATATCTGCCGAAGAATCCCTGGGTTTCTGTGATGCGCGGGTATTTCCGCCGGTCCACATTACAGTTCATCAGTGTGACCAGCATAACGCCGCCGACCCAAAGGGCGATGATCGAATAGAACGGCGTCATGGCAGCGCCGTAGGAAACGGGCTTGAAATACTGCTCGGTTTCCACTTCCACGAAATCCGTAAAGAATGTGCTGTACTGTTCCGCATCATTGCCGAGCAGATTCGTAAGCACCTCTGCCTTGTCCCCGTCATCGGCGTCCTGCACCTGGGCGATGATATCGTCCAGCTTCGTCTCCAGCGGCGTGAGCATTGCCTGCAGACTGGAAAGAGACGCATCCAGGCTGTCGGTTGTTGATTCGGCGCTCTTCAGTACGGGGTTGATGTCGTCCAGAATGCCGTCTACGGATTTCAGCATCGGCTTGGTTCTTTCAAGGGCTTTGCTGATGTCAGTCATCATCAGTTTCAGGCTTGGACCCAGATCATTCGTGAGCATCTGCTTCAGCGTGTCCAGATCTGACAGGATCGCCGGCGAAGTCGGATCTTTCTCCAGCAGCGCTTTGATATTCTTTGTATGTTTGATCATGAGGTCCAGCGCATCTGCTGCTGCCTTCCCGGCAGTTGTCTGCGGATCGTCCGGGAGCATTCCCCTGAGATCCTGCAAAACCGTCAGGATGCGGTCTGCATCCTCCAGTGCTTTTTCTTTCAGCTTCTGTTTCTCCGCTTCATCAAGCGGGCCCTGCAGGGATTCCAATGTCTTTTTTAAGTCTTTGATAAGTGTTTTCAGATCTCCTGTCCGGCTGTCGATGGATTTTTTAACATCCTCGACGGTTGCTTTTGCATCGTCGATCTGTGCTTTTGCTTTTGCGATATCAGAGCTGCCGTCCTTTCTGGCCTGTTTCAGATTCTTCCGCGCCTTCTTCAGGGACTTTGTCACGTCCCCTTTCGTGGACTTGATCTGACCGATGGAGGCGTTATAGTCGTGAATGGCGTCTCTGGTGCTGATCAGCTGGGCCAGCGCCGTATCCACCGCCTCATCTGTATCCACCTCGTCGAGTACGTCCCCTGTATCGCTGAAGTACTGCGTCAGCATGTTTCTCAGGTAATCCGAATTGATGTCAGCGAGAAGATTCTCAGAAATGGCGTCTGTCATCTTGATGGCAGTCGCATTCTTTTTCACGTTTGTATAGTAGGTGATCTTCGCCTTCCGGTCGCCAATCGCCTCTTCGAAATGATGCATGTCATAAGTGAAGCCGTCCTCGAAAACGATGGCAGCATAAAACCTGCCGGAGCGGACGCCTTCAATGGCTTCCTCCGGGTCATTCAAAGGCGTGTAAGCTACGTTCTCGTCGTCTTTGACGTCCGCAATGACATCTTCCGCGTTGTTTACATGGGTGCCGTTCTTGAGATTGATTCCGCTGTCCCTGGAGGCCAGAGCAACCGGAAGATTTCCGGTATTGACATAGGGGTCCCAGTTCGCATAGATGTTGATCCAGGCATACAGCGACGGCATCGTGCCAACAGCCACGACAATGACAAGTACGAAAAAGTACTTCACGATCGCGCGTATGTCATTTTTGAATATAGCGAATATCGTTTTCACGGGTAGATGATTCCCTTTACTGATTGCGACAATTTTACAATTTAGTATATCATATCAAGCCGCGTTTTTATAGTTTCTTGTCTTGTCCCGGGAGGTATTTATTATATGTTTTGTGCTGTGTCCGGGAAATCTTTGCGTCCTTTTGAGAGGGCTTTTGGGAGGGCTTTTGAGAGAGCTTTTGGGAGCCTTAGAACCCGGAATCAGATTTGCCCATTTCTTTCCAGCCGTATCTCCAGATGGACACGAGGATAGAGCCTAGTGTGATGGATTCGTTCAGCACCCCGGCCCAGGAACCGATCAGCGCATCATATACGAGCCAGCAAGGCGATCCGCAGACCAGATTTCCCAGCCGGATCTTCTGCGCGTTGTCCGTCCAGTAGGCGATCGTCGTTCCCGCGACGGCAGCATACGGCAGCAGGCTGATCGGACCCTGCCACGTTGCGATGAACGCGATGGTGAAGAAAACAAGAAAGACGACTTCCGTCCATTTCGACCGGATCCACGGCCAGTCGCGGTACTTCATCAGCAAGGCGTTGCGCACGATGATTCCGATGAGATTGGCTGCGCCGCTGGTCGCGCCGAGAAGCAGAAACTGACAGCAAAACATCGCCGTTCCCAGAAGCTGCATGAGAAACAGCATTTTGTTTGATTTGATTTGATAAGATAAAATGAAGAACAGGACCCCGACAAAGCCAATTCCCTGGATGAAGATGGGATTCACGTCACTCATTCTTCCCCGTCCTCCGGGAGGAATTCAACGGTCCCGTCCTCAATGTGATAGATCGCGCCGATGACTTCAAGTCCCTTCTCGTCTTCGATAGGATGGATCTTAAGTTCATGCCGGATCCGCTGAACGCCGTGCTGCACATTCAGGCAGCTGGCCTTAAAAGCATCCTTCTCGTCGCCGATCGCCAGCGCGATATCCTTCAGGAGATAATCGATAAAGCCGCCGGAATGACCTGCAAGAACGGCGCCGACCGCGCCGCACCGGGTGTGCCCCAGCATGACGATAAGCTTCGTTCCCAGATGCTCCGCCGCGTATTCGATGCTCCCAAGCTGATGATTGTCCAATACATTCCCTGCGACCCGGATGACAAACAAATCCCCGATCCCGGCGGAAAAAATGCTCTCCGGGATGACTCTGGAATCCGAGCAAGTGATGACGATGGCGTAGGGATGCTGTCCCTGCTCAGCCGTCTGCAGGCGCAGCGCTTTTGATATATCGCCTGTTCCTGCCTTTGCATCAAGGTATTTCTGATTGCCTTCAATCAGTTTTTTCTTCGCTTCTGTTGCTGAAATCATTTTATTCCCTTGCCCTTTCTGTTTACTTGAGCAGTTTCCGGATCGCCTGGTCGTCCGCGTCCGGAAGGATCTTATGAAGGTGTTCGCAAATGCGCCCATAGGACTCCTCCGGCGTGCGCTGATAGACCCGGTCTGTGAAGCTTTTGCCCATAAACTTCTCCGGTGTGGAGTATTCCGCGACGCCCCAGCCATACTCGTTGCCGTGCTTGTCGACCATGTACACGAAGTCGCTGATGACCACGTACCCCTGGGCCTGCAGGCGGTTGATAACCGTATCGAATCCTTTGTTGCCTCCCTTTCGGAAGTTGCCGAGGGCCTTCAGCCGCTTTGACAGCACCGGACTCTCGCTTGCCACTAAATCATACAGGGCCTTATCCCGGTAAGGTGCCAGCCCGTCCTCAAATCTGGCATCGAAGTCGTATCCGTCCCGCCGGTAATTTGCAAAATCCGGAAACCAGTCTTTGCTGATGTACACAGCCTTCTTCTCAAAGAACTTGCCGTAGGCACAGTTCAGTTCGTTGATCACCGGTCCCTTCCATTCCCATGTGCCGTCCTCGCCGCTGAACCAGACCCGCGGATCCACATGCTCCTCTATTGAAAAACCCGGAATGGAATTCGTGAAATACGGCAGAAAGCCAAGCTCCTCCACCGCCTGTTCAAGATCTTCGATTGTCCTGATGTATAAGTCGTCGATGTTCATGTGCTATTTGATGTTGGCGCCGAGGGTGCGGGCCTTCTGCTTCGCTAAACCTTTTCTTCGCTTACCATTTCCTGCGCTTATTCATTGGTTTATTATCGTTGGTTTATTATAGCACATCTTGAAACCCTTGATACTGCGCTGGGCTGTTGGTTGCGGCTCGAAGATGTGGATGAACTGCAACTCAAGAAAGGCTTCTGCTTACTTATGTCGACTCTCTTAGCCAAAAGTACAAATGATTTACGATGTATCAACGGTTCCGGCATCTGGCTTTTGTTCTTTATCGACTCGGTCGCCACGAAAGTACAAATGATCTACGAAACATCAACGGTTCCGGCGCTTGCAGTTTGTACTTTGGCGTTCTCTGCCTTGTTGCACAGGGCGAATACGAGGCGAATGCCAGTGCACGCGCCCCGCCAAATCCGCATTTGTAGAGGCAACAACAGCAACTACTGCCGAAACAGCACTTGTACAAAATTGTGTTACGCATTGTCGGATTGGATTCTTCTTTTGAAGCATTTTACATGATACAATGAGTCAGACGACCTGACACGAAGAATGAACGATCAAGAGAAACATGGATCAAGGGGGATTTAGATGAAATCTGAGATTCCGAATACCGAAGCAAGCAGGGCGCGGCACATCTATGATCAGTTCAAAGCGCGCGCTTCCAGAGACGATGAGTTTAACGACTGGGCGGGATACCGGGACAGGCTGACGGAGTTTGTGATCAGCTGCATCCCTTCCGGCTCCTCGCTTCTGATTCTTGGCGCGGGCAAATGCAACGACCTGGATCTGAAGAAACTTGCAGAGCACTGCGGCTCTATCACGCTGTCGGACTACCGGCCTGAGACAGCGGAGGATGCCTTCCGCCAGTACGGGCTGTCTTCATCGGAGAATCTGAGGTTCGCAGAATCGGACTATGTGGGAATCACCGATGAGGACTACCTGGAATATACGGACCTGCTGCTTAAGACAATGGAGAAGCTGAGCGGCAGCCGGGAATCTCAGGGCGACAGCCTGGAAGAGATCGCCGGACCCGAGCTGAGCGCTCTGAAAGAATGCCTCGAGCAGATCTACCAAAGAAATGAGGGCTACGAGATCGACCTGGGCAATACGGGCAATACGGGCAATGCCGGCAATTCAGGTAATGCAGTCTACGACAATGCTGTCGTCACGGGCGTGCACAGCCAGCTGAACAATTCCTTCCGGGGGCTGTTCCAGTACGTTCGCAAGGATGTAGAAGACAGGGGCGGTGAAATCAGATTCCTGGAGAATCTGAATACCGCGATCTTCAAAACAACAAGAAGGCACACAAAAAAACTGGTGACCCGCTTCAATGAGGCGGTCTTTGCCGCTGTCAGAGAAGGGGTCGTCTATGGTTATGAGAAGAACATTATCTATACTCCGGCCGGAGCGAATGAACCTGTGATCGGCACGGTGGACGGGGCGCGCCAGGCGGGCGAAGCCATCGCGAAGCTCCCTGCAGGGAAAACGCTGGACTGCATCTGGCCTCTGTCTCGCAGAAGAGGCATCAAGTTCACGATGTCTGTCAGCTACCTGCGCCGACAGGACGCCGCACTTCCATCTCAAACGCCACATACTGCTGTCCGTTGATCATATATGTTTCCTTCACTCCGGTCTCGACAAATCCTGCTGACCGGTAACAGTTGATGGCGTTCTCGTTCTTTTCGTAGACGCCAAGGGTGACCCTGTCTGCGCCGTATGTTTCAAAAGCATAGCGCAGCCCTTCCTTCAGCATGGCCTTCCCCACGCCCTGGTTGCGCCTGTCGGGCTTTACGATCCCGTATCCGAACCGCAGCTCATTCATCTTCCCACTGGGGTTTCTGGCAATGAAATACCCAACCGGCTCGTCTCCGTCGACTGCAGTGAACTGCGTGTACTCGCCGGTTTTCCGGAACTTTTCCTTCGTGATCGGATACTCTCCCAAAAGCCCGAACGTCCATTTAAAAAACGTGCCTTCGCTGTCGCACCAGGAGAGGATCTGTTCTTCATCCGATTGTGTGTACGGTCTGAGTCTTATCATTCTGTCACCTCTTCCGCATCTTCGTCAACGGCTGATCAACTTCACATATTGCGCTGCTATTTCTCCTCCGGCGCGCCGCTTCCGAACAGGTCGACGGCTTCCTGCAGGTGTTCTCTGATTTTCAGATGCTGCGTGCAGACTTCTTCGCACTTGCCGCACTTGATGCATTCCCTGGCGAACTTTTTGCCGTACAAAGCGGTCCCCAGATTTTCCTGATGCCTGGCGCTCTCCAGATTCTCGTACAATCTGTAGCAGTTGATTGCATACATCGTTCTGGAAATCGCGACGTTCACCGGGCAGACCTTGGCGCAGTAGTCGCAGGCTGTGCATGAGATCAGGTCGATCTTGTCCAGCTCCTCTCTTGCCTTTGCGAGAACGGCTCTCTCTTCTTCCGTGAAGCCGGTGAAGCCTTTCATATAAGACAGGTTGTCCTCCATCTGCTCCACGTTGCTCATTCCCGAAAGGACGCACATAACGCCTTCCAGATCCGCGGCGAACCGCACGGCCCAGGAAGCGCACGATAATTCGGGTGCAAAATCATGAAACTCTTTTTCAACTGATGCGGGCGGGGTTGCCAGCATGCCGCCCTTGACCGGTTCCATCACGATGATCGGTATGTTGTGCTTTCTGGCCACCTCGTAGCAGCGGCGGGATTGAATGACAGGATTCTCCCAGTCAGCGTAGTTCAGCTGCAGCTGCACGAACTCCATCTCCGGATGATCCGTCAGCAGCTGCTCCAGTTCCTCTGCCGTCGCGTGGGCGGAGAAGCCAAGATGTTTGAACTTACTGGCCTGCTTTTGCTCGAGCGCCCAGCTCCACAAATCGTTTCTGTCGAAGTAACCCGTGCGCCACTCACCTGCGTTGTGGATCAGGTAGAAATCGAAGTACTCAAGCCCCGCCCTCTCCAGGGACTCATCCAAAAGCTTCAGCGCTTCGTCACCTTCTTTGCCAGCGATCCAGCCTGCGTGTTTGCTGGCAATGTAGAAACTGTCACGCGGGTACCGCTCGACCAGCGCCTTGCGGATCGCCTCTTCCGAACCTTCGTAGGCCCACGCCGTGTCAAAGTAGTTGAACCCGGCGTCCATGAACAGATCCACCATCCGCTTCGTCTGTTCAACATCGATTTCTTCACCGTTTTTCGGCAGGCGCATCAGGCCAAAACCCAGTTTGCCGATTGTTTCATTGATCATCGCATTTTCCCTATTCAATCCAGCAGGTTCTCTCCTGCGCCCATCATCGGGATATCGACTGCCGTCGCGTCCTCCAGATGGAACATCATCATTTTCTTACCGGTCGTCTCGTTATAGATATTCTTCAGATCCGGCATCGCGTCCAAAGCAGCCTGCGCATACTTCGGATCTGATTCAAAGACAACTTTGCCTGTATAGCGCAGCCAGTGTCCGTCCGGCTTGCAGGCTACGATCTCGACCTTCGGATTGGCGACCATCTGCTTATAAACGTCCTTGAAGTCACCCACACCGAACAGGACCTTGCCGTCCATCTCCATGTGCGCGCCCAGCGGTCTCACCTTCGGCTGATCGCCGTCCGCCGTCGCCAGAAAAAACACACCTGCTTCACTCAGAAAATCGTTTACTTTGCTCACTTCTATATCCTCCTCTTATAATGATCCATTCACTTGTTCTTCGGCTTTTGCAAGCCATGCGTCCGCCCTTACGCGGGCGTTCTCGCGTATGTTCAGATAGAAAAACGAGTAGTCGCACCCGTGATAGCTCGCCGGTCCGAAAACCGGTTCGAATTTCCTGAATCCGGGGATTGCGGTGATCGCATACTTTTTCAGCCTTGGTTCTGTGACTATAACGGTCCCCCGCTCAGGATACAGTACCGCATCCGCTTTCACGCGAAGCTTGCGCAGTCCGTGAAAGAGAAGACGCGGTCTGAAGGATCCGAGATTCAGGTCTGCAGTTGCAGGCACATCATCTGTCCGCCAGTTCAGCGGATTGATCGCGATGGCGCCGGGTGAGACTACAAGGGAACTCCGTCCTATGTTGGCAAGCCCTTCTGTATTCCACGAAACCACAACGCCCAGGTCGTCCGCCGCCTGTGCCGCCTTCACATGCGGGTTCTCTTCCAGATAGGACTTCGTCAGCGAATCCCCCAGACAGTATGCTCCGATCATGTTCGCATAGTGCTCCGGATGCTCCCTCATATATTCCGACAGGACCATGAAGCAAAGTCTGGACCCCTGGGAATGTCCTGCCAGGAAGTACGGCCGCCCCTGATTCAGGTTCTCAAAATAGTAATCCAATGCAGCGTACACATCCGTTCTTGGCTCGGCCCATTCCGCCGCGTCCACTTCTTCGAAGCTCATCTTCGGAAGTTTCGTGGCATTGACCTGCCGCCAAAAGGGCGCGAAGATATTAGCGACTGGCTCAAACGCTGCAGCCTGCTGCGACAGATTGCGCGCGGCTCCCTTCACCATGCTCCTATTGTCTATCGCGCAGATCACATCCGCCTTGGAGTCGTTGCAGCTTGACGGATAGAGAAAAAGCAGGTCAACAGGTTTCTCCGGAGCATCCGGCCGCGCAAGCCAGTTTTTTCGATCGGAATAATCCGGAGCGTTCCCGATAAATGGTTTCTTCATCATGATCTTTTTCTTATGTTAAACCCTCCTCCTGATATTTCAATCCGGCTGCGCCCGGTTCCCGGGCGACATACCGCACACTATTCTCACTCGTCCCGGAACTCGCGTTTTTTGATCTGTTCCGCCCGCTCGATGATCTTCTCTTTCCAGTCATCATCCTGCGCCTGCAGCTGGTAGGCGTTGAAGCCGTAGCGTCCTGCCTGTGTGCATACGACCGATTCGTCGTCGATATGAAGAGAGATTCGGTAATAGTTGGGGAGCTTTTGCGGAAGGGTCTGCGCGCGGTTTCTCTGGACCTCCTTCAGATGCCTTTGCGCATTGACGATCCCGTCGAACCGGACTCCATAGCACCGAAACAGTCTGGAAATATACTTCTCCGACCGATAGGAGGAAGTATAGATCCAGACATCATATCCCATACTCTGAAGAGTGTTGATCAGATCCGGCGTGCCCAGACGGAGTCTTTCTTTGTAGATCTTGTTCAGCGGGAACCGCAGCTCGGGTTCCGTCTTATGCGTATTCGGCGACACGAACAGGACTTCATCCAGATCAAAGGAAACACGCATCTTCATGATTCTTGTCTCCTCTTATTTCATCCCGTTAAGGATATCTATCACAGCGGCAGACCATTCCGTTGGCTTTGCTGAAATGGGGTGTTCTTCGAATTCTTTTGAGCCGGTCTTCGTTCTGAGCACCATGTGACGGTCGATGTGGATCGTCTCTTTGTAATGATCCGAGAGCATCTTCTGTGTTCGCCGCATCTCTTCCTTATGGCTTCCGGCTTTTCTGGCTGCTCCTGTGATGATGCCGTCGACCTTCAGGGAATACCGCTCGAAATACGCGTTGACATCGTCGTAGGAGTAATATTTCCCGGAATAGACCCAGGCGTCGATCTTCTGCTTTCTCAGATAGTTCAGGAGCGCAGGAACGCCAAGGTGTATCTTCTCCGGATGACGGATGCCGCCCAAAAAGCCCAATGGCTTTCCGGAGATCTGTTCGGCAGGGTCATCGTCAGACATACAGAACACGACCTCCTCCAGATCCATCGTCACCCTTCTGTCCCGGCTGGAGTTCTCGATCATCCGGTGGATATCCTCCTCCTGGGTTAGGTTTACGATCCGGATCGGGACAGGATCAAAAGCAGTCTTGATGGCCGCCGCCCAGCGGTGGTGTCCATTGAGGATCATATATCCGCTCGGAGAGACCTTTTGGACAATGATCGGGTCATCTTTCCCGTCCGGCTGGAAGGCATCGTACTGAACGATCGTCTTCACATACTTGGAGATGATCTCATAATTGGGACCGATTTTCGGCATGCAGAATTCATCGTCAGGGTTCGGATGCAGGCTGCTGCATTTTGCCTTCCTAACGAGCTGTCTCTCATGCAGACCGGCTTTCACCGGGACCATGATCCCTTTCATCTGACAGATGTCTTCGGCAATACGTTCTTCCAGCTGCGTTTTTTTTGAAACCATATTGATCCCCACACTGCCGCTTTCTGAGGCGGCACAAGTCGTCGTGATAGCTTTGTTTACACTCCGATTATACTACATTTGTTTCTTTATTTCACAGTGACCTGAATCTTCTTGGGAATGCCGTTATGTGTGTAAACATAGACGGCGCATGTGCCTTTGGCCTTGGCCGTGATCTTGCCGGCCTTGCTGACAACTGCGACTTTCTTGTTGCTGCTCAGGTAGCGCAGCGTCGGAACGTGCTTGCTCGGCATGAGTTTCTTGCTCTTCTTCACTTTCGTGACCTTGACTTTGATCTTGAAGGTCTTTCCCTTCTTGAGGGTGACCTTCGTCTTGTTCACCGTCAGGGCTTTGGCATTGCTGTACTTCTTGGAAGCCCCGGAGGTGTAGGCGTGCGTCAGCGGACTGTTCTTGATGTATTTCTTTTTGCCGTCCTTCACGGTGTAGGCTTTGACATACGCTTTGTATGCGGTCTTTTTCTTCAGTCCTGTCTTGGTCCATTTCAGTGTCTTGCCCGCTTTGACGGTCTTGACCTTCTTCATCCCCTTCGTACCGTCCTTGCCGTCGCACCGCGCGAGGAATATATCATAGCCCTTCGCGTCCCTGACTTTGTTCCAGGAGACGACCATGCTCTTCTTGCCCTTGGCTGTCACCTTAGCGATCAGCACGCCGGCTGGCTTGGAGTTCTTCTTCCATTTCGCGTATACGGCCGTGTCCTTTGTGATCTCTTTATTGAAATCAAAGGCCTTCGTCAGTTTCTTATCAGCGTACCAGCCCTTAAATGCATATCCCGCACGTGTCGGGTTCTTTGGTTTCTGCGCTTTCTTGTGGATCGGCACGATCTGTTCGTCGACGCCGGTGCCGCCGTTGTCCACGAATTTGACCGTGAACTGTTTGATCGCCCAGGTGGCAATGAACGCCCGATCTCCGACAGAGCCTTCCTTGATAGTGAGCTTCTTCACAGGATTGCTCAGGCCCGTTCCCATCCAGCCTGTGAAGTCATAGTCTTCTTTCACCGGAGCGTTCAGGGTGAAGGTCTGCGAGTCCGCCCAATAACGGTCTGGGTTGGTTTTGCCTGCCGGAAGCAGACCGCCGTTCAAATCGTAGTCGATATTGAATGTGGTCATGTTCCACTGGGCGTAGAGGGTGACGGCGCCTCCGTCCTCTGTGGTCAGGTTCTCGACAGACTGTTTGTCTGTAATGATATCACCGCTGCCGTCCTGATTCGTTGTCCACACCGCGAAAAATCCTCCCGGACGGGTGAACTGATTGGCGAACAGATTCTGCGGCTCGCCATATACCATGTCCTGATCCGGCATGGTACCCTGGACATTAGACCCGTTCCCGTCGAATTTCACTGTGTAATCATTCGGCGCGCCGTGGGCCATGATGTCCGCCGTTCCCTGCACCTCGATCTTCTGCCCTGCCTTTCCTGGATCATCGTCTTCCCAGATCGGCGTGACACCGAGCGCGGAATACCCATCGAAATGGTATCCCGGATTCGTTACTGTCTCGATGACCAGTTCATGGCCATCCGGCGCAAAGATCTCATTGTTCTGGCTTGGCTGCAGGACGCCCGCCGCATCACTGATCGCTACGCTGCCGATGACTCCGTAAGCAGGATCCGCTTCAATGCCGACGGTATGGTAGTCGAAGACCGTGCTGACAGCATATGCATCTCCATAGGTGATTTCCACAGAGTCTGCCAGATATTCAGCCGGTCCGGCGTCCGAATCGTCCGGCGGAGTCTGGGTGTCAAACCAGAGCTCGTAGGTTCCGGTCGGAATAGCAGCCCCATCCTGTGGAGCGTATTGGTAAAAGAGACTCGAACCCGAACCGACCTCTTTGAACAACCCGCGTAATACCATAGGATCCGGACCATCTGTCTCCGCGATCAGGAACAAGTACGGTGCCAGGCCTTCCTGAGGCACACCATCTTTCGTTATGGAAACCCTGATCATTTCAGTCTCGACCCATTGCGCGTATAGTGTCCTTCCCTTTATGGTGCCGTCTTCGTTCAGTACCGGCTTCCCATTGTCCATCTGACACAGGTTGACAAAGTCTTCACCGTCATCATAGAAGGAACCGAATCCCTGACCGGCCCATCCGTGCAGTACATTTCCTTCCGGGATAGTCCATCCGAAACCAGCCACCGGATCGAGTTTTCCTGCTGTATCAAAGGCAATGGTCTGCGTGTGGGTCTCAGCAGAGCTATTATTTGCCTGAAATGTGATTGTATACTCCTTCGGTTTCCACTGGGCATACAGTGTGACTACGGCACCGTCCTGATCCGGCGCAAGGTAATTCTGATTAGTTGTATTAATCGATTCCCTGTTATTGAACTTATGACCGGTGCCTGCAGGATCCGATGTCCAACCATCAAATCCGTATCCCGGCAGATCGAAATTATTTGGCGGCAAAGTCTTAGATGTACCGTAGGTAAACTCCTCATTCGCCATTTCTCCGCTGCACTGTGTGGATGCGTTCTTCGGCACATTGGCGTTGAATTTCACTTTATACTTGATTGCCTCAATTTCCTCAGAGAGGAGCAGATCATTGGTTTCATTGTAGATCCATCCCCCATTTGCATCTGTATAGCCGGACACATTCGCGATCAGCGTCCCGTCCGCTTCGGCAACTTGCTTATTTGTCCCCTTGGTAAACCTGCCCGGCTTATACCCCTTTTTACTAAATATCGGTGGGATCATATCCTCCAGCGCAGTCGCTCCCGGAATTCCCCAGGCACTTCCGGGGGTGTAGTCAGTGACATTCGGTATCAAGGTGATGCGGACTCCCGGATACAGTGTTCCCGCATTTGCGGAAAATGGAATCGCGCCTCCATATTTTTGTTTGGTACCGTTGCTGTCCAAATACGCCCGGGTGAGATCCATATCATCTTTGTTGGGAAGCCATGCATGGAGCTTGCCCGAAAGGGTAACTACATCGTTCATGCCGTAGGAATAGCCATCTGGCCGGAAGGTAAGGTCGCTGATGGCATGGCCGTCATCCGTTATTTCATCGAAGCTGATTTCTACGCGGTGCACCGCGTCTCCATCTCCGTTCACCGCGTCTCCTGCGTGACTAAGAGCATGCAGATTTCCGCCTGTGATGATCATCTTCGAGTCTCTCGTGCCGATGTCACCACGAGCGCCTTCACCGCAACCAACATAGATCGTACCGCCGCTGATCCGGAAGGTGCCCGTATCGGCTTTCTTATCTTTGCCTTTGTAATCCTTCGCCGAATCCTGCGATCCGATACCCGGCGCCTGCGGGCCTCCCTTGGCGGTCACATTTCCGCCGCTGATGTTGACCTCAGTTTTTACCTGATACCCGTATCCGCCGCCGATCCCGGCGCCATAGCATTCGTAACGCGCTGTTTTGCTGTCGCATGTCGCGTTGACTGTCCCTCCTTCAATATTGATGTTGCTGCATCCGCTGTTGGTGCCGCCGCCGATTGCCGCGCCCGGACCGTGGGAGACGGCCGTCACAGTGCCGCCCTTGATGTAGAAGTCCTTCGCTCCGATATTTCCCGGTGTCTGATCTTCTTCGTTGATATTGTTCACACCGCCGCCGATTGCCGCGCCTTCGAAGATGTGCAGCGAGTTGACCTGATTTTCAGCGTAGACCTCGCCGCCATTGACATAAAATCCTGTAAATACGCCCCCGGCTCCGCCACCGATCCCGGCGCCTTCTTCAGATCCATAGGCTTCCACATGCCCGCCGTTTACGGTGATGTTGCTCGCGCTGTTGCCTTCTGCTCCGCCGATTGCCGCGCCGCAGCTGTTGGTGCCACGGATTTTGGCAATGACATTGCCGCTGTTGAATGTGATGTTGCCTGTATCATTTTCTTTACTGCCGATCGCGGAAGGGTTCCGGATCCAATCGGTAGATCCGCTGTTGGCGTGGATCGTTCCCGGATTATTTGGGTCTTCCGTCTCAAAGACGAGTTTCGTATCCGTTCCTTCCTTCCGGATCGCCGGGCACATATACCCTTCCAAGGTTATTGTTGCCTTCTTTTTTGAAATCAGCTTTACCGTTCCGCCGTTGTCCTTGACCCATATGGCCGCTGTGCGTGAACCTGTATAGGAATGGCTTGAGCAGTTGATGTTCAATCCGTCTGCGAGGTAGAGATTGACGCCTCCGCACTCGATCAGTACACGCATGTGTTCGCTTTTGCCTTTCAGTGTATAGTCTCCCGCCTTTTTGATGAACACAGTCGTGTTCCACTTCGCCTTGCTGACATCGTAGGTGTCTCCCGGCTTCATGTTCACCGAGTGCCAGACCAGGATATCGGCGTGGACCGGAGCCACGCCTACGGTCCCTGCTGCAAATACAAGCAAAAGCAAGATCGGCACGATACGGATCCTGATTCTGTTTCTGATCATTGTTTTCATTTTGCTACCTCTCTTAAAAGATCCCCTTTACCTATACAGATACAAAAAAGATGGGATTCCCCATCTTTTTTGAAATTTTATCTAAGTTATTTTGCTTAATTATCTTTTTTCGTGGTAATCAGATTGCTCATCGTTTTCATGATCGCCGGAACTTCATATGGTTTCGAAAGATGATCGTCCATCCCTGCTGCCATGGTGATTTTTCGGTCCTCCTCGAAGGCGTTCGCCGTCACGGCAACGATTGGCGTTTTCGCTTTACCCGGATCCTCGAGCGCACGAATCTGCCTGGTCGCTTCATATCCGTCCATGACCGGCATCTGGATATCCATCAGGATAATGTCATAATACCCTGCTTCTGCGGATTTCACCTTATCGACCGCTACCTGCCCGTTCTCTGCGATATCAATGTTCACTCCGGTTTTCTCCAGGATCGCAGTCGCGATCATCCGGTTCATCTCATTGTCTTCTACCAAAAGCACACGTTTCCCGGTAAAATCGTGCTGCTGCTCGCCTTCTTTCGCGTCGGTTTTCGGTGCTTTTGATTCCGGGGCGGATATGACTTTGAACGGAACGCGTACAATAAACTCGCTTCCCTTTCCTTCTTCCGACTGAACGGTAATGGAGCCGCCCATCTTGTCGATGATGCTCTTTGTGATGGCCATGCCCAGGCCGGTTCCCTGAATTCCGCTGACTGTGGTCGTGCGTTCACGTGTAAACGCATCGAAAATCGTTGTGCGGAATTCTTCGCTCATCCCGATGCCGTTGTCTTTGATTCGGAAAACATATTCTGCTGTTTCTTCAGATTCAGAAGGGCGTTCCTCCGCGTTGAATCGGATCGTTCCTCCGTCAGGCGTGAATTTGACGGCATTGGAAAGAATGTTGAGCAGCACCTGACTCAGGCGGAGCCTGTCGGTAACCACATTCCCATGCTGTATCCCTTCTGTATCAATGGACAGTTCAAGATTCTTCGCTTCTGCGTCCGTCTGCGTGATCAGTCTGATATCATCGATCAGTTCCTTCAGATCGACGTTCTCGTCTTCGATATTCAGATTGCCGCTTTCGATCCGGCTCATATCCAGCACGTCATTGATCAGCGAAAGCAGATGGTGGCTCGATACAGAGATCATATCCAGATAACTCCGCACCTGCTCGCTGTCATCCGCGTGTTCCGCCGCGAGATCTGTGAATCCGACGATGGCATTCATCGGCGTTCTCATATCGTGGGACATATTATTCAGAAAAGCAGTCTTGGCCCGGTTGGCAGATTCCTTTTCCCTGATTTCCCGTCTTGAACGCCTGATATCCCGGACGAGGAACGCGATGATGAGCGCAGCAATGGCCATGATCAACAGCACGAAAAGCGCGAGATGATCCATGATAATATCTTTGATCGTATAAGTGTACAGCTCGCTGGTATAGCGATGGGCAATGCTCTGCGCAAAATCAGGTCCGACAAGATTGATTCCTCTGTTCAGGATCTTCAGCAATCCTTCATTGCCGATCTTCACGCCGTAGCACCGGTCATCGTTCTGGGCCAGCTGCTGCATGGACAGTTTATGGTATTTGCTGTTTTTCAGGATATCATTCGCTCTGAGTCCGTTCAGTGTCGTGCATCCCGCTTCCTCTGCCAGAACCGCCTCTAGGCAATCATCGATCGACGGATACATTGTGATCTCAGCATCCGGGAAATGTGTGAGGACGTAATAATACTGCATGCGGTTGTTTTGGTTTACCGCGAAGTGCTGAGTCACCTCATCGGAGTATTCATCCTTGAACACGAGCTGTGTGGAAACTGAAACGACCGGATTCGACTGATGGATCCCGTTCTCTTCCGAATAGTAATACCCTCCGCCGACCGGAAACGCAGCGTCGATTTTGTCTGCGGTGATATCCGCAATCATATCATCAAAGCTTTGATAGCCGCGATAATCCACTTTCAGATCATCAATTCCCAGCTGCTTCAGCATCTGCGCCGTCATATTCTTCACGATACCGGTCACATTTCCCTGCGCGTCGGTGTCACTGTACGGCATATAGTTCTCCAGATATCCGATACGCAGTATGGAATGCTCATCCAGCCATGCTTTTTCGGCTGCAGAAAACGTCATCGCGGAAAGGGTCGACGGATAATACTTCGCCTTCAGCGAGTAAATGTAATTGGGTTCCTCCACAGAAAGCATTTCCTGAGCGGTGTTCAGTTCCTTCAGGAGATCCGGACGTTTCTTATTTACACAGAGGAAGTAATCCGATTCACCGAACGACATCACGATCTCCGCGTCTTTTCTGCCGTAAGCACCGTCGCCTTCTGCCGCCAGAACATCCAGCTTCCCGGAATCAAAATCCGCAAACAGGGTTCTGTAATCCTGATAGAGTCTCACATCGGCCGTCACATTCTGTTCTGTCAGAAAACGGTTCAGAACGTCCTTCATCGCACTGTCCAGCACGCCAATCGTTTTCCCGGAAAGGCTTGCCGGATCAGTCGTGATATCAGTATCCGAGCCATGCTTGACCAGGCTATAGGTTTCATTGCCCATGGGGTTCTCCGGATATCCGATCTGTTTTTCTCTGTCTTCCCTCCAGGCAAGGCCTGCCAGAAGATCGATCTTACCGTCCAAAAGCATCTGATACAGTTCACTGAAGTCGCCGTAAACATATTCATATTTCCATCCGGTGTATTCAGACAGTTTCAGATAGTACTCATACGCGTACCCTTTCTTGGCTTCTCCTGCCTTTGCACCTTCCTGGAACACTTCGTTTTCATAGTAGCCAACCAGAACCGTTTCTTCATCTGTCTGCGCCGCATCCGCACAGCTTGGCTGCACCACCCACAAACCTGCAAGCAGGCAGATGATTACCGCACCCAGAACTGACAGTATGCGCTTTTTTTGAATTCTCTCTGTAGTCGTTCTCATTTCTATCGGTCCTCAAATCACATTTCTTCTTCTGATCTATCTCTGATCATGCATATTATATAACAAGAAAAAGCAGTTCACAAATTACTGATTTGCTTCGTTTGATATTTTCTTAAGCAAAACATTTCTGTTCCTCCTGATATACTCCCTTCTTAACAAAAAGGCTGCATAAACACAATTGTCTTTCATGTAAAGTGCAGCCTTAGATGATACTATTTCTTCTTGCAATATATATAATGGATTATAGCACGGCAGCATCGGAAAAACTATAGGAGTTTCATTCCTTCCGAAATTTTTTCTCTGCTTCAGGCACACAAATTCAGACACACAAAAAAGCCTTGGAAATGCAGTCCAGCATTCCCAAGGCTTTTTGTTATTGCAATCCGTCGATCCATGTGCGGACTTCATCTTCTGAAGCGCTGCCGTCGAATCTCTTTCCTTCGAGCCAGTTGCCGCTTCCCGCAAGATCGGCGAGGTTCTGTCCGCTCTCTCCGATGTCGCTGCTGCCTGATGTGCAGAACGGGATCATCGTAATACCGTCGAAGTCATAGCTTTCTGCAAAGGTATCCATGATGCGCGGCTCCTGGCCCCACCAGATAGGATATCCGATGTAGATTGTTTGATATCCTTCAAGTGATATTTTATCGCTGCCGATCTCAGGGCGAGCAGACGAATCATTCTGCTCGTGAGTCGTACGGCTGTCTTCATTGTTATAGTCGATGTCTTCGCTTGTGTATTCTTCTGCTGCTTTGATCTCATATACATCCGCACCGGTGATGTCGGCGATTTTTTCCGCTACTCCTCTGGTATTTCCGGTAACAGAGAAGTACACAACAAGTGTACCATTCCCGGAGTTGTCCCCCTCCGCTTCACTGGTTGGTTCTTCCGTTGCCACGGATTCGGTGTTTGTCTCGGCAGTCTCATCAGAATTGCTGCCGCCTCCACATGCGGCCAGCCCGATCGCCAGGCAAAGTGTCAACAGTATAGTAAGTATCTTTTTCATTCGGTTTCACGCCTCCCTATCTTCCTATCTTCTGGTCTCCTGTAGTCCAAACGTGTTTTTCCTTTGCCGCCGCAGACTTGTTCTGCGCCATGACTCCCGCAAGCGGATGCGGAACATACGGTTCCTCAAGATATGCCAGTTCTTCGCCGGACAGTTCCAGATCAACTGCTTTTGCAGCGCCCTCGATGTGATGGAACTTCGTAGCGCCTACTACCGGTGATGTCACCTTGGTGAGCAGCCATGCCAGCGAAACTTCAGTCATGCTGACGCCGTGTTTCTCCGCCAGTTCTGCCACGCGGCTGATGATCACGTTGTCCTGCTCCGCTGTCGCGTCGTATTTGAACTTCGCGTAAGCATCTTCTTCGGCGCGTTTTGTTCCGCCCTCTCCGGGCAGTCTCGAAAGCCTGCCGCTGGCCAGCGCACTGTATGGCGTGAGCGCGATGTTTTCTTCCTCACAGTACGGCACCATCTCGCGTTCTTCCTCGCGGAATATGAGATTATAGTGTCCCTGAACGGAAACGAACTTCGCGAATCCTTCCTTCTCTGCCAGAGCGTTTGCCTTTGCGAGCTGCCATGCAAAACAGTTGGAGATCCCGATGTATCTTGTCTTGCCCGTCTTCACGGCACGGTCGAGGCCCTCCATAATATCTTCGATCGGGGTGTTCCAGTCCCACATGTGATAGATGTACAGATCCACGTAATCCATCCCGAGGTTCTTAAGACTGGTATTAATCATATTCTCTATGTGCTGCTGCCCGCTGATTCCTTGTTCGATTGCTTCCAGTGAACGGGGAAGGAATTTCGTCGCGACAACTACTTCGTCACGCTTCGCAAAATCATTCAGCGCACGTCCTACATACTGCTCGCTGGTGCCGCTCTGATACCCGATTGCCGTGTCGTAGAAGTTGACGCCGAGTTCCAGTCCGCGACGAATGATTTCTCTTGAATGTTCTTCATCGAGGGTCCAGCTGTGTTGGCCTCTTGCCGCGTCGCCGAACCCCATGCATCCCATGCAGATGCGCGATACATTCAGATCTGAATTTCCAAGTTTCGTGTATTTCATCTGGTCATGCTCCTTTACAGTTCACTGTCAAGCCAGTTTCTGATCACTGACTCGTTCGGGCGGTTGATCTGAACTCCGTCTGCCCATTTCACATTGCCGCTGACATTCTTATGAAGCGCGGTATCACTTCTCCCGACGCCGCTGCCGCCGGATGTGCAGAACGGAAGGATCGTCTTTCCTGAGAAGTCATAACTCTCAAGGAAGGTTTCTATGATACGCGGCGCTACGCCCCACCAAATCGGGAAGCCGATGATCACTGTGTCGTATGAATCCATATCTGCTACCGTACCTGCGATCTCCGGTCTTGCGGACGTATCGTTCATCTCAACGCTGCTGCGGCTGCTTTTGTTCATATAGTTCAGGTCTGCGCTTGTGTATTTCTCTTTTGGAACGATCTCGAAGAAGTCGCCGCCGCTTATTCTCGCGATTTCTTCACCAACACGTTTTGTCACTCCGCTCGCGGAGAATACTGCTACCAATACTTTCTTGCTCATTTGTTTCTCCTTCTTTTTAATTCTCCAAAAGCCTTACAAGGCAGTTATTTGTGATTTCGTAGATCGACTGATATTGATAATCTACTTCCGCTTCTTTCATGGCCTCCTTCTGCTTGGCTGTTACCTCCGCGTACGGATAGATGCCGAACGTGACGTGCTCCCCCACCTACGCCTTGCGGCTTAGAGGAGGGGGCTTCTCGTTCAAGACAGGCAGCCCTGTCAGTATCAGCGAGCTATCCCCGTGCGCC